>NZ_JARESO010000085.1:0-27082 GCF_046030175.1 Paraburkholderia sp. RL17-373-BIF-A
TGACCGTGCCGTTGTCCGTCACGTTCACGTCACCCTCGATCACCGCGCCGTTGCCGTTCGCCGAGTTGCCCGAGATGTCGGCTGCGCCGTTGCCCGAGATGTCGATCGAACCGTTGTCGCCTTCGATCACACCCGAACCATTGGTCGAGCCGCCGCTGATGTTGACCGTGCCGTTGTCCGTCACGTTCACGTCACCGTCGATGACTGCACCGTTGCCGTTCGTCGAGTTGCCCGAGATGTCAGCTGCGCCATTGCCCGAGATGTCGATCGAACCGTTGTCGCCTTCGACCACACCCGAACCATTGGTCGAGTTGCCGCTGATGTTGATCGTGCCGTTGTCCGTCACGTTCACGTCACCGTCGATCACCGCGCCGTTGCCGTTCGTCGAGTTGCCGGAGATATCGGTCGAACCGTTCCCGCTCGTGTCGATCGAGCCGTTGATGTCCGTGCCGTTACCGTTGGTCGAATCACCGGAGATGTTGGTCGTGCCGTTGTCGGTGGTGTTGATCGAACCGTTCGGATCGACGATCACGCCCGAGCCATTGGTCGAGTTGCCGCTGATATCGGTCGAACCGTTACCCGACGTGTTGATCGAGCCGTTGTCCACCACACCCGAACCGTTGGCCGAATCACCGGAGATGTTGGTCGTGCCGTTATCGGTCGTGTTGATCGAACCGTTCGGATCGACGATCACACCCGAACCATTGGTCGAGTTGCCGCTGATATCGGTCGAACCGTTACCCGACGTGTTGATCGAACCGTTGATGTCCGTGCCGTTACCGTTGGTCGACCCACCCGAGATGTCGGCTGCGCCGTTGCCCGAAATGTTGATCGAACCGTTGTCGCCTTCTATCACGCCCGAACCGTTGATCGTGTTGCCGCCGATGTTGATCGTGCCGTTATCCGTCACGTTCACATCACCGTCGATCACCGCACCGTTGCCGTTCGTCGAGTTGCCCGAGATGTTGGCTGCGCCATTACCCGAGATGTTGATCGAACCGTTGGCGCCTTCGATCACGCCCGAGCCATTGGTCGAGTTGCCAGTGACGTCGATGCTGCCATTTCCGTTGACACTGACGTTCGGCAAATCAACACCGCTGCCGTTGGTCGATTGCCCTTCAATCGAAATAGATGCGTTGTCCGCAGCAACGGCACGGGTCCCATTGATACTGGGATTTTCAATCCCTGCGCCGTCGGTTGAGGTTCCGATTATTGTGACCGCCCCATTGCCCGTCGCATTCAGATTCGGGATGTAGACGCCGCCCTGAGTTCCACCGTGACCTTCAATGGTCAGACTGCCGTTGTCCGTAACGTTGTAAGTCGTGGGATATCCCTTGGAACCCGAAACATAGCCCGCCTCTCCGCCATTGCCGCTTAGATCTGCCGAAGCGTTATTCTGGATGTTCCAGTTACTACGATCAACCATTCCTGTGGAAGTGTTAGAGGTGCCTTGGATGTCGACGGAAGCCTGATTGGTGAGATTGAATGCTGCCGGGCCATAACCGATATCACCGATGATGGTTCCATTTGCGTCCTTGTTGGTCCACGCAGCGATTTCCGTCCCGATTCCGCTGTCGGATGTACCGTCCACGTGCAACGCAGAGTTATCCGAGAAGTTATAGCTTCCTGCGATATAGGCGCCCGCACCGTTCGTGCTTGTACCAGCCACGTCCAGCGATGCGTTGCCCGTCACGTTGCCCGTCAAACTCAGCGACGCCCCCGTGCCGTTCGTGCTCGTGCCCTCAACACTCAACGCGCTATTGCCAGACACGCCTCCCATTGCCGATATGGATGCCCCCGTGCCGTTCGTGCTGGCGCCACCAATATGGATAGTCGCGTTGTCCGCAGTATTGAGGTAAGCCGGAGCGCCGTTGCTGTAGACCGAAACGCCCGTTCCATTAGAGCTGGTCCCGTTCAGGTTGACCTTTGCGTCACCCTGTGCGTTGATGTGGGTCGCATAGCCGAGAATGCCATAGCTCTGGGTGCTAGTGCCAACTACATTGATAGCCGCGGTATCCGAGACATTGAAACTGGTTGCGGCAACTGAATAATTTTCGGCACCCATGGAGACACCGGTGCCGTTCGAACTGCTTCCGGTCAGATTGAGTGTGGCGTTGTTCAGTACATCGACGTTAACCTGGCCGGAACCGGGAACTGTGAATTGAATGCCACTACCCAAATTGGATGTGCCAAAGACATTCGTACCGCCACCGGTCAACGTCAGGCCCGAATTTTTGTCGAAATAAACGCCGTTGCCTGAGTTTGACGAACCAGTCACGGTCAGCGTGCCGTTGCCAACCTCCGTGAAGTTGCCCACGAACATCACGCCCGCGCCCGTGTTGGCGAGACCCGTAATCGAACCGCCGCCGACATTGTTCACGGTGCCGCCAAATGCCAGGCCGTTGCCGGAGCTTTGACCGGTCACATCGGCATAAGCAGTCAGGTTGCCGCCATTGAGGTCGATGGTGCCGCTCTGCTGCCATAGCGTGCCATTGTGGCCACCCATGGCCGCCGTCAGATTCAGGTTCAGCGCATTCGACGTCGACGTGATGTTGCCGTTCAGCGTGATGCTGCCGTTGGCTGCCAGCGTCAGGTTCGCCGCTGCGCCTGCCGTCTTCGTGATGTTGGCGCCCGCCTGCTGCACGATGTTGCCCGTCGCCGTGCCCGCGCTCGCCGTCGTGATCGTCACGTCCGTGCCCGCGTTCAGCGCGTTGCTGATCGTCGTGTTCTTCACCGTCGCTGTGTTGCCCGTGCCGCTAAATCCGCCCGTCACGTTGCCCGTATAGCCCGCGTCCGCGCCCGTGCTGATCGTCACGTCCGTCGGGTCGATCAGCCACTGGCCGGCCTTGCCCTCCGGTGCCGCTGCGCTCACTGCGCCTTCGACGTTCAGGTTATGACCCGACGTTTCGACGAAGCCGCCGTTACCGTGCGCGGAGTCCGCCTTGATCGTCGCGCCCGCATCCACCTGCGTGTAGTTCGCGAAGTTCACGCCGTCCTGCAGCATCGTTTGCGCCTGCGTGCCCGCGAGCTGATGCAGGCTGTCGCCGCCCATGATCACCTTGCCGCCAGCCGCATCGCCGCTCACGTCCACCGATGCATTGCCGAACACGCCCACGCGGTCGCCCGACAGCACCACCGTGCCGCCCACGCCACCTGCCGCCTTGTTCGACGCATCGATCTTGCCCGTCACCGCCACGTCGCCCGTCGCGCCTGCATCGGCCACCACCGTGCCCGCGCGCGTCACGCCCGAGAGGTTCACCACCGTGTTGAGCAGCGTGTCCTTGCCGCGTGCCGTCAGCAGCACCGAGCCATTGTTGGCGAGGATGTTGCCGCTGTTTTCCACCAGCGCGTTCGCCGACGCATTCGTCAGCGTCAGCATGATGCCTTGGCCATTGGGCAGCGCGACCGTCGCGCTGTCGCCCGCGGCGAGCGCCACCTGGCCGCCCGGCGCCGTCGTGATCGTGCCGCTGTTGCGCACCTGGTCGCCCGTCATGACCACGTAGCCTTGCGCCTGGATGGAACCGTCGTTGACTACACTTGCGTTCGTGCCCGTGGACTTCAGTGCCAGCGGGTTGCCGGCCATGAAGGCGTTCGAGTCGATCGACTTCGTCGTCGCCAGCAGCGAACCGACGTTCACCACCGCGCCCTTGCTGAAAAGCACGCCGTTCGCGTTCTGGATCAGCACTTGACCGTTGGCCAGCAACGAACCTTGAATGTTCGACGCCACGCCGCCCACCACGCGGTTCAAAGCCTGTGCCTGTGCGTTCGGCTGATTGAACTGGACCGTGTTGTCCTTCGCCACGTTGAACGAGTTCCAGTCGATCACGGTACGCTGCGTACCCTGATTGATGGTCATCGTGGTCGGATTGGTCTGCGAGATGCTCGCCTGACCCGATATCACCTGGCCATTGGTGGGCAGCGACTGCGCCTGGCTCAGGGAAGGGTGAAATACCAGCAGCGCCAGTGCCGTGGTGGTCATTGTCGAAATGACGCCCAGTTCGCGGCCGGTTACGCCGGCTGCGGAGCTTTCGCCGGCCTGTTTGCCTTGGCTCGCCACATTCTCTGCAACAGCGACGAGCATGCCGAGACGTTTGCTAAATACCCGGCGAAATCGATTCTTGTTCATGAATACTCACAGTAAAAATTAAAAACACGACAACCACGTTTGCGGCCCGACATCGAGCGAAGCGTGGCTAGGGCCGTCGTGCTTTGCTAATGTTCGATTTGCAGAATATGAGACGAGAGAAGCAGACGGAATCAGACAAGGACTAAAACTCCTCAGGGACGCGCGGGCATTTCAGACAAAGGAGACGAGAGATTTGAGTGCAGAGAATTTGTGCAACTGTCACGGCGACAGCGCTGTCGGCAGTCGAGAGATGAAGAGCTGTAGACGTCCGTTACGCAAGACGAGCGGACAATAGGAAAGTGCTTCACTGTAGGCCGCGAAATGGCAGCGTTGACGCTTGCTAAGCAGCGGACATTTGTGGCGAAACTATTGCGCCATGTTCGGAAAAGTCTTAATCGAAGCAGCGATAAATCGCGCCTTAAATTGAGCATCGGTGTGCGGGATGCAATCAAGAACTCAAGTCAAAACGGCGAATCTGCGTTGAGCGCCCAAACGCAGTGACGCAATGCACGCCGCGCATTCCTGCCATCCGGCGAGCGACGTCACATCAGCCGATCCGGATTCAGATAAATAGATGCGAACTCGCCTGACCAAGAGTGACCAGCGGGTTGCAAAGGATGAGCCGCCCGCTACGGGCAGCGCGTCACGATCGCGTCGACGAATTGAGTCATCGTGATCAGATTTTCTGACGGCCGCACGATCTGGTGCGGCCACCAGTTGCATAGGCGTTTTGCGGCAGGCCAATCGCTTACCGCGCATGTCTCGACCAGCAACTCGAGCAGCACTTGCCGGCTACGCCGCTCGTGATTCGTCAATGCAGGATTCCTATATATCAAGGTCGCAAGTGTAGCCAGTCTGTTGAGTTGAGTCAGTTGCCGTTCGCACGAACCGAATGCCGACAGAGCGAGTTTTTCGTACTGCAAGGCATCGACTGGCGGGCGTGAGGCAGGTTGATTTTTGATGGACTTGCTCATGGTGCGATCTCCCTAAGACTGACATGGATCGCCCGACACTCGCTTGCAAGGAGGGTGAGCGGGCATGTAACGGGTTGACAGACCGGGCCAGAAACAAACCGGCGAGCCTCGCGGCTCCCCGCCACCGCCCGCCCATTGAAATATAGACGTGCAGAGACAGACGCACGCCCCGCGCCAGCGGGTGTGCGGTTTCTGACGCAGGCTGTCAAACCTGACCACCGGCTGCTGCCAGTGGTTCGGAAATTATAAATCAGGCCGCAGGGCATCGGCCGTCCCAATATAGGCTGGCAACCCAAGCTAGCCAGTCGGCCTAAGACAATGCGCCCCGCGCCAGCGCCGACAATAAAAAAGGGCAGTTTGCCGAATCCGGCAAACTGCCCTTTTCCAAATCGAAGCCTACAACAACCTGCACTCAACCAACGCACGCGAGTATCTTAGAACGGCTTAATCACCACCAACGCCACCGCCGCCAGCATCCCCAACACCGGCAGCTCATTAAACATCCGATACCACTTATCCGAGCGACGATTCTCCCCGCGCTCGAAGGTCCGCAGCAGCACGCCGCAATAAGCGTGATAGATGATCAGCAGCACCACTACGCCAACCTTCGCGTGAATCCAACCCTGTCCGCGCCCGATGCCGATCACCAGCCACAACCACAACCCGCACGCCAGCGCCGGCACCGCGATGAACGTCATGAAGCGAAACAGCTTGCGCGCCATCGTCAACAGACGCGCCGTCGCCGCGGGTTCCGTTTCCATCGCCAGATTGACGAAGATGCGCGGCAAATAGAACAGGCCGGCGAACCATGAAGCAATCAGAACGATGTGAAACGTCTTTACCCAAAGCATCAGCGGTCCTCTCGTTTATTGCCGGCCTTCACCGTGGCCCAGCACGACGTACTTGAGCGACGTCAGCCCTTCCAGACCCACCGGTCCGCGCGCATGCAGCTTGTCGTTTGAAATGCCGATTTCCGCGCCGAGGCCGAATTCGAAACCATCCGCGAAACGCGTTGATGCGTTGACCATCACGCTCGCCGAATCCACTTCGCGCAGGAAGCGCATGGCGCGATCGTGGTCTTCCGTGACGATCGCGTCGGTGTGCTGCGAGCTGTACGTGTTGATGTGCTCGATCGCCGCATCGAGGCCGTCGACCACCTTGATCGCCAGCACCGGCGCGAGATATTCGGTGCGCCAGTCTTCTTCGGTGGCATCGACGAGCGGTCCCACACCCGCATCCGCCAGCACAGCGCGCGCCGCCGCGTCCACTCGCAGCTCGACTTGCTTATCGCGATACAGCTTGCCCAACGGCGGCAACACTTCGGCTGCAATGCCGCGCGCGACCAGCAGCGTTTCCATCGTGTTGCAGGTGCCGTAGCGGTGCGTCTTGGCGTTGTCGCAGACAGTCAGCGCCTTGGCCAGATCCGCGCGGTCGTCCACGTAGACGTGGCAGATGCCGTCGAGGTGCTTGATCATCGGCACGCGCGCTTCGTTCATCAGGCGCTCGATCAGGCTCTTGCCGCCGCGCGGCACGATCACGTCGACGAATTCGGTCATCGTGATCAGCTTGCCGACAGCCGCACGGTCCGAGGTGGCCACCACTTGCACGGCATCTTGCGGCAAACCGGCCGCTTCCAGCCCTTCACCGATCAGCTTCGCCAACGCCGTATTGCATTCGAGCGCTTCCGAACCGCCGCGCAGAATCGTCGCGTTGCCCGACTTCAGGCACAGCGCGGCGGCGTCGATCGTCACGTTCGGCCGCGATTCGTAGATGATGCCGATCACGCCCAGCGGCACGCGCATCTGACCGACCTGAATGCCGCTCGGCCGGTACTTCAAATTGCTGATCTCGCCGATCGGATCGGCCAGCGCAGCGACTTGCCGCAAACCTTCGACCATCGTCTTCAGCGCTTTATCCGACAGCGTCAAACGATCGATGAACGCGGCATCGTGACCCTTCTCGCGAGCCCGCGCGACGTCGCGCGCGTTGGCTTCTTTCAGCAGCGCGGCATCGCGTTCGATTGCCTGCGCAACGGCCGCGAGCGCGGCATTCTTCGCTGCCGTCGACGCCCGTGCCATCGCCCGCGAAGCTTGGCGGGCACGGCGGCCGAGGTCGGTCATGTACTGGTCGATATCCATGGTGATTCTCGTGGTGCCGCGCACGTCGACGTGCGGCGGACAGGCAGAATTGGCGAAAGATGAAGCGATTGTAAGTCGGGTGAAGGCGCTTTGCTTGCGGCGCCGGCCAGTGCAATCCTTGTAGCCTAGGCCGCCAGATGCCGGACGTCGCACGCTTGAGCGCTACTCGAAGCGCTAGCGGCAGCGGCTAGGCGCTCGCCCGGCAGGCTTGCCGTTGTGGCTCAGGCCGGCCTTCGAGCAGGCGCCGCTGCCGCGCTTCGAGGTCGTGGCGGCGGCACCGGCGCCGTTTTCGGCGAAGCCACCGTCATGGCCAACTCGAACAGGCCATCCCACGGATCGGGCGGCGGATCGTTGCGATGATTGCCGGGCGTGCCGCCCGACAAACCCTTCACCTGACGATCGAGCCGCGCCGCCAGCGCCAGCGCTTTTTCCAGCGCACCTTCGCTCACGCGCGACAACGCCGGTCCAATCAGCCGCTCGCGCGGCCCCCACACGCGGTTTTCGCGCACCAGCATCGCCAGCGGCTTGCCGGCCGCGACGCCGCGCTTGATCCGCAGCAGCGTGCGCACTTCTTCGACCACGGCCCACAGCACCAGCACCGCGGCCTCGCCTTCGCCGCGCAGTCCGTCGAGCATGCGCGACAAGCGGCCGACGTCGCCGGCCAGCATCGCTTCGTTTAGCTTGAAAACGTCGTAACGCGCGACGTTGAGCACAGCGTCCTGAACCTGTTCGAAGCTGAGGGACCCAGACGGATACAGCAAGCCGAGCTTCTGAATTTCCTGATGCGCGGCGAGCAGATTGCCTTCCACGCGCTCGGCGATGAACGCCAACGCACGCCGCCCTTCTTCGCCGGCGGCAACTCGCTGGCCCTGCGCGGCGAGCCGTTGGCCGACCCAATTCGGCAACTGCGCGCGCTCGACCGGATCGATCTTCAACGCGACGCCCGCGTCGGATAAAGCCGTGAACCACGCCGACTTCTGCGTGGCCGCGTCGAGCCGCGGCAGCGTGATCATGGTGAGCACGTCGTCATTGACGGCAGCAGCGAGCGCTTTCAGCGCGTCCGCGCCTTCCTTGCCGGGTTTGCCCGATGGAATACGCAACTCGACCAGTTGACGGTCGCCGAACAGCGACATCGACTGGCTCGCGCCCAGCAGCGAACTCCAGTCGAACCCGCGCTCGACCGTGAACACCGAGCGGTCGGTGAAGCCGGCCGCGCGCGCCGCGGCGCGAATGCGGTCGCATGCTTCCTGCGCGAGCAGGTGCTCGTCGCCGTACACGACGTACAGTCCGGCGAGTCCCTTGGCGAGATGCGCTTCGAGCGCGTCAAGTCGCAGTTGCATGGCTACCGATCGGCGAGGTTGAACAGGTACGGCACATTGAACAAAGTGAACGGAATACGACGCTCACAGCGGCGGCGGCGGTAGCGGCGCGCGCGGCGCAACCGACGGCACTTCCTGGCCCGGCGCCGGATGCATCGAGCGCACGACGCCCAGACGGCGCGTGAGCTGGTCGATCGCGTCGTTTTCCATATCGGCGAAGAGAATCTCGCTTTCGGCTGATTTCGCTTGCGAGAACTGGTCGCTATAGGTCATCGCGCGGTTCAACGCGATCACGCTCGGCGGAATCAGCAGCGTGCCGTCCTTGGCGATCAGCGAATAGTTCATGTTGAGATTCAATTGATACTCTTCGACTGCGCCCAGCGAGTTCAGCGTCAGCGTGCTGGTGCCGCGGCCTTCCGTGATCTGCAACGTGGCGTCGGCATTCGCGACCGAAGTGACCACGACCGTGTCGCTGCCGCCTTGCACGATACGCGTCAAGCGCGCGGCCGCCGCCGGCGAACCGCCGGCGATAAAGAGGCGTTTGAATGCGTAGTCCTGCTGGCCGCGCAGCTGGAAGCCGCAGGCGGACAACATCAGCACGCTGCAAGCCAGCGTCAAAAACGATCTGCGAGTCACATTGGCTCCTGGTTCGCAGTAGATTCCCCAGCACGGACAAGCGCCGCCGCGCGCGGCGGCGTCCTGCCTGCTGTCATGTCTTCGTCGAAACTCACACGACCACGTTCACGAGACGGCCCGGCACCACGACGATCTTCTTCGGCGCCTTGCCTTCGCTGAACTTCGCGACCATCTCGTGCGCGGCGGCGAGCTGCTCGATCGCTTCACGCGAGGCGTCTTTCGCCACCGTGAGCGCGCCGCGCACCTTGCCGTTCACCTGCAGCACGAGTTCGATCTCGGACTGCTCCAGCGCCTTCTCGTCGACCTTCGGCCACGGCGCGTCGAGCAGCGAGCCCAGTTCGTCGGCGTAACCGAGTTCCTGCCACAGCTGGAACGTGAGGTGCGGCACGACCGGATACAGCACGCGCAGCATCACGCTATACGTTTCGCGCAGCACGGCCGGGCGGGCGCCCTTCGCGCTGTCGAGCGCGTTGAGCATCTTCATGGCGGCCGACACCACCGTGTTGTACTGCAAACGCTGGTAGTCGAAGTCGGCCTGCTTCAGCACGCTGTAGATCTCGCGGCGCAGCGCCTTTTCGACGTCGTTGAGTTGAGCGGCGTCGAACGTGCCGCCCTGGCGTAACGCAGCTTCGTTCGTCTGACTGAAGTTCCACACGCGGCGCAGGAAGCGGCTCGCGCCTTCCACACCCGAGCCGGACCATTCGAGCGACTGCTCGGGCGGCGCGGCGAACATCACGAACAGACGCGCGGTGTCCGCGCCGTGCTGATCGATCAGCAATTGCGGATCGACGCCGTTGTTCTTCGACTTCGACATTTTCTCGACGCCGCCGAGCACCACCGGCTGGCCGTCCGCATTCAGGAGGGCGCCGACCGGGCGGCCCTTGTCGTCGAACGAAACGGTCACGTCGGCCGGGTTGTACCAGGTCTTCTTGCCCGCTTCGTTTTCACGGTAGTAGGTTTCGTTGAGCACCATGCCCTGCGTCAGCAGATTTTTGGCCGGCTCGCCGAACTTGACCAGACCGAGATCGCGCATCACCTTCGCCCAGAACCGCGAGTACAAGAGGTGCAGAATCGCGTGCTCGATGCCGCCGATGTACTGGTCCATCGGCGCCCAGTAGTCGGTGCGCTCGTCGACCATGGTCTTCGCATCCGGCGACGCATAGCGGTAGAAGTACCACGACGAATCGACGAAGGTGTCCATGGTGTCGGTTTCGCGCTTGGCCGCGCCGCCGCAGGTCGGGCAGGTGCAGTTCACGAACGCTTCCGACTTGGCGAGCGGATTGCCGGTGCCGTCCGGCACGAGGTCTTCCGGCAGCACCACCGGCAGATCTTTTTCCGGCACCGGCACGTCGCCGCACGTCGGGCAATGGATGATCGGAATCGGCGTGCCCCAATAGCGCTGACGCGACACGCCCCAGTCACGCAGACGCCACGTGATCTGCTTGTCGCCGAGACCGAGTTCCTTCAAATCCGCGGCGATCTGGTCCACCGCTGCCTCATAGCCGAGGCCGTCGTACTTGCCGCTGTTGATCAGCGTGCCCGTTTTGTCGCCATACCATTCTTGCCAGGCGTCGGTCGAGTATTCCTTGCCTTGAACGGCGACCACCTGCTTGATCGGCAGATCGTATTTCTTCACGAACGCGAAGTCGCGCTCGTCGTGCGCCGGCACGCCCATCACGGCGCCTTCGCCGTAGCTCATCAGCACGTAGTTGCCGATCCACACTTCGACCTGTTCCTGCGTCAGCGGATGCGTGACGTAGAAGCCGGTGGCCATGCCCTTCTTTTCCATGGTCGCGACGTCGGCTTCAGCAACGCCGCCGCGCTTGCATTCCTCGATGAAAGCCTGCAACTCCGGCTTGTCTTTCGCGAGGCGCGTGGCGAGCGGATGCTCAGCGGCGATCGCGCAGAAGGTGACGCCCATGATCGTGTCGGCGCGCGTGGTGAACACGCGCAGCAGCTTCTGTTCGCCGTCGATCTCGTACGGGAAGCCGAAGTTCACGCCGAAACTCTTGCCGATCCAGTTCTGCTGCATGATCTTGACGCGCTCGGGCCAGCCGAGGCCTTCGAGGTCGTTCAGCAGTTCGTCCGCGTACTGCGTGATGCGCATGTAGTACATCGGGATTTCGCGCTTTTCGACCAGCGCGCCCGAACGCCAGCCGCGGCCGTCGATCACCTGCTCGTTGGCGAGCACGGTTTGATCGACCGGATCCCAGTTGACGGTGCCGGTTTTCTTGTACGCGATGCCCTTTTCCAGCATCTTCAGGAACAGCCACTGGTTCCACTTGTAGTAGTCCGGGCTGCAGGTGGCGACTTCACGCGACCAGTCGATTGCGAGGCCCATCGACTGCATCTGCTTCTTCATGTAAGCGATGTTGTCGTAGGTCCACTTGGCCGGCGGCACGTTGTTGGCCATCGCGGCGTTTTCCGCCGGCATGCCGAACGCGTCCCAACCCATCGGCATCAGCACGTTGTAGCCGTTCATCCGCAGATAGCGGTACATCACGTCGTTGATCGTGTAGTTGCGCACGTGACCCATGTGCAGCTTGCCCGACGGGTACGGCAGCATCGAGACGCAATAGAACTTGGGCTTGTCGGTGACTTCCGTCGACTTGTACGCGTCGATGGCGCGCCATTGCCCTTGCGCGGCGGATTCGACGTCGGAGGGAACGTATTTTTCGTGCATGGTGTGATGGGATCGCTGGGTCGGTGCTTTCGCACCGGCCGCTTTGGTGCTCTGCTGGATGAAATGGCGTCGTTTCCCCTTCGGCGGGGGAAAGGGCTGATTATACCGTCCGCGGACGGGTACGCCGCGCGGCGTGCCGCATGGGTTTGACCGCGTCGCGCGGGAGCGAGCCCGCGGGTTCGCAGTCCCGGCGAGATGGCGTGTCGAACTGGCCCCCTCGCGGACCGCGGCAACGGCGCTATGGCGCCTTTGGAGTTGCGGCTGCCGGCGGCGGCGGGTCCGTCACGAAACCGATCCGCTCGAGCCCGCTCTGCTGCGCCGCGCCCATGACCTGCGCGATCACCTCGTAGCGCGTGGAGCGCTCGGCGCGTAGCTGGATCTCCGGCTGGTCGCTCTGCTTGCCCGCTTGCGCGAAGCGCGCGCGCATCTGCTCGAGCGTGATCACGCTGCCGTCCCAGTACAGCTTGCCGGCGGCGTCGATGGAAAGGGAAATGGTTTGCGGCGTCTGGCGCGCGGGCGCGGCCGCGACTCTCGGCAAATCGAGCCGGATCGCGTGCGTGAATAAAGGCGCGGTAATGATAAAAATCACCAGCAGCACCAGCATCACGTCGATCAGCGGCGTCATGTTGATCTCGGCCATGGGCGCGGCCGTCTGCTTTTTCTCGAGTCCGCCGAATGCCATATCGCCTCCTTCTGTCCGAGCGGCGCGCTTAGTGAGTCGAGGCCTGCTGAGCCCGTGCCGGCGCCTGCGTGTGACCCTGCTCCGCCGGCGCGCAGACGTAGGCGTGCAGGTCGTGCGCGAAGCCGTCGAGGTCTTCCGTCAACTGCCGCACCATCCGCCCGAGCACGTTGTAGGCGAGCACGGCCGGAATCGCGACCACGAGGCCGAATGCGGTCATGATGAGCGCCTCGCCGACCGGCCCGGCGACGTTTTCAATCTGCGCCTGACCGCTCGCCGCAATGCTGCCGAGCGCGTGATAGATGCCCCACACGGTGCCGAGCAGGCCGACGAATGGCGCCGTGCTGCCCACCGAGGCCAGCAGCACCTGACCGAATTCGAGCCGTCGCTGCGACGCGTTGAGCGCCTGACGCAGCGCCCGCAAGACCCGCTCGCCGCGTTCGACGCGCGCGAGCAGCGCGCCCGGAATATCCACCTCAGACGCATGCAGCGCTGCTTCCGCCAGCGGCGTGAAGACGCGCTCGCGGTCCGCGCGCTTTAACGCCGCGACGCCTTCGGCCAGCGTGGGCGCCTGCCAGAACTGGGCAAGCGCGCGCGTGGCCTGACGTTTGGCGCGCGTGAGGATCCAGCTTTTGACGATCAGAAAGCACCAGCTCGCAATCGACATGGCCAGCAGCACGTACGCGACGCCATGCGTGATCGCATCGCTGGTTTGCAGGTAATGGATGATGCCGCTGCTGCCTGCCATCTGACCTCGCCGTGGAGTAGTGATTTCAGGGGCGCGAACACGTGGAGCGATGCCCCTTCGGTTCGCTCAGGACGAGCTCAACGCAGACCGAGCACGTCCTGCATGTCGAAGAAGCCAGTTGCGTGCCCTTCGAGGAAACGCACAGCACGAAGCGCGCCTTGCGCGTACGACAGACGGCTCGCCGATTTGTGCGTGATTTCGATGCGCTCGCCGATGCCCGCGAACAGCACCGTATGGTCCCCGACGATATCGCCGCCGCGAATCGCCGAAAAACCGATCGTGGACGGGTCGCGCTCGCCGGTCACGCCTTCGCGGCTGTACACCGCGCAGTCGTCGAGATTGCGGCCGAGCGCATTGGCGATCACTTCGCCCATGGTCAACGCCGTGCCGGACGGCGCGTCGACCTTGTGACGATGATGCGCCTCGATGATTTCGATGTCGTAGCCGGTCGCGAAATGCTTGGCCGCGAATTCGAGCAGCTTCAGCGTGACGTTCACGCCCACGCTCATGTTCGACGAGAACATGATGGCGATCTTGTCCGCCGCGGCGCGCAGTTGCGCCTTCTGCTCGTTGTCGAAGCCGGTCGTGCCGATCACCATTTTCACGTTGTGACGCTGCGCCGCTTCGAGATGCATCAGCGTGCCTTCGGGGCGCGTGAAGTCGATCAGGTAGTCAGATTCGGCGAACACGCGCTCGACGTCGTCGGTCAGCACGACGCCCGTCTGTTTGCCCAGAAACGCGCCGGCGTCCTGACCGAGTTGCGGGGAGCCCGCGCGGTCTAGCGCGCCGGACAGCGTGGCGTCGGAATCGTTAAGGACTGTTTCGATGAGCATGCGGCCCATACGGCCCGATGCGCCAGCAATGGCAATTTTCATGGCTACGAGGGTTCGAAAGGCAAAACCCGGCAAAGGCGGTTAAAAGCGGCGGCGGGCAGCACACCCAGGCGCCGCGCATGACTGAAAAAACGAAGAACCGGACGGACGCTTTGCACGGTGCGGTTGCCCGCGCGCAGCGACCGTCTTAAGACACGGACAGCGCGATTAGCCGCCCGTTCCCGAAGCCGGAGAAGAGGTCAGCGGCGCGTTGTGCGCCGGGCTGCTGTTGCTGCTCTGCGGGCCCGTCGGTCCAACCGGATTGCTGTTGTCCGTACCCGGATTTTGCGGCGGCGGCGGACGGTGGAACTGGAACTGCGGCTGACCCGCGGCCGTCGGGCCTTGCTGCGGGATGCCGCCGCCGTTGGCGGTCGGCGCGCTCGGCACACTCGGACGCGCATTGGGCGACAACTGCACTGCATTGGTCGCACGATTGGCGGCTTGCGCGGCTTCCGCGTTGGCGTCCGTGGACGGGACACCCGCCGCGGCAGCGCCGGCCACGGATGGCGAAAGCACGGTGTCCGGCGTGGTCGGCACGGCTGCAGCCGCCGGCGCGCTCGCGCCGCTGGCACCGCTCGCCACGGCCGCTGCCGCCTTCTTCTTGCCCGACTTGTCGCCGTCGATTTCAGCCAGCAACTCGAGGTTGGACGGCAGATCGTCGCCGCCCGACCAGCTGGCGACGCGGTCGCCCGCGAATATGACCACGAAGTCGCGCTGCTGCACGACGTTAGTCGAGCCGCGCTTGAAATAGAACACGTAGTCCCAGCGATCGGCGTGGAACATGTCGGTCAGGAGCGGCGTGCCGAGCAGTTGCTTGACCTGCGCGCGGGAGAGGCCGACCTGCATCTGTGCTGCCGCTTCTTTCGAGACGAAATTGCCTTGCACCACTGTAATCCGGTACGGCGTGATGCTTTGGGCAACACGCTGCGTCAGGCTGTCGTAAGTGGAACATCCGGCAAGAACCGCGACAGTCGCAACAGCGATCAAGGTACCCCGCATGCGGCTCCCCCGGTAGATCAATTGAGATTTTGAAATCATTTCACTCACCGTGCGGGCCCGCTGACGAGCCGCGCGAGTTTCATTCCATCGAAGATGACCAGAACGGCAAAAACACATTACTATGAGAGCCCAGCATTGTACTCTAGGGATCCCTTGTCATGACCAATCCAACCGATCTCAAGAATATCGGGCTCAAGGCGACCCTTCCGCGCCTCAAAATCCTTGAGATTTTTCAGCACAGCCCGGTGCGCCACCTGACGGCCGAAGACGTGTACCGCAACCTGCTGCACGAAGAACTCGATATCGGTCTTGCAACCGTGTATCGCGTGCTGACGCAATTCGAGCAGGCGGGTCTGCTCTCGCGCAGCAATTTCGAGTCGGGTAAGGCGGTGTTCGAACTGAACGAAGGGTCACACCACGACCACCTCGTGTGCCTCGATTGCGGGCTCGTCGAAGAATTTTTCGACTCCGAAATCGAGAGCCGCCAGCAGTCCATCGCGAAAGAACGCGGCTTCAAGCTGCAAGAACACGCTTTGGCGCTGTACGGCGCCTGCACGAAGGAGAATTGCCCGCATCGCAAGCATTGATGCGGTGCCGGCCGCGCTGGGGTGCGCGGTCAGGTGGCCAAAAAAAGACCCGGCCGATGCGAATCGGCCGGGTCTTTTTTCGTCTGCGGCGTTGCTTTTTGCCGGAAACGTTACGACCCTATTCCACCAGCTCGGCGCGGGCCTCGAACGTCAGCCGCCACGGCTCCGCCAATGACAATTCGTCGCAATTAGGCTGCTCGCCGCCACGATCGACCACCACGAAATCGCTCACCCGATCGAGCGCGAGCAACGGGTGGTGCCAGACGCCTTTCGCGTAGTTCACGCCCTGCCACGCGTCGGTCCAGAAGGCGCGCATCTGCGCCGGATCGAACTCGCCAGCCGGCGCGACGACCACCAGATAGCGGCCGGCGGTCAAGGGAATGAAAGCCTGGCTGCCGAGCGGATGCCGCTCCATCATCGTGATCTCGACCGGCAGCGCACGCGGCTGCGCGCGAAACAGGTTGATCAGCGGCCGGCCGCCGTTCTCCGTCACATCGACACTGGCCAGGTCGTGATAGCGCTCGGTCGTGCCGCCGTTGATGGCGAAATGACGCGCGCCGTCCAGCTCGATGACGTCGCCGAACGGCGCGAAAGCCGCGCGCGTGAGCCGTTCCATCTGCAATGTCTTCATCGACGACTCCGTTATGCGATTTCGCCCCACAGGCGCAGGCGCGACACACCGCCGTCCGGAAAGATATTGAAACGAACATGCGTGACCGGGCCGAGCGACGCGAGGTCATCCGTGAAGGTGTGGACGTGGTCCATCTGCAGTTTCTGTTCGCCGAGCAGCACCGGCCAGAACATCGCCTGCGTAACGAGCGAATCGTCCGTGCCGCCCGTCACCGATGCCGCTTGCAGCGAGCAGCGGTCCGGGAAGTTGCCCTTGAAGTGCGCCGTATCCACTTCGATCTTGCGGATCACGCCCGGCCGCGCCAACGCGACGATCGCCCAATCGTTGCCCGGCTCGCGGCGGCGCCGGGTTTCCCAGCCGTCGCCCATGTTGACGCCGCGGCCGGGCATCAGCATCTGCGAAGCCGGCCCGAAGTGCTGGTTGTTCGCCGCGACCAGATAGGCGCCGTTTTCGATCGCCGCCAGATCCAGCAGCGTGCCGCGCTCCACGCGCTCCCAATCGCGCTTCGGCTGGCCGTACACGCGCAAACGCGCGAGGCCGCCGTCCGGGTACAGATTCACACGCAGATGGGTGAACGCGCGCGCGTCGTTCACGTCGACGTAGTGGTGCTGATTGCCCTGCAGCGTGGTGGCCGGTACGAGCGTTTGCCAGTCGGCGCTATCGGGCGGCACTTCGCCATCCACGTAGCAGGCGTCGATCGACGCCGCCGGCGGGAAGTTGCCGGTGAAGTGGCTCGTGTCCAGATCCACGCCGTGCACGACGCCCGGATGCGCGAGGCGGATCACGCAGGAGTCGTGGCCGGTGGTGCGCTTGCGGCGGGTTTCCCAGCCGTCCATCCACTTGCCGTGGTCGTCGTATTTGCCGGGGATGAACACCGCCGGCTGCGGCTCCAGCATGCGTTCTTTCGGCGCGAAGAATTCGTCGCTGGCGAAGAGCGCCTTCGCGCCCAGGCGCGGGTCGGCGAGATTCATGTAGCGACGGGTGAAAGCGGGAGCGTTGGGGTCGAGGATCGGATTGGCCATAGTCTCTAGTCTCGGTCAGGCAGCGAAAAAGTGAAGGAGGGCCGGCGTTCTTGGAATCTGCCGGCGCTGGAAGCGCGCTGCATTGGCGCGCGGATCTGGATACGGTTTCTCAGGTTCAGACGGCGTGAGCGTGTTCGCCGGCGGCAGGCTCGGCGTCGTCACCGGCCGGCACGAAGCGCAACGCCGCATCGCGGTTCAGTACGCGGTGGGCGCGCGCCCGGTCGATATCGTTTTCCCACACGGCGACCACCACCGTCGCCACGCAATTGCCGATCAGGTTGGTCAGCGCGCGGGCAATGCCGACGAACCAGTCGACCGGCAGGATCAGCACGAGGCCGAGCACGGGGATCGCGGGAATCGCGGACAGCGTGGCGGCCAGAATCACGATGGCCGAGCCGGGAATGCCGTGCGCGCCCTTCGACGTCACCAGCGACACCAGCACCACCACGATCAGGTCATGCATGGACAGCGGCGTGTTGGTGGCCTGCGCGATGAAGATAACCGCGAGAGTGAGATAGATGGAGAACCCGTCGAGATTGAACGAATAGCCGGTCGGAATGACGAGGCCGACGGTCGAATCTTTGACGCCCATCCATTCGAGCTTGCGCATGATCTGCGGCAGCACGGCGTCCGACGAAGCGGTGCCGAGCACGATCGACAGCTCTTCGCGCAGATAGCGAATCAGCTTGAAGATGCTGAAGCCGGCCAGACGCATGACGACGCCCAGCACGACGGCCACGAACACGAAGCAGCTCACGTAGAACACGAGCACGAGCATGCCGAGCTGCTTGAGCGACTCGACGCCGTACGTGCCGGTGGTAAACGCGATCGCCCCGAGCACGCCGAGCGGCGCGAGCTTGATGATGAAACCCATCACGCGGAAAAACACGTGCGAGAGTTCGTCGATCAGGTTGCTCACCCGCTGCGCCTTATTGCCGAGCAGCGACAGCGCCGAGCCGAACAGCACCGAAAACACGAGAATCTGCAGGATGTCGCCGGTGGCGAACGCATTGATCGCCGTGTCGGGGATGATCTTCAGCAGAAAGCCGGCGGTGTCCTTGAGGCTCTTCGCATGCTCGGTGTAGGTCGAGAGCGAGGCGGGATCCAGCGAGTGCAGATCGATGTTCATGCCGACACCGGGGCGCGTGACGTACGCCAGGATCGCGCCGATCACGAGCGCGATCGTCGTCATAACCTCGAAGTAGATCACGGCCTTCAGGCCGACCCGCCCCACTTTGCGCAAGTCGCCGGCATGCGCCATGCCACTGACCACAACACAAAAGACGATGGGCCCGATCACCATCTTGATCAGCTTGAGAAAGCCGTCGCCGAGCGGGCGTAGCGATTGGGCGAAATGCGGGAAGACGGCACCGATTACGATGCCCGCCACCAGCGCTATGACGACCCGGCCAAACAGCGAATTGAAAAATTTCAACACGGCTTCCTCCTGGTTGCGATTTACATCTGTTCAGACTGGTCCGACCAGTACTGTTATCTCGAATAGTAGGAAGCCGATATACTGACGTCAAGGATTCGTAGAACAGTGTTTACCCGCTGTTTTTCAAGCGGTTTCGGGTCGGATCGGCAGCGGCGAGCGGCAAGCCGTACGAGCGTTCAGACCGCGTATTACAATGCTGGTCAGACCGCGCTTTCAAGTGAGCCAACGATGAAAAACGTGCCGCATACCGTTACCGATGCCGCCATCGCGACCATCCGCGAACGGATCGAAGCGGGCGCCTATCCCGTGGGCAGTTTGCTGCCGGCCCAGCGTCAACTCTCCGAAGAACTCGCGATCAGCCGCGCGTCGTTGCGCGAAGCGCTCTCCACGCTCGAGGCGCTCGGTCTGCTGGTGATCAGGCCCGGCAAGGGTGTGTACGTGGAAAGCGCGCAGGCCTCGGCCGCGCAAGCGTGGCGCTTCGCGGAGCAGTCGTCGCTGCCGGACACCTATCAGATGCGCTTCGCGCTGGAAGGTTTTATCGCGCGCATGGCGGCGCTGGCGGTCAGCGATTCCGACCTTGCCTGGTTCGAAGAGAACATCACAGCCATGCAAACGGCGCTCGCCTGCGACGAACTCGACGAAGCCGCCCGCCTCGACTACGACTTCCACATGCGGATCGTCAACATTGCCGGCAACGCGGCGATCGAGTCGATTCTGAGCAGCAGCGCGGAGATCATGAAGGAAAGCCAGCGCATGCCGTTCTATCGGCGCGAACTGGTGCTGTCCACCTACAACGAACATCGCGTGATTCTGGACGCGCTCAAGGCGCGCGATTCCGCCGCGGCCGGCAAAGCCATCGAGACGCATATCTCGAACGCCGCGCAGCGCGCCGGCGTCTATTTCCCGACGCCGCACGCGTAAAAAAAGCCGCTCCGAAGAGCGGCTTTTTTAATCCTGCCGCCGGCTCGAAGCCGGCATTGCAGGTCATGGCACGAAGACTTACTTCGCGTTGGCGAGCGCCACGGCCGTGTCCAGCATGCGGTTCGAGAAGCCCCACTCGTTGTCGTACCAGCTCGACACCTTCACCAGACGGCCCGACACCTTGGTCAGCGTGGCGTCGAACGTCGACGAAGCCGGGTTGTGGTTGAAGTCGATCGACACCAGCGGTGCGTCGTTGTAGCCGAGGATGCCCTTCAGCGAACCTTCCGACGCTTCCTTCATGATCGCGTTGACTTCTTCGACCGTCGTGTCGCGTGCAGCGATGAACGACAGGTCGACGACCGACACGTTGATCGTCGGAACACGAATCGCGTAGCCGTCCAGCTTGCCGTTCAGTTCCGGCAGCACCAGACCGACCGCCGAAGCCGCGCCGGTCTTGGTCGGGATCTGGCTGTGCGTGGCCGAGCGCGCGCGGCGCAGGTCTTCGTGGTACACGTCCGTCAGAACCTGGTCGTTCGTGTACGCGTGGATCGTGGTCATCAGACCGTTCACCAGACCGATCTTGTCGTTCAGCGGCTTGACGAGCGGCGCGAGGCAGTTCGTCGTGCACGATGCGTTCGAGATCACCGTGTCCGAGGCCTTCAGCACGTTGTGGTTCACGCCGTAGACGATCGTGGCGTCGACGTCTTTACCGCCCGGCGCCGAGATGATCACCTTCTTCGCGCCGCCCTTGATGTGCGCGCTGGCCTTTTCCTTGGTCGTGAAAAAGCCCGTGCATTCCAGCACGACGTCGACGTTCAGCTCGCCCCACGGCAGTTCAGCCGGGTTGCGGTTGGCCAGCACGCGGATCTTGTCGCCGTTGACCACCAGGTAGTCGCCGTCCACCGACACTTCGCCCGGGAATTTGCCGTGCGCCGTGTCGTATTGCGTCAGGTGAGCGTTCGTCTTGGCATCGCCAAGATCGTTGATGGCGACGATTTCGATATCGTGCTTCTTGCCGTTTTCATAGAAGGCGCGCAGCGTGTTGCGGCCGATCCGGCCGTAGCCGTTGATTGCGACGCGAATCGTCATGGTCTATCTCCTGAGGGCTGAAAAAATACGTCCAGGTTCGTCTGACTGACCGCGTTGCCGCGCGTTCGCACGTAAGCGGCAACGCTTGATCGAAAATCAGCCGAGTGCGGCTTTTGCCGTCTCTACCACGTGCTCGACAGTGAAGCCGAAATGCTTGAACAGCACGCCCGCCGGGGCCGACTCGCCGAACGTGTCGATGCCGACCACGCCGCCTTCCAGACCCACGTACTTGCGCCAGAAATCCGTCACACCCGCTTCGATCGCGACACGGCGCACGCCATGCGGCAGCACGCGTTCGCGGTACTCGGCGTCCTGCTTGTCGAACACGGTGGTCGACGGCATGGACACGACGCGCGCCGCAATGCCTTCGCGCGCCAGCGGCTCGATCGCGTTCAGTGCCAGTTCGACTTCCGAGCCGGTGGCGATCAGGATGATCTTGCGCGCGACGATTTCGTCGTTCCAGTCGCGCAGCACGTAGCCGCCCTTCTCGATGTTCGCGATCTGCGCGTCGGTACGCTCCGAGAACGGCAGGTTCTGACGGCTGAAGATCAGGCACGACGGGCCGTGGTGTGCGACTGCGTGGGTCCAGGCCACCGCAGTCTCAACGGTATCAGCCGGGCGCCACACTTGCAGGTGCGGAATCAGACGCAAGCTTGCAACGTGTTCGATCGACTGGTGGGTCGGGCCGTCTTCGCCGAGACCGATCGAGTCGTGCGTGAACACGAAGATCGACGGCGCTTTCATCAGCGCGGCGACGCGCAGCGCGTTGCGGCTGTAATCCGAGAACGTCAGGAACGTGCCGCCGAACGCCTTGAAGCCGCCATGCAGCGCCATGCCATTGATCGCGGCGCTCATGCCGAATTCGCGCACGCCGTAGTTGACGTAGTTGCCGGCGGCGTGGCCTTCCGCGTTCACACGCACGGGCTTTGCAGCCTTCCAGTTGGTCAGGTTCGAGCCGGTCAGGTCGGCAGAGCCGCCGAGCAGTTCCGGCAACACGGCCGACAAAGCTTCGATAGCCTGCTGCGATGCCTTGCGCGTCGCGACGGTTTCCGCGCGCTCGTTCGCGCCGGCGATGATCGCCTTGGCCTTTTCCTTCCAGTCGGCGGGCAATTGCTTCGCGTCGCGACGCTTGAATTCAGCGGCTTCCTGCGGGTATTTGGCTGCGTACGCGGCGAACGCCTTGTCCCACTCGGATTCGTTGCGTGCGCCGGCTTCTTTCGCGTCCCATGCTGCGTAGACTTCTTGCGGGATCACGAACGGTTCCCACTTCCAGCCGATCTTTTCGCGCGTGGCCGCGACTTCCTTGTCTCCGAGCGCCGCGCCGTGCGAATCGTGGCTGCCGGCCTTGTTCGGCGAGCCTTCGCCGATCACCGTCTTGCAGCAGATCAGCGTGGGCTTGTCGGATTGCTTGGCTTGCTTGATCGCCGCGTCCACTGCCTCGACGTCGTGGCCGACCACGTTCGGGATCACGTTCCAGCCATACGCTTCAAAGCGCTTCGGCGTGTCGTCGTGGAACCAGTGCACCACTTCGCCGTCGATCGAGATGCCGTTGTCGTCGTAGAACGCAATCAGCTTGTTCAGCTTCAGCACGCCCGCCAGCGAGCAGGCTTCGTGCGAGATGCCTTCCATCAGGCAGCCGTCGCCGACGAACACATAAGTGTGGTGGTCGACGATCTTTGCGTCAGGCTTGTTGAATTCGGTAGCGAGCAGCGATTCCGCGAGCGCCATGCCGACCGCATTCGCCAGACCCTGGCCGAGCGGGCCGGTGGTCGTCTCGACGCCCGGCGTGATGCCGTATTCCGGGTGGCCCGGCGTCTTCGAATGCATCTGGCGGAAGTTCTTCAGCTCGTCGATCGGCAGATCGTAGCCGGTGAGGTGCAGCAGCGAGTACAGCAGCATCGAGCCGTGACCGTTCGACAGCACGAAGCGGTCGCGATCGGCCCATTGCGGGTTCTCCGGATTGTGACGCAGATGACGCGACCACAAAGCCACGCCGATTTCGGCCATGCCCATCGGCATGCCGGGGTGGCCGGAATTCGCTTTTTGGACGGCGTCCATGGACAACGCGCGGATTGCGTTGGCCATCAAGGAGGTGTGTGCGGGAGACGGGGTCGTCATGTCGAGTCCGGAGACAGAGTCAGAAAGCGGTGCGCGCTTGAGGCCCGGATGCTCGAATGCCGGTTCACTTCGGCGCACGATGCGGCGCCAGTAGACGCGAAACGGGCAGAGCAAACGGACAAGGCTGAAAGCGTGACATTCTAACAGATGGTTGCCCGCGCCCCGCTCCGAAAGCCGTCTGGCCGTGTGGCTCGACGCGCCCGCCGCGGCCACGCCGCGCTCCGGCCTTTACAATTGCACAACCAGAACCTACCGCGCTCCGGACGGAGCCCGCCATCCGTGAGCGCTCCGCTGCTGTTCCAACCGAGTCCCGACGCCGTCTACGGATTTCCGCACGCGAAACGGCTGGCGCGCGTCGATTCGCCATATCAGCGGATCGAGGTCTGGGACACGCCGCAGCTCGGACGGCTCTTCACACTCGACGGCCGTCCGATGACGTCCACCGGCGATGAGTTCATCTATCACGAATGCATGGTGCATCCGACCGCGCTGGCGCATCCGGCGCCGCGCGCGGCGCTGGTGCTGGGCGGCGGCGACGGCGGCGCCGCGCGGCAATTGCTGAAGCACGCGGGCATCGGACGGATTGTGGTGGCGGAGCTGGACACGCAAGTCGTACGTCTGACGCGCGAGCATCTGCCCGAGGTGCACGGCGGCGCATTCGACGATCTGCGCGTCGAGTTGGTGATCGGCGACGCTGCGCAGTACGTCGAGGCCGCCGCGCCGGCACAGTTCGATCTCGTGGTGTTCGACCTGACGCCGCCGGATTCACCCGCCGCCGGTCTTTACACGCAAGCGTTCTATCAGCAGCTCAAGCGGGTCATGAGCCCGATTGCGGCACTCTCCGTGCACCTCGGCTCGCCGTATTTCCATGCCGAACGCGTCGCGCGCCTGCTCGACGATTTGCGCGCGGCATTCGTGGTCGTCCGCACCATGAGCACTTTCGTACCGCTGTACGGCTCGCTCTGGATGATGGCGACCGCCAGCGACACGCTCGATCCCGCCGCGCTCACCGTCGATGCGCTCACGGAACGCCTCGCCGCGCGCGGAATCGACACCCTGATGCATTACAACGCGGTCATGCACGCCGGACTGTTCTCGGCATCCAGTTCAGTGCGCGATAAACTAAGTCAATTCTTAAAGCCAGCAAGCTAACGCATGGGCAAAATGCACGACTCCGTCGGATTGCGCTATGGGCGTATCGATATGCAAACTTCCGCCTGGACTCGCAGCATGTGCCCCGCCAACCTCATGATCCGGAGAATCCCATGACCGCCTCCCGCCCAGCCGGTGTGCCCTGGTTGACCCCCTATCTGACGGTGCGCGACGCAAGTGCCGCGTCCGCGTTCTTCTCAGCGGCGTTCGGCTTCGAAGTGCGTGACAGTGTCCAGGACGACGGTGTCGTCATGCATGTCGAGATGACCTATCAAGGCCAGTTGATCGTGATGTTCGCTCCGGAAGGCGCGTTCGGCTCGGCGGCGAAAACACCCAAAAGCGCGGGCGCGATCGCACCGCAATCGTTCTATGTCTATGTCGACGATGTCGACGCGATTTACGCGCGGGCGCTGGCCGCCGGCGCAAAATCGCTGAGCGAGCCACAGGATCAGTTCTGGGGCGACCGCTTCGCCCAGGTCGAAGATCTGGACGGCTACCGCTGGGCGCTCGCTCGCCACCTTTCGTGAACCAATGAGTATTTTTCTGATGCCACGCTTTTTCGTCGATAAGCCTCTCCAGCCCGACGACGTCATGCCGCTTCCCGATGACGTCGTTCGGCATGTGCTCGTGCTGCGTCTGCAGCCAGGCGATTCGATCGTCCTTTTCAACGGCGAAGGCGGCGAATACAGCGCTGAACTCGTCGAAGTCGAAAGGCGCTCGGCCATGGTAAAAATCCGCGAATTCCGCAATATCGAAGTCGAGGCGCCGTATCGGCTCACGCTCGCGCAGGGCATTGCCGGCGGCGACAAGATGGACTGGCTGATCGAGAAAGCCGTCGAACTGGGCGCGTCCAGCTTCGTGCCGTTGACCACTACGCGCAGCGTCGTGCGTCTGACCGGCGAACGCGCGCAGCGGCGCCATGCGCACTGGCAGGGCATCGTGCGGGCGTCGTGCGAGCAGTGCGGGCGCAATCGCCTGCCGGAAGTGATGCCGGTGCGCGAAATCGCCACGTGGCTCGGTACCATGCCGCGTACGCCCGAGGAAGGCGACTTGCGCATTCTGCTTTCTCCGCGCGCCAGCATCAGCTTTTCCGCCCTGCCCGCCGAGCCGCCGAAAGGACGCGTGACGGTGCTGGTGGGCCCGGAAGGCGGGTTTTCCGCTACCGAGGAAGCGGCCGCTACTGATTACGGTTTCACCGCCGTCGGCCTCGGCCCGCGCGTGATGCGCACAGAAACTGCCGGCATCGCCGTTCTCTCGGCGCTGGCGGCCGGCTGGGGCGGCTGGTAAGCCGCTTGCGTTGCGCGCCGATCGCCTTGGATCGCCTTGGTGAAGGGCGGCAAGTCACGTCGACCGCAGCATCAAAAGCAAAAGGCCCGCCGATTGGCGGGCCTTTCTTCTGCTTAGCCTAAACAGGCAACGTTCAAGCAAACGAGTAAAACACCCGGAACGCCACCTTCCGCTCGGCCCAGAACTCCGCGGCCTCGCGGAACACGTCTAGCAGTGTCTCGCGGCCTTCCTTGTCGAACTTCTGCGCGACCGGCAACTGCTCGAGCACGATCACAAAGCCCGGCTGCGCGCCCGCCTTCTGAACCAGATCGGTCAGGCAGTCGTACAGCGCGTCGTAATTCTTGCCGAAATGTTTCGGAAACAGGAACGACGTCGCGATGGTTTCGAGCACTTCCTGTTTGGACTGCGCATTGGCGCAATACGCATAGAGAAAATGCTGGCCGAGCTGGTTGGCCTCGTCGGCGAGATCCTGCACGCGGAACGCGCGGATCGACTGTACGATGTTCGGTCGTACGGTCTTGAAAAGACTCATGGGCTCCTCGTTCGATGAAACCACAGTGCCTGCTTCGCTCTGGTTCTCGCGGCCCTGATCGCCGGCGCGCATCTGCATGACGCGTTGGAACAAATTGCCGTCGCCGGCCGCGAAAAGATCCGTCGCGACTCCGGAGTCGTGCGCGTAGACGTTGTCGCTCATGCCGTTCATCCCGATGTCATTCAACAATACGATTAAAACTGGTGTAGTGGTCGTCCGAGTAGTAACAACTGTCGGTTCGCTTCAGCGGACCTCCGCAGACGATGCGACGCGCCCCGCGATTACGTGAGCGAGGCGTGGGAACGGTGTATTCGTGGTAATAGCCGCGCCGATGGGCCGGCAGCAACCGTTCGCGATTGCCGAATACGATGCCGTCCTTCTCATACGGGTAAGGCCCGCCCGCGGCAATCAAGTTCAATGTATTGACCGCTTCATGTGGCAACTGCGCCAGCGCGACGGTGCCCTGCAACTGCGCGTCCGCCTCGGCGGATGCCGTGGAGTCGCGCGCGAACGCGCCAGGCACGAGGCCGGATAAAGCGCACAGCGTAACAGCACCGATCAGCACGCCTTTCATGCGTTGCCACTTGCGTGCCATGTATCAAGGTTCCCCGCTGTTAGCTCACGAGTTTGACGACCATGAAAGTCGTAAGGGTATCGCTAATGGCCCCCGGAATCAACGTTCGCCGGGCGGCCGACATCCTCCGATCAGGCGCGAAAGGGCCACCGGCGCGGCTTTGACGACTTTTGACAGAATGTTTAGCTTAGTCAAGCTAAACTTAGCTCAACGGTGCGAATCGGGGGAAGGCAGGCAAGTGGGGAGCGGACGGCAGGCCGCTTTGCATGAGTCAGCAGACACCTTGATTCCCCGTGGCAAGGGTCTTGAGCCCTTGAACGCTCTTGAAGGCGGAATCTTGTATGACTTGCCGTTTTTTGGGTGGCATTCCCCTGTGCACCCTGAGGCGTGCCCGTTGCGGGCACGCCTTTTTTTTGCATGGCGCGCGGTCTTCAAACCGGCGCCATGCTTCGACCGGATCGCGGATTAACGGGCCGCGATCACATCCGCCACCAGCAGCGCCGTCATGTTGACGATCCGGCGCACCGTCGCCGAGGCCGTCAGCACGTGCACCGGCT
>NZ_JARESO010000086.1:0-24136 GCF_046030175.1 Paraburkholderia sp. RL17-373-BIF-A
TCGAGTACGGTGAAGTGACCGCTGGCGTATTCCGACTCGATCGTCAGGTTACGTTCCGGATTCGCAAGTGGATCGCGCTCGCGATCGGTTTCAATCCACTCACCCAGCGGCGTGGCACCGATTTGCTTCAGCCGCGACGGTTCAATCAAGGAGACCCAAGTTGGATGCGAAACTTCAGCAGCTACTGGATGAAGCGGAGATTCGCCGCGTTCATATCCGCTATTGCCGCGGCATCGATCGGATGGACTGGGACCTCGTGCGGTCGTGTTATCACCCGGATGCGATCGACAGGCACGGCGTGTACAACGGAGGTGTCGAAGGTTTTATCGACTGGGCAGCCGAGTTGTTGCCGAACTTCGAATCGACGCAGCACTTCACCGGCAACCAGCATGTCGAGGTCCACGGCGACGTGGCGTTTGCGGAACACTATGCGCAGGCAAGCCACCGCACGAAACCCGACGGCGACAAGCCTGCGATGGATTGGGTGGTGAACATTCGCTACGTGGACCGCATGGAGCGGCGAAACGGTGAATGGCGAATTGCCGATCGGGTGGTCGTGCTCGACTCCCAGCGATCGGACCCGGTTCCAGGAGATCTGGCACCGCTCGAAAATTCCAATGTTGGACGCCGTGACAAGGAAGACCCATCGTACAAATACCAGATCGTATGAGGGAAGCGGCCGGTGTCTGCGGCCGGCTCCAAAGGGCCAACCTGCGAGATCAGGCGCTCAAGGTTACTGCAGTTATCTAAAGGTTAGAGGAAGCAATGGAAGGAAAATATCGTGTCGGTATCGTCGGCCTGAGCCCAGGACGCGGTTGGGCGGCGACAGCCCATATTCCGGCCTTGCGGGCCTTGTCCGACGTCTTTGAGCTCGCAGGCGTGGCGAATACGAGCCTCGCGAGTGCGCAGGCCGCGGCCGCCGCGTTCGGCATTCCGCGGGCATTCGAAAGTGCCGCTGCGCTGGTCGCATCGCCGGACATCGATATCGTCGTCGTCACCGTCAAGGTTCAGCACCACAAGGAAGTCATCACGGCAGCCCTGCAGGCGGGCAAGAGCGTATACAGCGAATGGCCGCTCGGCAATGGGTTCGAAGAAACCATCGCGCTTGCCGAACTCGCGCGCGAGAAAAAGGCTTTGGCCGTCGTTGGCGCACAGGCAATCGCCTCCCCCGAAGTGCAGTTCATGCGCAAGCTCGTCGCGGGCGGCAAGATCGGCGATGTCCTGTCTTCGACGTTCGTCGGATCGGGTTTCAGCTGGGGCGACGACATCCTGCAGGGTGACGCCTACGCCATGGACAACCGGAACGGCGCCACACTGCTTTCCGTGATCGGTGGGCACGCGATTTCGGCGATTGATGCCGTCCTCGGCGACATCGAACAGATCGGCGCGGTGCTTTCGCAACGCAGGCAAACCGCGCGCGTCATCGAGACGGGCGAAACCGTCGAGATGAAAACGCCCGACCACCTCATGGCGAACGCCGTTTTGCGCTCCGGAGCGCCGCTGTCGTTGCAAATCCGCGGTGGCGTGCCGCGCGGGACGAAGCTGCTGTGGGAGATCAACGGAAGCGAGGGCGATCTACGCGTCACCGCGAGGAATGAATATGTCCCGGCGGTCAACATCTCGCCCTTGCGCGTCGAGTTCGGACGCAAAGGCGAGAACGGCTACGAGGAACTCGACGTCCCGGATCCGTTCCCGATCGATGCCGACGATGCCGTTGCAGCGCGCAACGTCGCCGGCGTCTATCGGTTGATCGCCGATGATCTGCGCCATGGCACTCGCACGGCGCCCAGCTTCGATCATGCGCGCGCACTTCACAAAGTGCTCCATGCAATCGAGCAGTCGAGTGAAACGGGCAATCGGGTCAGGGTGAGCAAGTAGCAAGTGTGTGCGGCTCTCGTATGCGCCGCACACGCACATGAAGCGTGAAGACACGAGTGTGCAGTGCCTCATCCTGTCCATGTTCGGCCGGAGCCGCGAGCGGAACGCTGCAAGCAGGTTGCAGGTGATGGTCCTGACTGGCCTCGCGGCGGACGCGAACGTCCTTTTGGTGCGCGAGGCCGGTCAGTTGGTCGTAGTCACGCGATCAAGGCGAGCGTGTTGAGGAGAAGATGATGGCTAGCGCAGGAAAGTCGTTACGCTCGATGGTGGAACACTGGCTTGCTCCTACCTCGATGGACATCGTGCATGTGGTCGAATTCAAGAACCAGCGTGCAACGCGGCAATGCTATGTGTGCGTCGAAGCACGCAAGGCCGCCGGAACCGCAGCATTGTTCTTCTTTCGCCACAAGGACGGACTCTGGTGTATTTTTCCGCCGAGCCGGGAGCGTCCGACGATGCGCGTGGTGTGAGCGCACCGCCGCTCGCCGCACATCGATCAGCAATGGCCCCTCGACATCGTCGTTGTGCCAACGACCGGCCGGCCGCTAGTCGATCACAGAGTCGCTCTGAGACATCTGAATCAGGTTCGATTCGATCTGGTGCATGACCTTCCAGAAGACACGCATGTCCTTCTGCGAGATTCCGTCGAGCGACTCCGAAATCATGTCAGTCAGATCAGGCAGCAATTCGTCGACGAGACGCTTGCCTTCTTCCTGTAGCATGACGAAATACTTTCGCCTGTCGTTTGGATCGCGGACTCTCTTCACCAGGCCGCGCTTCTCCAGATAGTCGAGGGCGGGGACCGCGGTCGTCGACGCGATGCCTACGCGCTTACTGAGTTCGAGTTGATTGACCTCGCCGCGTTCGGCGAGCACGCGAAGGTAGTACCAGTACGCAATCGGAATAGTTTCCCTGTCGAGGATCTTCTGCCCCTGGGCATCGTAGAGTCGGTGTACCGTTCGCGCGATCCATGGAACGGTTCTGCCGCGATCATCGAAAACGTCTGATGCTCTCTTCGCTGTCGCCTCGACTAATTTGGGAGCGCTCGGGGCTGCCTTGATTGCAGATGAATTGGATTTGGGCATTCACTCATTCCTCGCCATGGGATCGAGCCATCGGTCGGTGCTACCTGTTCAAAATGGATTCAACCAAAACGAAATGATACAGCAGGATTAACACCGCCTCTATGGACAGCGAGGCGAGAAACGGCTTCGGTTGCGGCAAGCGGTACGCCTGCAGGTCCTGAGCGTTCCGTGGAGGGCGGGACCGTCTCGGTTGACAGGACGGCCGCATCAAGCACATAGCGGCATCAAATGGCGAGGAATCCCCCGTCGACCGCCAGTTCGGCTCCCGTCACGAAGGACGCCTTGTCCGAAAGAAGCCAGACGGCGGCAGCAGCAATCTCCTCCGGGACGCCGATTCTTCCCAGTGGGTGACTGGCTCGAATCTTCTCGATCAAGTCGGCAAATTGCGGATCGGACACCAGTGAAGCATTGGCGTGTCCACCGCACCTGGGAGGATGGCGTTGACTCGGATATGCTTGTCGCCATAGTCGACCGCTGCGCCTTTTGTCACCCCCAGCACACCGCCCTTGGAGCCACAGTAGTCTGCCGCACTGCGCATCGCTACGCGGCCCAGCGTGGACGAAGTATTGACGATGGACCCGCCACCCGTTTGCAGCATGGCGCGTATCTCATGCTTCATGCAAAAGAACACACCGTCGTAATTGACTGACTGAATTCGGCGCCATTGCGCGGCGGTCAGTTCGTGCATCAGGACGTTCGTCTGCGAAAGACCGGCATTGTTGAATGCGCCATCGAGCCGGCCGTACTTGTTCAATGCCGCAGCCACGAGTGTTTCGACTTGTTCTTCATCGGCTACGTTCGTGGCCTGGAAGATTGCGTCACCGCCCGCCCGCCGGATCGCCGAGATCGACTCCTCTCCCGCCGCAACATCAATATCGGCGACCACTACGCGCGCCCCCGCCATGGAACACGCGAGCGCCGCCGCCCGCCCAATACCCGAGCCACCGCCGGTGACGATGATGGTCTTGCCTTCAAGATCGCGATTCATTTCTTTGTTCGCCATAGATCAATGCTCGAACAGCGGCGAAATATCGGCGTAGATGCGGCATTCATCGATCAACTTGTCCTGCAACTTCCAGATCGTCACGGCCGGAATCGTCAGCGTCGATCCATCCTTGCGTGTGTAAGTTACGGATATCTGGGAAACGATGACATCCTCGAACGCCCATACATTGACGAGGTCGTGTTTGATGCCAGCAAGCAGCCTTAGGAAATTCTGTGAAGTCGCTGCGGCGTTTGCGCGACCGATGACAGGATCGCTATTCGCATGGACGAATGTGCAGTTCTCGGTCAGACAGTTCGCGAACCCCTGCTCGTCCATCGAATCGATCGCTTCATAAACTTTTGAAACAAACTCGTTTACTGCTGCGGGTGTCTGCATAAACAACATCGTGAGTCGTCTCCTTTTTGATGATTGGGTCCATCACAGTTGCCGATGTGAAGCATCCCCTGCGCGGAGCGCACTGGGCGCGCCACACTTCTGGTGAAATCGCTTTGGTACACCAAAAGCGGCAGCGGTCGCTTGAGCGCTCGCCTGACTCGCGTTAGGGACGCCTGCAATTTCGAAGTCGTCAGACGAAGCGCACACCGCTGGTATGTAAGCCGCAATCGCCCAACTGCGTTACGCACTCAAACCGATGATGCCAACATTGAATCGTCCATCCATGGTCAGGCGCATCTGGCGTGACGCATCAGGCAGCACGTCAAATGTTCGCTTCGGCGAGCCGTACCGCCGAAGCGCTGCGCTTTATCACAGGCCGTACTCGTACGACGGGTCATCGCGATCGCGCCGCCCATAGTTCCAGTCGCCCAACGGCGCAGAGTCAGTGCTTGCCGGGATCGTGCGCTCTGAATCGTACACAACGATGCGGTCAACAATTCTCCATTCGTCATCACGCTTTTCCAGGCGATCGACATATCGCACGTTCACAATCCAGTCCGCAGCGGGTTTGCCGTCTGCGGGTTTCGTGCGGTGAAACGCCTGCGCGTAATGCTCCGCGAAAGCGACATTGCCTTCCACCTTCACGTATTGGTTACCGGTGAAATGCATCGTGGCGTCGAAGAGAGGCAACACTTCCCCTGCCCATTTGATAAAACCTTCGACGCCACCTTCGTAAGCACCATGTCGATCAATGGCGTCCGGGTGATAGCACGAACGCACGAGATCAAAGTCCATTCGGTCGATGCCTCGACAATAGCGCATATGAACTTCACGAATCTCCGCCTTGTCTTGAAGTTCCTGACTCTTAAAATCCAATTTGTGTCTCCCAGTTCAAGTAAGAAACTGAGGCACATCGCCCCAACTCAACCTCGGCGATCGCCTCGACGCCCTGCCTCACTTTCCCTACACCGCTACCGCGGCTATCGCACTGTGAAAAAAGATCTACGACTATTCAATTTATGTCGCATGATGCATCATGGTATTATTAGAGTCAAGTGCTTGCCGGTAGCGCCTGATGGGTCCGCTTCAAGTAGATCTCAGCACGCCGGCGTCGCTAGGGAAAGTCCCCAACTGTCCTTGACGATATGAACTCGCCGGTGGGCGGGCACTACACCGGTGCGGGAATAACACTCGGGCTCGCGTTGACGTTCGGATATCTGGCGGCTATGTCAATCTCTGGAAACAGGCAGACGGAGGTAGACAGCAATGCAAATATCCCTACCGCCTCCACCTCTGAGTTGCGCATTGCCTGATAGCCAATTGCTTGCCGCGTGACTGAAGACAGCAGTGTCAACTGTATCGACGAAATGAGGTGACTGCGATGAAGCGACTTGTTTGCGTGATAGGCCTGCTTGCTGCTGCAGGCTTGACAACTCTGGTACTGGGATGGAGTGAGCCGGAACCGCCAGACGAGCCGTCCGGCAAGATTGCGTGTGCTTACTATGGCGAGACTTGCGTGTCTCCAGAGGCTATTTCCAAAGCCTACTTCCGCCTGTTTCCATGAGATCTTCGCTCAGTTCCGGTGCGCGCTTGTGGTCCGGATAACAGGCTCACTGTTTCGGCATCGTTTGGTGTGCGCCAGCTAGCGAAACGGCGGTGTCGCCGCCCGCTCGGAGCGCGTTGACAGCCGAAATTTCCTTGGGCGTCATCGTAGTCCTCGACACGAACTGTCGAGCGCCCGATACGCACGTCTGTTGAGCGCGCGCAAAAGTTGGAGAGACTCCCAAGGAAGACCGCTTGTGCTTTCGGCAGCGGTATCGGTTTCGACTGGAGTACGCTGCCGGTTGTCCGGCTCCATGCGTATCCATGTTGTCGAAAACCTAAAAACCGCCCTAGTGTTTGACACAGTAAGACTAGAACTTATGCCGGATCCCGATACGAGCGACCGCCTGATGACGATTCGAAGAAGGCGGCAAATCAGCGATGTTCGCGACCGCCGCGTGCCCGGTCGAGTCGTTTCCGCTAACCGTCTGCCACTCGCCTGAAAGATAGACATCGGTGCGCTTGGACAGCGTGTGATTCACACCGGCGGAGAACTGATTGTATTTCGCGCCCCCAATGGTTTGAGTCACGGCATTCCCTTTCAGGAAGTTATAAGCCGCTCCAACCGACCAATCCGGGGCAATCAGGTACTGCAGGCTGACTTCCGCATCGTTGAAATCCGCACTGCTTCCACTAAGCGCGGCAATGTTCGAATAGCGAATGTTCGAATAGGTCGCGCCCATGACGACGCGTCCGAACTTATAAGAACCGCCGGCCGCTACTACCTGGTACGTTCTTGCCGATGCATAGCCGCTGTAGATCGGGCTCGCGGTCAGCCCGTTCGACGTCGCGGTATCGCTTGGGTTGCTCCCGAACAAAGACGCCGCCGGATTGTTGACGTGTGAATATGCCACGGACATGCCAAGCGGGCCCTTCACGAAATGGGCTCCGAAGGAGTATGCCTGGTTGGTTGCAAGCGAGCCTGGCACACCACCGAAGCTATAGAGACCTTCGAAACTCAACCCGCCGAAGTTGGGGCTCTGGTACTTGACTGAATTGTTCTGGCGACGCGTGAAATTGAAATTGTCGAGGTCGCCGGGATGTGCCGCGTGATCCGAGCCAAGATTTGAATCACCGAATTCGTATATTCCGACGTAGTCGACGATGGGATCATATTGCCGCCCGAGCGTCACGGTGCCATACCGGTCACTCGACAATCCTACAAAGGCCTGACGGCCAAATTCAGCGCCACCTTGCGCGAGATTTCCGGTGTTGAGTTCAAAGCCGTTCTCGAGCGTAAAGATCGCCTTGAGGCCACCGCCGAGATCTTCGGAACCTTTGAGTCCCCAGCGGGATCCGTTCAGCCCGTTGTTGGCATCGAGTCGGAACAGTCTGCCGCCGCTTTTGCTGCCGGCAACAGGCGCATTACTGATTGCTTCGAAACCCTCGTCAATGATGCCGTATAAGGTAATGCTGCTTTGCGCGTACGCGGCAGGGACAGACACAACAAAAGCACATGTCACTATGACTTTTTTCATTAGCAAACTCGCAGGATGCCGGCGTCGCCCGCAGCGCGTGGAAAGCGCAAGCAGGTCCGACGACGCCGAAGCGGAAGAAAGAAGGCAAATCAAAGCCAATGGACGAAACGAACGCCGGCTTGATTTATTCCTCTGACTTTCAGAAAAGAGTCCGCGAGAGTTCTTGCAGCTCCGAATAACGTGGGCGACTGCGGCTGACCAAGCGTGAGCCGAGATCAGTTATCGGGAGGATATCGACGAGCGATCTGGCGTGTTTCACCGCGCATCACTTCGTCGCGCGTACGCGTGTTGCCCATCACGTTCACGCGGCGCACATACACGCGCCCGCTCGTGTCGATCTGCATCGTGAGGTCAAGCGTGTAAGGCGTCTGGTCGATCTATGGCTGTGCGGTATCAGTGCGATTGCGTAGCCATATGCGCCCTCCTTGTGGAATGTCGCTTTGGCGGTGGCTTGCAGCTTTTTCCGCGGAGAAGCGCTCAGTGTTGACGTTGCCGTCGCGCGCAATTGCGAAATGTGACCTTCCCCCGACGCCTCTTCCTGGCGGACAGCCGACGCAATTTGCATCAAGCAAATGACTTTGCGCCTTACATTTCTCAACGTACTTCCTAGCGTTTCACTTACTCCGAACACACACATCCACAAACCGTTGGCATGATCCGGCATATCGGCGAAGCAGACGTACTCAGTGCCAAAGTCAGCCCGCCACATCTCGCCTCATTTCTAAAGCAGTTGCCACATTTCGGTCATGTTCAAGGCCCATTCTCCCGGATGCCTTACGCGGTTGCGAGTCAACAGTTGTCTCCTGTAGCGCGTGCCGTGAAGCCACGAGTTCCTTATCTTCTGGCTGCACTGGACGCCGTTTCCCTCAATCAACGGCAAATAAACAACGAACATGACATCAAACAGTCGACGTGATTTCCTGAGAGCCGCTGCGCAAGCGGCCGGCGCGGCCACCGCACTGGGTGCAGTGCCTCTAGGTATCCGCAGTGCGCTGGCGATACCCGCGCACAATGCGACCGGCACTATCGAAGACGTACAGCACATCGTTGTCTTCATGCAGGAAAATCGTTCTTTCGATAACTACTTCGGATCCCTACGCGGCGTGCGCGGTTTCGGCGATACGCGCCCCATTCCGCTTACAACCGGTAAGTCCGTATTCTTCCAGCCCGCCAACAACGCCGACGGCTATGTCTTGCCTTTCCGCCCCGATCTTCCGAATCTCGGTCTGCAATTCGTGCAGGATCTGGATCACAGCTGGCCCGGCACTCATGCGGCATGGAACAGCGGCCGCTATGACCAGTGGGTGCCGGTCAAAGGCACGACGACGATGTTCCATCTAACGCGCGAGGACATCCCGTTTCACTATCAACTGGCCGACTCATTTACGATTTGCGATGCCTATCATTGCGCGGCCATGACGCCGACCGACCCGAACCGTTACTACATGTGGACCGGCTGGGTGGGCAACGACGGAACCGGAGGCGGCCCGGTGATCGATAACGCCGAAGCCGGTTATTCATGGAGCACATTCCCGGAAAAGCTGGAGGCCGCCGGCATATCGTGGAAGGTCTACCAGGACATGGGCTCCGGTTTGAATCCGTCGACCGGCTGGGGCGACGACCAAAATCCCTTCATCGGCAACTTCGGAGATACGTCGCTTCTGTTCTTCAAGCAGTATCAGAACGCGCAACCCGGCAGTCCGTTGTTCGAAAAGGCACGCACGGGCACACAGGTCGAGGTAAGCGGGACCTACTTCGACATACTCAGAAAGGACGTGCAAAACAATACGCTGCCTCAGGTTTCGTACATCGTGGCCCCGGAAGCATTTTCGGAACATGGCAACTGGCCGCCGAACTACGGCGCCTGGTATGTCGACCAGGTTCTTCAGGCACTCACGTCCAACCCGGAAGTATGGAGCAAGACGGTGCTGCTTTTGACCTACGACGAGAACGACGGCCTCTTCGATCACATGCCGCCGCCGTACGCATCATCCACACCCGAGACTGGCCTTTCCACAGTCTCCACGACGAACGAGTTTTTCGCGGGTTCGGGCAAAAATCAACCCGGTCCCTATGGACTTGGGCCGCGCGTACCGATGATCGCCATCTCGCCATGGTCGAAGGGTGGTTACGTGTGCTCCGAAGTCTTCGACCACACATCGATCATCCGGTTTATCCAGAAACGTTTCGGGCACGGCAACAGCCTGGAGGAGCCGAACATTACGGCATGGCGCCGCACGGTGTGCGGAGACCTGACATCGGTTTTCAATTTCAGGAATCCAAACGACAGCTTCCCGCAACTGCCGGTCACCACCTTTCCGGCGGACAAGAACCGTCACCCGGACGTCATACCAGTCGTGCCGAGCACCCAGTCACTGCCGAAACAGGAATTCGGTGTACGGCCGGCACGCGCACTGCCGTACGAATTCTTCGTTCGCGGCGGCGTGAACGGACAAGGCAACGCGTTCCGTTTGCACATGACGAACACGGGGCACGCGGGTGTGAACTTCCTGGTCTATTCGGGCAATGCGACGGATCTGCCGCGCAGCTATACGGTTGAAGCAGGCAAGGATCTTTCGGACGATTTGATGCTCGCTCCGGGTGGGAGCTACGACTTTTCCTTGTTCGGACCCAACGGCTATCTGCGCCGCTTTGTAGGCATGGCAGGCTCTACGCGCAATCAAGGAACAGCGGTTCAGATTGCCGATGGCTACGATGTCGCAAACGGCAATCTGCAACTGCGTCTGACGAACCCGGGTAAAGAGCGATCTGTTTTCAAGGTCGACAGCGCCTACAACTCGCCGATAAGCGGCGAGCGCAGCGTGCGCGGCGGTGATGTCAGCGTTCTGATGATTGATCTGCGAAATTCATTCGGGTGGTACGACCTGACAGTGACACTCGACTCCGACAAAAACGCCCTGTGGCGCATTGCCGGTCACGTAGAGACCGGGCGCGACAGCGCATCAGATCCAGCGCTTGGAGGCTGAGGTTGAGTCGCTAACGCCAGCCGACCGGTCGTCAACTTCTTGAGGGTAGTTGACGATCGGGACTCCATCCAACGGGTCATGAGACCGCCACGGACAGTAATGAATGGGCCGGTACGGCCGCTGGTTATTTCATCCTTCACCCCGCGGGCATAGGTCCCGCCGATCATGGAAAAACCATTTCTAGCCATGCAGATGTTCACCAGGGTAATCAGGTCGATATTCCGCTGCAGGCACCCTGCATGGGCACGCGCAAATTGTCGCCTGGCACGCGACAGCGACGAGACGAGTCTCTCGCGCGGCTTATCGGGCAATCGCAGTCTCCCGGCAATGTTCCTGCTCGCCACGCTCAGCGCGTGCGGAGACAACAGCAATGCGCCGGACGCCAGTTCCACATCAGCGTCGGCAACCGCGTCGGCAACCGCGCCTCAGATTTCAGTTTCGGCACAACCGTCTGCCGCTACCCAGGATACGTCAACCGGCCTGCCCCCACCACCATGGACAGCCTCTGCGCCGCAGTCCTCTTCAGACGCGTTGCTGCCGCCCGTGATTCATACAGTGGACTAGCGGGAGGCAGCAGATTCCAGCAGCAGAACTGCTCGGCCGTGCGGACATTCCATGTATGCTCGGCCACAACCGGACGGGTGCAGCCCGCTCGCTGAGGCCGGGCCGTCCATTCACGTAGCCCGTCGTGGCACCGCGAATCGTGAACGCCGATCGAAACGATGGAACAGGTCACCAGACGGTCATAGCGCCATACCACCGTCGATGGTAAGGCTCGAGCCGGTCATGTAGCCTGACTCCTTGCGGGCGAGGTAGGCAACCAGACCGGCGATCTCATCCGGATCGCCAGCGCGCCTAAGCGGAATGAGCGGCCTGATCGCGTCGATATGATCGGCCGTCATGTCCGTTACAGTTGGCCCGGGTTGAATGTTGTTGACTGTAATGCCCCGGCCAGCCAGGTCAATGGCGATACCTTTTACCATGACGGCAACTGCAGCCTTCGTCATTGAGTAAACGCTCGAGCCCGGATGTCCGCTTCGCACCGCGGTGTTGCTGCCGATCGTAATGATCCGGCCACCTTCAGTGAGACGCGCAGCCGCGGCCTGGATGGCGAGAAAGACACCACGCACGTTGATGTCCAGCATGCGGTCAAGATTTCCCACGCTCACCGTCGCGACGTCACCAAGCATCAAGATGCCAGCGTTGACAACCGCAATATCCAGTTTTCCAAAATGATCCACGGTCTGCGCGACGGCTGCCTTGATAGCAGCCGGATCCGCGTTGTCAGCCTTGATTGCAAGGCCAGACCGCCCGGTGGCCTCGATTGCCCGAACCGTTTCGGCGGCTCGCTCCGGCGCCGAAACGTAGGTCACCGTTACGTCGGCGCCCTCTCTTGCCAGACGTCTCGCCGCGGCCGCGCCAATGCCTCGCGAGCCGCCAAAGACAATGGCAATCTTTCCTGTAAGTCCGCAATTCTCGTTCACCAGCATCTCCATTGTTGACAGATCAGTCCATAATTGGGCGCGCGTCGACCACGTCAGGCTTTCCTTGTCTAGCGCGGTCTAAAGCGGCTGATTGCAAATCTGGCCTGTGCGCGCAGACTCCTAACGTCCCCACCTGCACGGGCCCCGAGCTGAATGCCTTGCATCGTCATCTGCAAAAAGGCGGCTGCTTCGCGGGCGTCGATGGCGAGGTCGACTTCTCCGCATGCCTGTCCCTCACGGATGCGTTCGACCAGGCGCCTGAAAAGCCTTGGGCCCACTTTGCTTCGTAGCATCACAAGATCCGGATCCGCAGTACCGAATTCACTGACAGCGCCGACACCCATGCACCCGAGTGCACGGACGCTGTCATCTTCGGCTATGAGGCCGAGCAAAAGCGCCTCGATTCCACGTAACGGCGAGGCACTGCTATTCAGACGCTCCAGGTGGCTCGCATTGCTTTCCCGTTGATATCGCTCCAGCGCTTCAAGGTAGAGCTTCCGTTTGTCACCGAACGCGTTGTAGAGGCTTTGCCGCCCGATGTTCATGGCAGCGAGCAGGTCTTCCGTTGAAGTCGACGCATAGCCTTTCGCCCAGAACACGCGTGTAGCGCGGCCCAGTGCCTCGTTTCGATCGAACTCTCTAGGTCTAGCCATGGCTTGAGGATATTTATTCTGGACTGATATGTCAATAACTATTCAATGCTATTGCCGTTGCAGACGTCAGAGATGGCATCCCAGACCTTATTCAGTGCGTGGTCTTCGCCATGATGGGAGATTTGCTAGTGGTCTAATAGCGCCGCTGCCGTCGCATCATTGCGGTGACTGTCGCGCGATTGCGAAGACGTGTCCGCAAGATTCAAGCGGACGCAAAAAGCGGACGCTGAGCTGACAAGCAAGAGAATATTGTCGCCTCGTCAGAGCAGTCGGTAACGTTGTTCTCTAGAATGAGGCATCCGTTCCGATGCTCCACTCAAATTCGAGGATTCCATTCATGAGATTTTCGACTGCATTACGCCGCGCCTGCTTTTCCTTTCTTGTTGTATTGCTCCCCTCTCTCGCTTCAGCACAAGACTATCCCACTCCGCGTGAAGGCGACTGGATCGCGCCAAGCTTCACATTCCATACGGGCGAAACCCTGAACAATGTTCGCCTTCACTATGTGACCGTCGGCGACCCCACGAAGCCGGCGATTCTCGTGCTTCACGGTACGAACCAAACCGGCGCGAGCATGTTGACGCCGCACTTTGCCGGCAAGTTGTTCGGACCGGGGCAACCGCTCGATGCGACGAAGTATTTCATCATCTTGCCCGACGGACTCGGCATCGGTAAGTCCACCAAGCCCTCCGATGTTCTGCGCGCTAGCTTTCCGCAATACGACTATGACGATATGGTGTCCGCACAATATCGGATGGTGACCGAAGGACTCGGGATTCACCATCTTCGCCTTGCTCTCGGCTATTCCATGGGCGGCATGCAGGTCTGGCTTTGGGGCGAAAAATATCCGGACATGATGGATGCGCTCGTACCGATGGCGTCCCAGCCTACCGAGATGTCCGCACGCAACTGGATGATGCGCCGCATGTTCGTCGAGTCGATCGAACAGGATCCGGCGTGGAACCATGGCAACTATACGGCTGAGCCTCCATCGTTGCGCCTCGCCGGCGCGATGTTCGCAATCGCCACCAGCGGCGGCACGCTCGCATATCAGGCGCTGGCTCCGACACACGCGAAGGCCGACAAGATCGTCGACGATATGCTGGCGGCGCCGCAGAAGAGCAATGCCAACGATGTCCTCTATCAATGGGCGTCGTCGGCCGACTACAACGCTGCGCCGGGACTGAGTCGCATCCAGGCGCCTTTGCTGGCGATTAACTCCGCGGATGACGAACGCAACCCGCCCGAGACCGGCACGATGCAGATGTCGCTCAAACAATTGAAGAGCGCCCGCTTGCTGTTGATTCCCGCCAGCGCCGAAACCCGCGGACACGCCACATTAGCCGACGCGACGTTCTACGCCCAGCAGCTTGGTGTTTTCATGAAGGAGACTGCCACGCACTGAGACGGCCGTGCATGCTCGCCCTGATTTGGCAGGTCATGGCGCCGACCATTCAGGGCTTTCTCGCTGACGCGAGCACACACGGCATCGGGACTTGTACCTCACCATTGTCCGTGTACGATGCCGCATCGTCGGACACAGCTTTCTGGATCGAAGCCAGCGCCTCCGGTGACTGCGCCTTCAAGATCGCCGCGATGCGCACACCTCCGCGCATCAGGACGTCGAAGGGCGTTTCGGGCGCGCGGATACGCAACGTTTGACTGACTTCCTCAATGCGAGGCTCAACGAATCCCGCATCGAGCAGCGCACGCTCCGACTCGTGCGAGTCGCTGAAGCGGAAGAAGGGAGGCCCAGAGGGCAGCGGGACGTCTATGCGACCGTGCTTCTCAATGGCCTTGAGCACCATCCCGAATCCAACGGTCTGGTCCGGCGGCGCCCAAACGGTAAACGCGATTCTGCCGCCGGGGCGCAGCACCCGTAATGCTTCGGCAAGCACCGCGTCGGGGCGAGCGAAATGCAACATTCCGAAGCTGATACCGACCGCGTCAAAACTCACGTCCGGAAAAGGCAGATCTTCGGCACCGCCCGGACGGAAAGCGAGGTCGGGAAAAATGCGTTGCGCTTGCTTGACCATCGCGTCCGCGAAATCGACGCCAACCACATCAGCGCCACGACGTGCCGCCGCTGCCGCAAGATAGCCGGGACCTGACGCGACATCGAGAAACTGGACGCCGGCACGAACCTCTAGCGCATCCAGCAGCGCATCATTGGACTGCGTCGTCAGTTCGCCAAAATACGAGTGATATGCTAATGCGACCGTTTCCCAACCCTGATGCTCAAAGGCGCTGAATTCGTCTTGTTCCATGTCACCCCTCCATGAGCGTTTGCCCTGCCGCGACACCGACATGGGTTCGACGCGATCCGCGCCGACGCATGGTGTTCAGGTTAGTGGCATTCGGTCACCGTTCGAAACCAGTGATTGTTGCAGCTACGCCAGCTTCAGAATGAAGGGCGTTTCGCTGCGCTTGTCGGGATCAAACTGGGAGCGGTCGGTGAAATTAACGTGCTTCCCATACACGTGCAGTGATAGCGTGACATGATCGGACTCGTTGCACACGCTGTGGATCGTGCCGCTAGGCATCGCGAGCACGTCGCCGGGACGGAACACTCTTTCTCCGCTCTGGCGCAGCTCCGCGTAGCCTGGGCGCGTGCGGTTGTCCGTCCGTTCCCAGAACACGTTCTTTTCCGGGCCGTCCACGCCCCCGACAATCGCCCACGTGCCATGGTCATGCGGCGGTATTCCACGTCCGGGAAGCCAACTCACGGCGAACACCGCGAGCGTATGGTCTGGCTCCTCGTGGAGCACGTGCACACCAAAACCCTGTGCGCTGTCCGCCTGGTAGTGGCGTGGCTCGAGCCAAGAGCAGGAGAGCGCAAACCGTTGCACCAGCGGCCGCATCGTCGCGATGACCCAATGCTCATCGCGCCCTTCGCAAGCGGTGTGCCGCAGGTCAGTGATGAACCGGTTAAGGGAGTACGCGTCGTCTTTCATCACCTTTCCTTCACCTCGGTGGCTGCCGAGCCCCAGTCCCACCGAGCCGGCACTGAAGCTTTGCTAAACTATTTACAGACCTCGCGGCCGCCGCCGCATCTGGACTTCGATAGCCGTTCACCCGGCTTTACAGGCATTTTCAACGGATCTGACAGCTTCAGTCTCTGCCCGGAACTCTCAAACGACAAGTGAATTCCGCTCGAGGAAACATCAGCGACACTTAACTTTCGTGCGCACCCTTGACCTGGACCTGCTTCGCACCTTCGTCGCGGTCGCCGACGGGGAAAGCTTTGCTCTTGCTGCCGAGCGAGTGCACCGCACGCAATCTGCCGTCACGCAACAGATGGCCCGCCTCGAACTGCAACTCGGCGTGGCACTGTTCCAGAAGGTCGGCCGCTCGAAGCGGCTGACCGAGCCCGGCGTGCGGCTCCTGGACTATGCGCGCCAACTGCTCGCGTTGAACGACGAAGTGCTGGAAACGCTCGCGGCACCCGACCTGCGCGGGCCGCTGCGCATTGGAAGCCCTTACGACGCCGCAGAGTTCTTGCTGCCGCCCTTGCTCGCGCGCTTTTCGGCCCTCTATCCCCACGTGCAGATCGAGGTGCATCCTGCCCGCACCGCCCACCTGTTGCAAGCGCTCAAGCAAGGGCAAATCGAGATTAGCCTCGTTGCAATGCCGGAAGGAATGGTGGATCCCGCGCACCCGAGCGTACGCTTGCGAACCTCGCCAATGGTTTGGATGGCTGCCGCCGAATACGTGCACGATCCGTCGCAGCCCGTGCCCCTGGTCTTGCCCAACGAGCCGAGCCACTACCGCGCGACGGCGCTCGCCACTCTAGATGCGCACCAAATCCCTTGGCACATTCGGCACGTATCCACTTCGCTTGCGTTCGGCGGCTTGCGTGCCGCGTTGCGCGCCGGCCTGGGGGTGACGGTAAGGCCCATCGAAATGCTTGCCTCCGAACTGCGGGTCCTGGACGAAGCCGAGGGGCTGCCACGCCTGCCCAGTCTATGTTTCGATCTCTATCTGCGTGACTGGAGAGTGAGCCCGCCCGCACAGCGGCTGTTCGAGGCTGTGGCCGGAGGCGGTGTCCTGCAATCAATCGGATCGCGATACAAGTGAAGAACTTTTTTTGGGTGCGGCCAATCTCCAGACTACCGTCTTAACATAGTTCGATTTCGGCAAAGGCCACTGCCGAGGATTGGCGATCCGACGGTGGCCGACTTCTACGCCGACAAAGATCATTCCGGGCATGTGATTCGCGAGAGCGGTCATTGGTATGGTGTTTCCAGGGAGGGAGCGAGGGGAGCGCTCATGTGTGCTGGCGGGTCGTCCCGCTCATTGCTCGCGGGTCGGCGCCTTCGCGTCTAAGAGCGGTGCCGTTGCCAGGCCAAATACTTGCTTCCTCGTTGCTCGGGCGAGCAAGCAGGCCCGTCCTGCCTACTGCAGGTGGTTTTCAGAGACGTTTGTCGATGTAAAACCTGCAACGCGCGCATCAATTCCGGACAATTCCCTCGCAGGAGCTAGTCATGATTTCCTTCCTCCGTCCGGCGTCATGTCGCCTTCTGGGTATGTGTCTTCTGTTCCTGGCCGCCTGTGGTGGGAATGGCTCTGGGGATGGAGCCTCAGGCGCTGCAGGAAGCTCTGGTAGCTCGGGAGGGAGCGTGACTGCTGGCGCGTTGTCGCTCTCGGTAACTGGCCTCCCGACTGATACGGCCGCAAACGTGTCTGTGGCCGGCCCTGGCGGGTTCAGCCGGGTAGTGAGCCGATCCGACACGCTGGCAAACCTCGCGACCGGAACCTATACCGTCACGGCTGACCGTGTACTGAACGGCACCTCGTTGTACAGCCCGACCAACCTAAGTCAGTCTGTCACGGTGACTGCGGGCGCTTCGTCGGCAGTCACCGTTGCCTACGGGCCTGCTGAAACGTTTCGCCTCACAGTGACCGGGGTAGCGAGTGGACTTACCGCTCCGATTTACCTTACCGCGCCTGCCAATGACCCCCGTCTTTTTGTTGTCGAGCGAGCGGGGCGGATACGGATCGTCCGCGACGGGACGCTGCTCTCGGCGCCATATCTTGATATCTCGGCGCTGACTTCGACCGATGGCGAGCGTGGCTTGCTGTCGATGGCGTTCGACCCGGCATACGCGTCGAACGGACGGTTTTACGTCTATTACACCGCAGCAGATGGAGCGATCACAGTATCTCGATTCCAAGTCTCTTCCGCCAACCCTGACGTAGCCAATCCGAGCGGCACGGTGCTTCTGACAATTCCGCACCCAGGTGCATCGAATCACAACGGCGGCCAGCTCGCCTTTGGGCCAGACGGGATGCTGTACCTGGCGCCCGGCGACGGTGGCGGCTCGAATGATCCCGCCGGCAATGCGCAGAACAAAGCATCTTTGCTCGGAAAGATGCTGAGGATTGACGTGAGGGGCAACGGCTACGCGATACCTTCTGACAACCCGCCCGCTACAGGCGCAGGCGACCGGCCAGAGATCTGGGCAGTCGGTCTGCGAAATCCGTGGCGATTCTCCTTCGATATGACGAGGCAGATCTACATCGCGGACGTCGGTGAGTCCGCGCGCGAGGAGGTCAACGTCGTCCCGGCGACAAGCGGCGGGCTGAATTATGGCTGGGACGGAATGGAAGGTACGTTGTGCGTCGGCGCGGCCACCTGCGATACGACGGCTCTGACGCCCCCTGTCTTCGAATACACCCACGCAAGCGGAGGCTGTGCGATCCTCGGAGGCTATGTCTATCGAGGCGCCGCCGTACCTGAGATCCAGGGCCGTTATTTCTACACCGATCTATGCACCGGCCGACTGCAGAGTTTCGTCTTTCGTGATGGTGTCGTGACGGAATCGGTTGATTGGTCATTGCCAATACCGGGGACTGTGTACTCTTTCGGCGCAGATGCCGCGCAGGAGATTTATGTGCTGACCGCAGGGGAAGTGTTGCGAATCCAGCGGGCGCAATAGCGATATCGCCCGTCGCCAATGTTCGTAACGTTACTGCGTCTCGAAAGTAGGACCACGTGAGTGAGAATGAGCGCTGGCGTTAGTCCATTATCGGATATCCACGAACGGCCGGTAAACGGCGAACAGCAGGCGCCCGCGTTATCGCCGCGCAGGACTGTTTCTGGCCAACTGCTGTCCGGCGCGGTCGGCAGAACCCGGCCCGAAAGGGCGTTTCGGAATTCCCGGTAGCGGCCCCACTTTTGAGGCTATGTCGGACGATTCAAAGCCGTCTGGCCGATCAAGTCGCCGATTGGACGCGCCCTTATTTTCCTGGACCAAAGAGCGGCCGACAATTGGTCTCGGGTTTCATTCGACTGGTTGCTCCCTCGTCTTGCTGTCAGTATCGTCAATCGGAAGTTCCTTCCCGCAATTGCGTCGGAGCACTATGCTTTTCATCAAGTGAGGTGCGAGGCCAAGGCTCGCGAACGGCCACCAGATAGGTGTGCAAATCCCGATTGATCCCGCGCGCCCGATGTCGTTCTTGTCGACTGTTCGGCGCGAGGCTTCTGGGTACGGCATCGCGTCGTCGCGCGTGCGCGATGGATAAACTCTTCAAGGAGGCAGCGTCATGGACGAGTTTGCGATTCAGGGATTTCGCGGAAGGCTGATCGGTCCGTCAGACCAGGACTACGACGAGGCGCGAGCACTGTACAACGGCATGATCGATAAGCGGCCCAAAGTGATCGCTCGCTGCACCGATGCCGCCGATGTCATAGCGGCGGTCAACTACGCGCGCGATAACAAGCTGCCTCTGGCAATCCGCGGAGGTGGACACAACGGCCCCGGTTTGGGCAGTTGCGACGGTGGGCTGGTCATCGACCTGTCGCAGATGCGCAGCGTGCGCGTCGACCCAGCGAGCCGCACCGTGCGTGTCGATCCAGGCTGCACCGCAGCGGATCTCGATCACGCGACCCACGCCTTTGGCCTCGCCGTACCACTCGGCATCGTCGGCAGCACGGGCGTCGCAGGTCTGACCTTGGGCGGCGGAACCGGCTATCTCACACGCGAGCACGGCCTCACGATCGACAATTTGCTCGAAGTGGATGTAGTGCTGGCCGACGGCTCTTTCGTCACCGCTAACAAGGACAAGCACGTTGACCTGTTCTGGGCGTTGCGCGGTGGCGGCGGTAACTTTGGCGTGGTCACGAGCTTTCTATTTCAGGCCCACCAAGCCAAAATGGTGTTCGCCGGTCCGATCTTCTGGGACGCCAAGGACGCCAGGCAAGTTATGGCGATGTACCGCGACTTCATCCCAAACGCTCCCGAGGAGCTTGGCCTATTCGTCGGCCTCAAAACCGTGCCTCCAGTCGATCCCTTCCCTAAGGAGCACTGGAACAAACGCGCCTGCGCTCTGATCGGCGCTTTCAACGGACCGATCGCAGAGGGTCAGGAGCTCATGGCCTCGCTGCTCGAGAAACTGCCCGCCCCGCTGTTCAACTGGACGGGCGAGATGCCGTGGACTGCCATCAACAGTCTGTTCGACCCGTTCTTCCCTAAAGGCTTGCAGTGGTACTGGAAGGGCGACTTTGTCAAGGCGCTGCCTGACGAGGCGATCGACGTGCACATCGCCAACGCGCTCAAAGCACCGACCCCCTTCTGCCTGATGCACCTTTACCCCATAGACGGCGCCGTTCGGCGCGTCGCCAAGGATGCCACGCCGTGGAGTGCGCGGGACGCGTCTTTTTCAATGGTAATTGCCGCGATCAGCCCCGATCCCAAGGACGCCGAGGCGCTTAAGGCCTGGGGCCGTGCCTACTGGGGGGCCATCCACCCGTTCAATCTGGAAGGCGCCTACGTCAACTTCCTGGACGCCGACGAGGCCGAGAACCGCGTCGAACTAAGCTACGGCGACAACTACAAGCGCCTTGCCTCGATCAAGGCGAAGTACGATCCCAACAACCTGTTCCGAGTCAATCAGAACATTGAGCCGAAGGCGTGAGTCTACGCGCGCGGCCTCGCCGCGTGGCGGTGTTCAGCGCGACGCTCGCTAGAATACTGACGAACGGAAACGTGAATCAGATCGGAGCTAACTGACCTCCGCCTGATTCACGTTCCCCGCGCACGAAGTCCCTGGACCCCGTGTGTGCAAGCAACGCGAAACGGTTAGCGAAAGTCCGCTTCGGAGTATGCCGCGCGGGAATCTCGCCGTTCTGTTGAAAGGCTTGCGATGTTAGCGTCAACGTCATGGTGCGCTCCTCGGCGGCAACCATGGATGGCTTTTCCGGCGGAACGATCAACAATGGTCACCGGGAGTGCAGCCAACGAAGGCAATACCCGCGCCCAAGCCGCTATTTCAATGCGGGGCCTTTCATCTTGCGACGTGGCATCAATGTTTGTGCCGGTGCATCCAACCCATATGGTGCGAGTCAAGCCACTGAGTCATCCCCTCTGCGGGGTGATCGCGCCTGTAACGTTGTGCCACCATGAACGCGGCGACCAACAAGAGCGCCAAGCCGACAACGAAGTAGATCATAGACTGGGTCATGGCAGCCTCCTAATTGGGTAGCGACCATGCTTATATTGTAGGTCAGCCGCCACCGAAGTGGCGTGCGATCCACGAGCACGGCTTCACCGCTCGCATCAAAACGCGAGTTGCGCGGACGCGGCGCGTTGGCGTCCAAAGCCGATCCGCTCCAGCCGTTCATCCCTCCCTGAAGCGGACGCTTGCTGTCAACGACTGCCGGCGGGCGCAGGCTGTTGGCCGTCTAACTGAGCGGGGTTTAGGCCGCCGCTCGGCGGCAGTGCCAGGACGCTGGCCACTTTTAAAAGGAGGACCGAGTCTCGGGTTCACACGCCGTGAAGGCGACATGATCCTCTCGAATGTCAATTACTTTTCAGTCCGTCTCGCCAGGCGATCGCTTCGAGTTCGACCCGGACTGCGTCCTCGACGGCCACTACGGGGTGCGCGCGAAATTCAAATGCAGGGAATGTCGAGCAAACTTTGTGAACCGCTAACGGATCGTCGCAGTCAACCAACATGTGCCCACCCCACTCTCCCACACGCACCACGAAAAACTCGATCTTGAAGTTGTCGGGCGCCTTCCATTGACTAAACACATCAAGGATTCGCTTCTGGGCATTCTCGTACTCTACAGGCGAACCTTGTGTGCGTTCGAACCAGCTAATCATGTACTTCATTGCCATGCTCCTTTTAATCATTGATGTCGCCAGAACGCTTGCCGTTTGGACGGGCTAGCGAATCAGCAAACTACAATTGGAGCAGCGGCGACGAATGCCCATTGCGGTTGGCCCTTCTTATGCGCCGCTTCAAAGCGGCCAATGAGGGTCGTTTTACGTGTTCAGAATCGGACGCCAACGCACGACGAAGACCGACGACGGCGGCCCCAAAACCGTGCTTCAAAGACGATGGCGTTGGTCCGGTCGCCATCAAATCAGATTAGCTCATCGCCGAAGGAACTCGATGGAAATGTAACTGCGAGCTGGCTCGCGGAGCATCAGACAACTGATGTTTGCTCGTGTCGGGAAAGCCATGACCTTGATGCATGGGTTGACACAAGCGTGCGCGGCGACCGCTGCCGCAAATCTGGGCGCACACATCCGCTTGGAACGGAGCGTGGCGAGACTTGACATACAAGCGGATGACTCACGCGCTGAATCGGAACGGATTCGATCTGACGGGATGAGTAAAGGCAGCGCACTTTTGTCCGAAGTTACTCTGACGGGCTCGCTCGGACATGAGTTTCGTAGATCGCAGTTTATCGCCCGGAAACCGAAGGGACGTGCCTACCCGGTTGCTTACCCCGCCAAAGAGGAAGAATTGTCAGCAGGTAGAGTTCAGCTCTTTCTGGACGTTTTCGCGACAAATGGCGTGGGTATGTGCTGAACCTTCTCGCTCCCGCACTTCGGACAATTCGGATGAGCGGTTTCATGTTCAACGAGATGTTCGGCATGCTCGAACGTCTCACCGCACTTCTCGCAACGATACTGGTAAGTCGGCATGGCATTCCTCTAACGCGAATCCCGCACGTCGTGCTGTCCAGATACTGCCAGCGATGCACGGCAGCATACTAGCCCATTCTAATGCAGAAAACGGCCGCATACGCGGCTCGCCAAGCGCTCATCGTACACTCCGCAGCCAACGCCAGCACCCCGTTTACGGCTAGGTGAGTACACGTCCCAGCCGACAGGTGTTGACGGCATGCTGCTCGTCGCGACGGGCCACGCCCGACCCGCAAGAGGCCTTCGCGTTCAGCGGCGCCGATGCTACGTTAATTATCAGACCAGCCGTCGAACTGATGCCGTCGTTTGCGCCAACACCGCGGCGCGAAGCCAACCGATAGCATTGATACGGTGCGCTTCCTTGTGTCCCTAATCATTCAGGCCGACCTCAGCGGTTACGTGCCGATTGGCGCGATGGCCCCGCATGCGGCAGCATCCGTTGCAACACGTGGTCTCGCAGAACCAGGCGATGGAACAACGCTGCCGCCACGTGCAGACCAATCAGCGCGAACAGCACCCAGGCAAGGATGCCGTGCAAATCCCCCATCTTGTGGCCGAAAGCCGAGCCCGGAGCGCTCAGTGCCGGATACGGCACGAGACCCAGCAACCGAACCGTCCAGCCGCGTGAGGACGCGTTGATCCACCCCAACAGCGGCACTAGCACCAGTGTTGCATAGAGCAGAAGATGCGTGACGCGCGAAGCGATGCTGAAAAACGGCGGCAGGTCGTCCGGCGTGGGTCGGTGCGTCAATCGCCAGATCACCCGTAGCAGGATGACGACGATGAGCGTCGCGCCGACACCGAGATGCCAAGCGATCAATCCGATGGGTTGCGTGTCCTTTTGGACGTCGGGCATCGTCCAGCCAATCATGAACTGCATCGCGATCAACAGGACGGTTAGCCAATGGAGCGCCCGCGCGACTGCGTCATATCCCGGACGCGTGCTTTCCTGGAGGTTTGCCACTCTCACTCCTTAGCTTCGACGGAACGTAATTGCACTTGTAAAACTTCACCTGAGGGCTCTTGATTCGATTGCACACAAATGCGCGTCGCCAAGGTTGAGCAATGCTATCGACTTCAGCTTAAGGAAACCTGATGCCCAACGCGGCGGTCCGTCTGACCAACTCTACGGTCGATCGTCGCGGAATGGCCACGCGGCCAGATCATCGTCCTTGCGGTGCTGTTGCGATTCATTTCCATCAAGGCTGCCGCGCTGCGTCTCGCTCGCGAGACTCCTGCCATGAACGCGCGGCGCTCTTCTCTCTACTTGATATGCATCAATGGCGCCGCCCGCCACTCGGTCATAGTCGCCCTGCACCCACGCTGATTCGCCGCGAACCGCAAACGACGGAACGCAGGCGCAGGCGCCTCATGGCCAACAAGAGCCCGCCCTCATCGGTAAAGCGTTTCGCGCTTCACCGCCTTCATGACTCATGTGAGGAGACAATGTCTACCATCGATACCGCTCCACCCAACGCCGCCGCGTTGCAGATTCCGCTCGCCCGGCATGCCAGCATCGACGGCATGGAGGCTTATCGCGCCCTCGTTGCCGAGGCTGGCCAGGATCACGAAGCGTTCTGGGCGCGTCTTGCCCGTGAACATCTCGATTGGCGCCGCCCATTTACGAAGGTGCTGAACGACGCAAACGCA
>NZ_JARESO010000087.1:0-23962 GCF_046030175.1 Paraburkholderia sp. RL17-373-BIF-A
TGCCGGTGGATCGCACGCCACCGCGGTATCCGTTGACCTGCGCCAAAAGCATGGTCGCTATTCAATTTCCGGATCAATCCAGCGTGAGTAATTGCCTGTCCGGGCGTTCCGGATCGGGGCGCGCCTTCACCAACGGTTCGGGCGAAACCTTACCAGTCGATCCGGTGTTTTTCCTCGGTTTCGCGGTGGCGTTCGTCGTCGGGCGTGTGCAGGTAGGGGTTCGTGCTCGTCAGTGAGGCGTGACGAAGATTGTCGCGCACGGTACGCAGATCGGTGCCGCCGTCGGCGATGTGGACGCCTGCGGTGTGGCGCAACCAGTGTGCGGACGCGTGATCGAGCAGATCGGCCTGTCCCTTGAACCCGTCGCCGCGCAACCGGTGCCCTTCGGCCGCGCCGGCAAAGGTGCCCTTGACGATTGAGTGCAGTGCGGCGCGTGTGAGCGGCTTCATCGATTTGCCCAGCGGCAGCACGAGCGGCGTGACTTCGTGCCGTGAGGGCAGGGCGAACAGGCCGCGCTCGAGCCGGTATCCGGCGGCATGCAACGCGTGGCAACGGGCGATCACTGCGTCATCGAACTCCACGTCCTCCAGGATATCGAGCACAAATCCACCCTTCGGTACCGCTTCGAGCGCATTGCTCATCAGCGGGCCGGCTCCGACATTGATGTAACCCGGATGCCCATTCAGGATTCCACTCATGCCAAACGAGCCCGGCGTATTCTCCAGCACCTGCGCGCTTACTTCGTCGGCATCCGTTACTTGTGCCGTGCCAGTTTGGTCGCGCCGAAACAGCAATTCATAACCGGCCAGCGCTCGACTGCGATCAAGAATCGGCTGGCGGCCCAGATAGATATCCGCAACCGGAGACCAGTTCTGCTGTGCATCAGCGTCGGCCATGTGAATCGCCTTCGTCAAGCGAGCAGGCCGACGTCGGCAGCCGTGATCAGTCGCTCGATGTCGAGCAGGATCAGCATCCGGTCCCCGTCCTCACCCGCGACGGAGCCCAGGTCGGTGATGAACCCGGTCGCAATGGCGACACCAAATTGGGGGCGCAGGTCAGCGATCGGCCAGGGTCAGTTCGACCACATCGCTTACCGCGTCCACGACAACGCCCACCGTCCCTCTAGCTACGTTCAATACGATGACGACCGTCGCGTCGTTGTACTCCGCAGACGCCAGCGCGAACTTTAGCCGCAGAGATCCACGATCGGCACGATCACCCCTCGCAGGTTGCCCCCTTAACGAACGCCGGCGCATCGACGATGTGGGTAGGCGCCTCGTACGAGCGGATCTCCTGCACCCGCAGGATATCGACGCCGTATTCCTCGGCACCCAGCCGGGGGCAATCGTGCGAATCGTGCCAAATATGGCGATAATTGCGTCAAGAGCCGTGCACAGTAACGCTCGACCGTTCTGCGACATTCTCGCAGTCGCCGATTTTGCAAGTTGTTGATTCAGGTGGATTTTCGGAATGAAACCGCCAGATTGCGCACGGGAAGTTCGATCACCCCTGAAAGAACTGGACCTCGCACAGCTTTACACTGTCCTTGCTCAACCGACGCATCGCCAGACGATCAACGACCGACTGCGGGACCTGCGGTTCACACAGATGCGCTTTGACCAGTTCATGGGTTTCCTCGCCTCGCCGACCGACATGAAGACATTTCTTATCCGGGTCGAACAGGGGTTGCGCTGGCACCTGCAGCGGATCTGGCGGGCCCGCTGCGATATCGTGCACAGCGCCGGCCGCATGATCAACATCGCATTGTTATGTGCGAACCTTGAGGCGTACCTGAAGTCGGTGCCCACCGCACTGCTCGCCGCGTTCGGACGCATCCCGACGCTCGAGATGTTTCTGACGAAACTGAAGCCGCAGTAAACGGCGCATTCTAACCGATAGCTAATGAACAAACGAGAGGGGCGGGAAGGGCGCGCCGTCCCGCAACGCCCACCACAATTGCTTCTCCTCTCGTCAAGACCTTGCCAACGCGAGCGAGACACGCACGTCTATTAACGCCGTCGGTTGATGCTCGTTGAGCGTCAACCGACCACCACATTCACAATGAGAAGCAGCAACGCAATAAATGCGCCCACTGCAGTGAGTGCAGCAATAACAACGACCACAGGATTCAGTTGCGTTGCGTCCGCTTCGAGATTTTTTCGTTTGTTGACACCGAAAAATGCCCAAAAGACCGCGCGGAACGCGCGCACAACCTGGGCTTTGGCACTTTCAGCCATTCCTTGATCCTCCGTCAGAAATCATAAAATGAGCTAGAGAGCTCGTCGCCATTCCTCTTCCTCGTCCTCTTCGGCGGACGCATCCACAAGCGTTTGGCCATGGATCACCATGCACTCGGCGTATGGTGCATGGTGCATGCATCAAGATACGGCGATGCCCATGTCGCTGAAGGCATTGATCATGTTCTCAATAACGTGAGCTTGCGCAACATGCTCCGGCCGGTAATTGTGATTTCCCCAGGCATCACAAAACCGCGCGCTGTTGCAAGCTTGATCATCATGCTCAGGCTCGTGCTGCCACTTTGATTTTCGCCGGTGGACTGAGCCGACAGCGCCGCAACACGGTGGGGAAGTGCCTCGGGCACCTGCGTTCTCACGACGCTTGTTGTTACCAATTGCTCTGGATGGGACAACGGAGTTAGCGCAAACGTTGGATCGCGATGGATGAGCGAGCGTCGAGGGGCACGGACGAACTGAATCGGTCCAGTCACAGAAGTCTCGTGGAGATCCGCAGCGGGCTCGAGCCTGCGGCATGCTGATCACTGAAACTCCCCACGAACTCGACCAGCGCGAAGGTCGTGCGGCGATACCGTGAGGACAAGATCGCAGTGTACCGGCGTCGCTCGCGGGGCAACCGCCAGGGCTGCACCAGATTGAAGCCGCAATTTTCCATAGTTGACTTCGTGTACTGTTGGATCCAACTGAACACCCCAACTTTCCTGCTGTCGCCCTGCTGCCTTGCGAAAAACAGATCGCGCAGAGATGCTGCCGGGCTGCGTAAGCTAACCCTGCACGCAGAGTAGTTGCATGACGATAGCATTATCATGCCATGTAAATGTATTTGCCTGGAGGCATTGTCCCTGTACAGCGCTGTTCCGCCGTCCTGTCGATGCTCGCCGTGTACAGGCGCGCGGAACCGCCTACCGGCGACTGCTTTCTCTAGATCATGCCGATGCGGAAACTCCGCGCGGGACTCGACTGACATCCGTCTCAAGCCGGGCCCAAATCGGACGGTTGTGAGCGCATTCTGACCGGAGCCCCGGAGGCAAGAGCGTTCGCCAGCGTCTGGCGCCGGTCATGCGCAGCTGTAAGCAACGTCGCTGTGCGTTATAGATGGGATATGTAGTGGCGCCATCGAAACGACTATTTTGTCTCAACAGCATACATTTCCGTCGGCTCACCGACCAATCGGAATTCCGGTCGGGTTGATGTAACCCAGCCAATGTGCAACCCACAAACTGAGGAACAGGGTAACGGACAGCCCCACCCGCACTGCAAGCGACCAGGCCATCCGTCCGGTGCGTCCGCGGTCGTGGTTCATGAAATAAAGCGCAGAAATCAGGCTGCCGACGATCAGCGCGAATGCGATTGCTACGAGAACATCCTTCATTTCTGACTTCCTGACTGGTAAGGATCTGAATGAACCAGGGCAGCCAGCTTGCGTCGCTCCGCTACCACATCACTTGCACCGGTCGCCGGCCAGTCCAACGCGATCCCATCCTTCAGCGATTGGCGTGCGAGTGCCTGATAATCCCAATCATCAATCTGGTCGTGCTTCATTGCACTGGCAATCTCACGTCGAAATTGTGGCGGAAAATCTGTATATGCGCTTGAAAGTGCTGCGTATTGTCGAGCATCGATTTCCTTCGACGCAGGTACGGAAGTCCAGATGACCACACCAACGATCGCAATCAGTGGCACTGCGGTATAACTAAGTACGAACTTGGCTGGACTCATGAAATCTCACTATTTCGATGACTAACTAATGCTGGGTGATAGGGACTAGCCAGTCCGCGCATTCAAGTTCCGAGGCTCGGCGATTCCCTCCACGGGAAGCGCTTCAACTTTTGATCGTATCCCCATTGTCGCCGGGGTGTAGCCACACAAACGGGAGGACTTACCCAATTTTCAGGCGTCAATTCTCCAGCACACGTTCCCGTTTGACGGCCAGGCCAGACGTCTCCAGCCTAGACACTCGCCGTCTTTCAGGCGTCTGGCCGTTGCGGATAGACGGAGATCGCTTATCCAACTCATGGATCGCGCATGTGCCAGCAACGCTTGCCTTGACGGCAAATGACGCGTGTCCTTCCAGGCGAAGCCGACATAGTTCGCCCCTCCACTGCACGACACAAGCGCATATGAGATGCCAAACACCGCTTCAAGTTTTTGCACGTGGAACGGCAATTCTGGATCGTCGCCAGTGAAATTGACAACGAGTACGCCAGAATCCGTCAACCTCTCGCGGTACGTGGCAAAAAACTCGAAGTTCGCGCACTGGTCAGACATCCCGCGAGCGCCGAAGGCGTCAGGCAGGATCACCTCTGTCGCTACAGCAGCGTCTCGCATGTACTCCGCTCCGTCGGCGCAAATCACCTTGAACCGATCATCATCCGCCGGTATCCGGAAAACGTCGCGTAGGGCGATGACCTCAGCGCTGATTTCGATTGCGGCAATAGTGGATTCGGGCAGGTGGCGATAGCAGTATTTCGCCAGCGATCCGCCACCCAGGCCGATCATGCATATGTGTTCGGGTTGGGGTTGGAGAAGTAGAAACCCCATCATCGTCCGCGTGTAGCCAAGAACGAGTTCGTCTGGCGACCTGCGCGACATCGAGCTCTGTATCGCAAAATGATCAAAATGCAACGATATCCCACGCTTCGTTTCCAGCACGAACGGCCGGCCGTCGTCCAGCGGGGTCGATAAAAACTCGACAAACGCAGCATAAGATGCCCAATCATCGCTCATCTCAAGCATTCATCCTGGCAGCTGAAACGATCAGATATCCAGGCCTGACTTGCTCGCGCGACGACCGTGATACCTGTCATGCGCATCCGATCATACCTTCCTCAGATAGCACGCCTTAAGCATGAAACTGCCCGCGTCCATCCTGCAGTCCACTTCGTGATCACCTTCCACCAGACGGATGCTCTTGACGCGGGTACCCACCTTCAGTGTGATTGAGGAGCCTTTGACACGCAGATCCTTTACCAGAACCACCGAATCTCCGTCTGACAGGGCATTTCCATTTGCGTCCCTGACAACGTTCATCTCCGGCAGGTCGTCCGACGCCTGCATCGAGTGGGGTGACCATTCGTGACCACAATCAGCACAAACATTTAGCGTGCCGTCAGGGTAGGTGTTCTCCTGGGCACAGTTTGGACACGGCGGTACATCCGACACACATTCTCCCTTCAAGTTATTCGAAGCGTGCAAGGAAACCAATGCGTGAGCTGCTCGCATCGTCCCGCCCGGCCACTTGGAGCGATGACATTTTGATACACACATTTTATTATAATAGAACTCTACTATAATTACACTTTCCGAGGAAAACGTCGGTTACGTTCTGACCTGGCGCTGCTGAACACAACCGGAACCGGCCCGACGAGGACATCACCATGTTCGATCTGGACGGAGTATTGCTATCACCTGACCGTCGACCCACGTCGCTGGGGGAGCAGGTAGGCAGCCGCGGAATTGTTGTCGTTGGCGTGGGCAAAGGGGGGGAACGTGGCTTCCAGATGGTCTATCGGTTCAACTGCATTGGAAAACAATTGGTGAAGGCAGGTGTCAATCTGGTCCTGATCTATCCGAAAACATCCTCACGACACGTGCTGGACCCGCTGTCCGTCGCAAGTAGCCGCTTGCAGGGCAGCCCCGTTTTGCTGCTCGACGGGGATAGGCATTTCTTCCGACGGCCGCAGCATGCGCGCTCGTTGAGCTTTACGCACATGGATCGCGGCCTGCGACTGATTGCCGCAGCGAACGTCGATCTGCAGGACGACGCATGGGTGGATTTGCTGCAGACATTCCTGTCCAGCCCTCTGGAATCCGACGGGTATCCAGCAATACAGATTGATTGTCACCGCAGTACGAGGTCAGATTCATAGTGCCCGCCTTGAAAAAGCTTTCCGAACGGGGCCCGGTATGCGGGCGTGCGGTCTCCGCGGATCTTTCGCGGCGCGGTTGTGCTTGGGTCCAAGGATCATCTGTCATCGTCGTTCTTGCGGAGAGTAGGCCCAGCAACCTGCTTGCTTTGCCTGGAAAGGCAATGCTCCCATTCCACTTCTCAGAACACTAGCCCGACGCGTCGCACTCCAGATGGGCGATGGTTGCATAGACCGTCTGGACGCGGTGGGGCGCATCAGCAAAGCCTGGCGGCGCAGTCCGGCGACGGTGAACCTCTCGAACTGCTCGTGAAACACCCCATCCGTCGCCCTGCGGCAGATCGCAACACCGTGAAGATGTCATGAACGACGAAAACAGACTGGACACGCGCAACCTTTCCCCGTCGGCCACGTGGGCGCTGCAGTACCTTGCCGAAATCCGCTATGGCCGGGAGGTGCCCGCCCTTGGATGGGCAGTGACCCGAGAACTCATCAGCGCCGGATTCGTTAGCTATGGCGCAACGGGACGAACCAGCTTGTCGATTACCCTCGCCAGCAGGGCGTTCATGAAAAACCGCGCCTCACCTTTGCGGCTGACACAAGACACAATTGCAACGGCATGGCGCAAGCGGCCGCCAGGGGGCTAGTGACCCGGTAAGTCTGGTGGGCTTTAGATCGTTGTCGAGGAATCTTGCGAAAGGGACAGGCTTCTGAATAAAGGCCAGTGAACTCGCCTGTAAAGCGGTTTGCGGATTTCGAGGGGCGGACGAACCTGAGAGAGGCCGCGGGCGGGCGCGATGGACTTCTTTCGGAGGAGAGGCAAAGGTCTCGACACCGGAATCACTTTCAATCAATAAACGGGCGGGCGAAAGGGTCGTGGCCCACATTGCCGATGCAAGCGCGTGTGGTCCTGATTGCCGACAACGTCCGCTACGCCTCCGAATCGCTACGCACAAACAGGCAGAATTTTGATGGCACGCAAGATTTTCGGGAATGCTCTGGCCACTCGGGGCAAAGCACTCTTCCTTCCCATGCCACGGGCCGACGTAGATGCACTCATGCTTCAGCACCGGATGGCACTCGAGGCTGCGCGCGGCAGACACGGCGACGCGTCCATTACGCGGCGGCTTTATATGGTTATCCTGATGACCCGTTATCTCACGGAGGACGGGCACGGCCTGCTCACTCTCGACAGTGTGCGTGAGGCGGAGCAGGAAGTGGCCGCGATCTTTGATCGTCGAGAAGCCGTGGGCGACTGGAGCTACCCGGACAAAGTGATTGGGCTGATTTCTACTGTCATCAACGAGTATGACAGGCAACTCAGGGAAACCCGTCTTCAGGCAATTCTTCGGGCGAACGAGCGTCTGGGCCGCCTGATCGCACACGGAGCTGCCATTGTCGCAGCGGAGGGCAACGGTTAGAGAGGTGGGGTCGGCGCGCGGCACTTTGTCGCAAAATAATCAACCTTCTACGAATCGTAAATATTACTATACTGAAAGTAATAGCCTTGATTCAGGAGTGCCTGGCTCAAGCTGCGGGCTTCGGGCAGAACGTCAGGACGACCAGGCCCGGCCGATGGGAGAAACGTATGTTCAAGCATCTGCTGGTGCCGACTGATGGGTCGACCCTCTCCGAAGCAGCGATCCAGATGGCGGTGACGCTCGCGAGTGAAAGTGGCGCCAGGGTTACGGGGCTTCATGTCATCCCGGAATTCCATGTTTTGGCGTACGGCGCCGAAGTGATCGCGGACACCGAGGACCAGTTTATTCAGGCTGCCCGACGGCATGCGGACGACTACCTCATGGTCGTCACGAAAGCGGCCACCCAGGTCGGTGTCGAGTGCGATACGTTTACCAGGAACCGCGCTCACCCATACGAGGCGATTATCAGCGTGGCGACGCAACGACACTGTGATCTCATCGTCATGGCGTCCCACGGTCGAGGCGGTATGCGCGCCCTGTTGCTCGGCAGTGAGACCCAGAAGGTGCTCACGCACTGCCAGATCCCGGTTCTCGTCGTCCGGGATGCGACGCAGACCGGTGCGGGTCGTGGCATGGAATCCAGCAACGCTACCATCTGAATCAAAGCCTTCTCCGCCCCAGACGTACGTGGTTGCGCACGCTTCGCTCGCGCTCATCCCGGTGCGTGTCTCGTCCCCATCACCGGCACCACCACGAGGCTGGCAACGGTGCCCGTAGACTGCAGCTTTCGCGCGTGCACGGCAAACATCGGCTGACGCACTGGGCGGGTCCTGTATTCAGTCGGCACGTCCGCTGCCCAGCGCCCACACCGCGACAATCACCAGAAAGATCGAGCAGGAGCTCCACTGGGTCAGGACGCTAGACCACGCCAACGCTGGATCTGAAGTTGCCTCTGTATGGCCGGCCATATGCAGGAGCACACCGGGCGCGAGCTTTAACTGCCGTTCCACGGCCCACCACTTAAGGGTCAGGGCGACAGACGCCAGTCCACTGCCGATCATGATGAGGCCGAGGAACGGGGCGCCACCAGTGCGGGACCGCCGGAACGCGAAGTGCCGCGTGAGGTATATCAGGGCGGTGCCGTTGACGGTGGCCGAGAGCATCACAAACCATAGTGGAAAGCGCAGGCTGATTGCCACCATGAAAACGATTATCGTCAGCGCCTGTGGCCACGCTCTGCCGATTGCTTTCAGTCGGCTCAATTGCTCACTCATCGCGCGTCGTCCGTAAAAATATCAGCGTGGCACACTGGGGCGGTCATCACACGTGGGTTCCGTGTGGAACCCTTACCCATGAACGCCGTGATTGGCCAGTGTTCCCGGACCGTGATCATGGCAGGGAGGTTGCGTGTTTCGTACGAAGCGCGGCGAGAACGCCTCTCAGGATATCGATGGGGGGCGGCGGGCAGCCCGGGATCGTGACGTCGACAGGAAGAAGCTTCGAGAGCGGCCCACACACGGCGTAGCTTTCTTTGAACATGCCACCGGTGCAGGCGCACTCGCCCACTGCGACGACCAGCTTCGGATGGGGCGTCGCTTCGTAGGCCCGCCGCACCGCTTCCTTCATGTTCAGTGTCAGCGTGCCGGTGATCAGCAGCAAGTCGGCATGGCGGGGACTCGCGACGAAGCGGATACCCAGACCCTCGATGTTGTAGTACGGATTGTTGAGTGCATGGATTTCCAGTTCGCAACCGTTGCAGGAACCCGCATCGACCTCGCGAATGCACAGCGCCCGGCCGAGCACATCGAGTATTTCCTGCTGGATACGGTGGCCTTCGGCCCGCCATGCGTCATCGCTCTCGGGCACGCGCAGAGTCGGCGTGCCAGTTGTCGCGATCTGTTTGAGAAGTTGCCACATTACAGGTCGTGTCCCGCGTAGTTCAGATTGAACGACTTGTTGATCAGCGGGAAATCCGGAACGATATTGCCGATGATCGCGTGTTCCAGGGCTGGCCAGTTCTGCCACGACGGGTCGTGGCAGTGGCAGCGCGAAATGGTCCCGCTAGCTCCGGTCTCCAGTGCGACGAACACGTCCCCGCGCCAGCCCTCGATCCAGCCGACCCCGCGGGATGGAGATCCGGTGTGTTCAATCCGGGAGACGATCTCCCCACCCGGCAGATCGGCCAGGAGGGCGCGAATCAACCGGATGGATTCGTAGATTTCGCCGAAGCGGACCGCGACCCGGGCTGCCACATCGCCCCGCTCATCGCTGACCATCTGCACCTGAACCTCATGATAGGGCGCGTAAGGGTGATCGGTACGCACATCGGTTTTCCGGCCGCTTGCTCGCCCAACCAGCCCGCACGCGCCGAAGTGACCTGCCACCTTGGCGGAGAGTATGCCTGCGCCTGCAAAACGATCCTGCAGCCCCGATTGATCGTCGTAAATGCGTTGCATCACACGAACCTGCGCGTCGATCTGGTCGCACTGCGTCAGCATCGCTGTGATGGATCGCGTATCGATGTCCTTTGCCACGCCCCCTGGCACGATCCGATCCATCAGATAGCGATGTCCAGAAAACCGGTCGTTCAGACGGAGCCAGTCTTCCTTCAGGCGGGAAAACCGTGCGAGACCGTACGCGAACCCGGCATCGTTACCCAGCGCACCCAGATCGCCCAGATGATTGGCAATGCGCTCGCGCTCGAGCAGCAGCGCGCGCAGCCACTGCGCGCGTGGCGGAATCCGTTCATTCAACGCGCGCTCGACCGCCATGCAATAGGCCCAGGTAAAGGCGACCGTGGTGTCTCCGGCGATGCGTCCTGCGAGACGGTGTCCGTCGAGCGCTGGCACGTGCTCGAACAGCCGCTCGATTCCCCGGTGCGCATAGCCCAGCCGCTCCTCGAGGCGCAACACCTTTTCGCCGACGACCGAGAAGCGGAAGTGTCCGGGCTCGATCACGCCTGCGTGGATCGGACCGACGGCAATTTCGTGGACACCATCACCCTCAACGTGGACGAACGGATAGTCCGCCTCCTGGGATTGAAACCGCTCGGTCCCGGAGGATAATTTCTGCAACGGAAAGTAATCGGCAGGCCAGTTGCCATGATTCAGCCACGGACGTGTATCTTCGGCGCCGATCGCACGCAGCCCGACCAGTTCGTAGACGGCCCGTTGCATACGTATCGCGCACGGAAAGACCGTCGATATCTCCGGGTATCCGTCGCTGTCCCCATGCCCGTCGCCTACCGGCAACTGAAGCCATAGGATGCCGTCTTCCAGCGCGTAAGCGGCGGAGATCACGAATATGCCCGGAGCTTCTTCGGCACCCCACACGGAGATCAGGCGGCCACCCGCCTGGCGCACCGCGGCGGCGGTGTGGGTCCACATATCATGATCGACCCGTGCGAGAAAAGCCGACGACCTGCCCGCAAAATCGGACAGGCGAACCAGGTTGGGAAACCCGAATTCATCGATGCGCATGTGTCACCCCGCGATCATGGCCGCCGCCTGCCGATACCACGTCGCAAGATAGGGCGGAATGTAGAGCCCGAGCATCAAGCCGATGCCGAGATGGACGAACACGGGCAGCAACGCCGGCGGGTGTTCGAGAACTTTGGCCGTCGTGTCGCCGAACACCATGCCCTGCACGCGCACGAAGATGGCCGCGAACGCCACGGCAAGCGCGAGCAACAGGAAGGGCGTGGCCCACGGCAGTTTGCTCATCGCTGTCGTCAGAATCAGGAATTCGCTCGCGAAGACACCGAATGGCGGCATGCCCAGAATCGCGAGCGCGCCGAGCATCATGCCCCACCCAAGGGTTGGGCTCACGCGTAACAAGCCGCGGATGTCGTCGATCGCCTGGGTGCCGGCCTTTTGAGCCGCGTGCCCGACGGTGAAGAAGATCGCCGACTTGACGAGCGAATGGACCGTCATGTGCAGCAGGCCCGCGAAGGTCGCGATGGGGCCGCCAAGCCCGAAGGCGAATGTCATCAGACCCATGTGTTCGATCGACGAATACGAAAAGAGCCGCTTGACGTCTTTTTGCCGGAACAGCGAAAAAGTGGCGACCAGCACCGAGACCAGCCCGAATCCGACCAGCAGGTGTCCCGGCAGGCCGTTGTGGAGTGCACCGTCGGCCAGCACCTTGCAGCGCAGGACCGCATAGAGCGCGACGTTGAGCAGCAAGCCGGACAGCACGGCCGAAATCGGCGTAGGGCCTTCAGCGTGTGCATCGGGCAGCCAGTTGTGCATCGGCACGAGGCCGACCTTGGTGCCATAGCCGATCAGCAGAAACACGAACGCTAGCGACATGATGGTCGGATCGAGACTGCCCTTGACCGCGTTCAGACTCGTCCAGAGCAGCGCATCGCCGTCGCCGAGCTGCCGGCTTGCGGCGAGATAGAGCAGGATCGTGCCGAACAGCGCCTGCGCGATGCCGACGCCGCACAGGATGAAATATTTCCAGGCGGCTTCGAGACTGGCTGCGGTGCGATAGACGCTGACCAGAAGCACCGTCGCGAGCGTGGCGGCTTCCATGGCGACCCAGTGGATGCCCATGTTGTTGGTCAGCAGCGCGAGCAGCATCGCAAAGATGAATAGCTGGTACATGCTGTGGTAAAGGCGCATGCGAGGGCCCGTCATCTTGCCGCGGTCACGCTCGATGCGCATGTAAGGCCTCGAAAAGATCGACGTGGTCCAGCCGACGAAGGCTGTCAGCGTAACCAGAAATACGTTGAGCGGATCGACGAAGAAGAGCTTGCCCAGCGCGAACGCAGGCCCGTGCGCCACGGTTTGCACGGCAAGCAGCGTGGCGGCGACAAGTGTCAGGAAACTGAAGCCGACGTTAAGTTCCGCCGCGACATGGTGTTGTCCCACGAGCGCCAGACTTGCGCCTGCGAAGAGCGGGATCGCAAAAACCAGCAGCAGTACCCAGGCTTCAGTCATCCTTGAGTTTTTCCAGGTGATGAATATCCAGACTATCGAACTGTTCGCGGATCTGGAACATGAATACGCCGAGGATCAGGAGGCCCACCAGCACATCGAGTCCAATGCCGAGTTCGACGATCATCGGCATGCCGTTCGTGGCGGCGGCCGCGGCAAAAAACAGACCGTTTTCCATCGACAGGAAGCCGATCACCTGCGGTATAGCCTTTGCGCGTGTAATCATCATCATGAACGACAGCAGCACGCAGGCGAGTGCGATGCCGAGCGTGCCGCGCGCGACTGACGACGCGAGCTGGCTGATCGGCGACGCGACGTTGAATGCGATGATCACGAGCACGATGCCGATCAGCAGGGTGGCGGGAATATTGAGGAGCGACTCCACATCCGCTTTGACGTTGAGCCGCCGGACCAGTCTGTAAAGAATCCAGGGAATCAGGCCGACCTTGAGCGCCAGGGTCAGTGCGGCGGAGATATAGAGGTGTACGTCGGCGGTGACATATCCCAGGATGACATTGGCTGACACGAGTGTCAGGCCCTGCAGCGTGTACAGGTGAATCAGCGACAGGATCCGGCGCTGGCTGAGCATTGCAAACGACAGCAGCAGCAGGATGGCGGCCAGGAAGTTGATGATCTGCGTGGCGAACCCGTGCATTCACGCCCCCAGCAGAAAGTGAACGAGCATCCCGATGACAGCGAGCAGGAACGCTGTCGCGAGAAACTCCGGCACGCGGAAAATGCGCATCTTCGCGTTGGTCGTCTCGACGACCGCAAGCGCCGCGCCACCTATCAATAACTTGACCAATAGCGCGGGTATCGCGAGTAGTAGCGCTGTCGGATTGCCGGCCTCTGCGATGCCCCACGGAATGAACAACGCGAGGCCGATGCAGGAATACGCGAACAGTTTGAGGCTCGCGGCCCATTCCATCAGTGCGAGATGCCGGCCGGAATATTCGAGGATCAGCGCCTCGTGGATCATCGTGAGTTCGAGGTGCGTGGTCGGGTTGTCGACCGGCAGGCGCGCATTCTCGGCGAGTGACACCATCGTGAAGGCGATACCTGCGAACGCGAGGCTCGGATAGATTGCCAGCTCGCGATGGCTCAGCGTTGGGACAATACTGGTCAGCAGGGTGGACTGCGTAATCAGCGACGCCGAAAACAGGACCATCAGCAAGGCAGGCTCCGCGAGGAAACCCACCAGCATCTCGCGGCGCGCGCCGAGCGTGCCGAACGCGGTGCCGACGTCCATCGCGGCCAGCGAGATCATGACGCGGGCCAGCGCGAAGAGACCCACCAGTGCGATCGCGTCAGCGGCGGGCGACAGTGGCAGGTCGGTTGAAAGCGTTGGCACGATCGCGCAGGCGAGCGTCATGCATGCCCAGACGACATACGGTGCACCGCGGAATATGGGGCTGGCCTGGTCGGCGACGACCGACTCCTTGTTGAACAGCTTGTGAAGCATCCGGTAAGGCTGCCAGATGCTCGGTGCCCGGCGGTTCTGCAAACGCGCGCGGCACATATTGACCCACCCTGTCAGCAGGGGAGCCGCAGCCAGTGCGAGCAGGATCTCCAGTCCCTGGGAGAGCAATCCGGAGGGCGTGATCATCGTCTCACCAGCATCAGCAGCACGATCAGCACGAGAAAGCTGTGCATCAGATAGGCGGCGATGCGACCTGTCTGGAGCAAGCCGGCCAGTGCCGCGACGCGCCTGACCAGCCGCTCGATCGGCGCATAAATCAGGGCCCATGCGCGATCGGTCACGGTGACGCTATACACGGGCTGTTTGTCGAACGGGGAGGGTAGTTGCCGTTCGATCCTGAACAGCGGAGTGAAGATCTCACGGATCGGCTGCCCGAACCCTTCTGCCGTGTCCTGCATGCGCGCATTCACGAACGGAAAGCCGCAGGCCCAAGGGGCCGCCCGCCGCAGGCGCCCATGGTAAAGACGGCGTACCAGCACCCACGCGAGCCCGCAGCAGGCAACGAAGAACAGCAGGAAAACCAGCGGCATGTAGCTGGCACGGCCTGCACTGGTGGGTGCGAGCAGCAGCCAGCCGTTCCGCGCGACGGTCGGTCCGATGCCCGCGCCAACCAGCACCTGTGTGACGCGATCCAGAGCGACCACGAACTGCACCGGCAGCAACCCGAGCAGCACGCATATCGCTGCGAGCCACACGAAGCCGACGCGCTCCCACGGACTTGCGTCCCGTGCCTCGCGTAACTTCGCCTCGCGAGGCTGACCGAGAAAGATGATGCCGAAGAACTTGACCATTGTGTAGCCCGCGAGCGCGGCCACGAGAGCAATCAGCGCGGCAACGAGCGGGACCACCATGTTCAGGAACGGGTCGGGCAGGCCGGGGGTGAACAGAAAGCTCTGCAGCAGCAGCCATTCGGAGACGAAGCCGCTCAATGGCGGCAGGCCCGCACTGGCAAACGTGCCCACGAGAGCGGCCCACGCCGTCCACGGCATGAAACGGATCAGGCCGCCCAGACGCCCGAGATTGCGTTCGCCGGTGGCGTGGAGTACGGAACCCGTCCCGAGAAACAGCAGGCTCTTGAAGGTAGCGTGGCTGGCGATCTGGTAGAGCAGGGCCGTCAACGACAAGGCGGCCAGTGCATTCATCCCGTACGCCCGAAACAGGATGGCTAGCCCCATGCTCACGAACATCAGCCCGATGTTGTCGATCGACGAGTACGCAAGCAGCCGTTTCATGTCCGTCTGGATGGCGCTGAACACGACCCCGAACAGGGCGGTGAAGAGCCCGAGCATCAGCATGAGCACGCCCCACCATGCGATTTGCACGTGCAGCAGGTCGAACACCGTGCGTAGCACGCCGTAGAGGCCGGCTTTGAGTACGAAGCCACTCATGAGAGCCGACACGGGTGACGGCGCGGCGGGGTGGGCCTCGGGCAGCCAGACATGCAGCGGGAAAATGCCTGCCTTCGTGCCGAAGCCGAACAGCGCCAGCAGAAAGGCGACGGACGCCCAGAACACGTCCAGATGCTGCTCACGCATATTGGCGAACGTATAGTCGCCGGTATTGGCCTGCAACAGGCCGAAGCACAGCAGAAGCGCCAGCGCGCCGACGTGGGAGATCAGGAAGTAGAGCCAGGCTGCCCGGCGGATCTCCGCAAAGCGGTGATTGGTCATCACCAGGAAAGTGGCCGACAGCGTCATCGTCTCCCACGCAACCATGAAGCAGTACGCATCGTCTGCCAGCAGCAGCACTGCCATGCTGGCGAGGCACACGTGATACTCGAAGCACAGTAGCCCGGGCGGGGTGCCCTCGCCCTTGCGGAAATAGCCGGCGGAGAACGCGCTTACGCCCGTGCTCACCACGCCAAGTACGGTGAGGAAATATGCCGACAGGCCGTCTAGTCTCAGATGAAACGGCAGGTCCGGCAACCCGAGCGGCAGGACGGCTTGCTGGGGACCGGAGAACACGCCAGCCAGACCCAGTCCGCACAGAAGCAGACCGAATACGGCGCCGAGTGGAAACAGGCCGTGCGCCACCACGCGTGTGCGGCGCAGGGTCGCGAGTCCCAGAATCCCAACCGCCAGCCAACCTGCGACTGCCAGCAGCATGTAATGGATGACCAGCAGGTGTTCCATCGGCGTTGTCTCCCTTGCCGTCGGGGGGGTTATTCAACGGCCAGTGGGCCAGATGCGGGGTATCCCGAAACCGGGTCTACCCGATGATGACGTTCCATTTTTTTGACATACCGGTACAGGTCAAGCCCCATCGATTTCGTGATGGCTTCCGCGCGGGCGTAGAGATCAAGCCACCCCGGCACGGTTGCCTGCTTGATGCCGATGGCAATCGTGTTGCCTTCACGTCGCGCCGTGGTGCGGAACAGTTTTCCATCGCACGCGCGGCGGAGCCGGTCGAGGTGGGTGGTGAGTCGCGGGTCGCTGTTCAGCAGGTTGGCCACGAGCACGCCTTCGTCTTGCAGCGCGGTATGGCAGCAGTCGTAGAAGGACTGGCTGGACAGGCAGGCGGGTAAGCCGAATGCGTCGAAGCCGTCGAGCAGGATCACATCCGCGACGCCAACCTTATCCGAGAGATATTCCGCCGCGTCGGCGTGCACGATCCGGAATTGCTCCGATTCAGGCGGGATGTGAAACTGCTCGCGCAACGCGATCACCCTGTTGTCGATTTCCACGGTGGTCACCCGTGCCGACGGAAACTTGTGGAAGCAGTATTTCGACAGCGATCCTCCGCCCAGTCCCACGATCAAGATATCTTTGGGATTGGGGTGAAAGAGCTGGAATGACATCATGGCACGCGTATACGACAGATCGAGTTCGAGCGGATCACTCCTGCGCATGGAGCTTTGTATGCCGAGAGCGTCGAAACACAGCGAGCGCGTGCGCAGGCCCTCGCGAATCACTGGCTCCCCGAGAGTCTTGCCCCATCGCTCCGCCAGGGCGCGTCTGAACTGATTGTGATCGGCCGACAAATCCATTGCTCTCCTGAAGCTGCGCAGATCGGTGCGGCGAACCGGCCTCATGCAGCGACCGGGGTCGTCGCGGCGACCTTAATGTATCAGTCCGTGCAGTGCGGATGCGCCACCCACGCCCGGGCGCATTTCGAAACGCGACATCGCGTGTGTGAGCATGCGTGTCGCGCTTTCGAACAGGGCATCAGGCTCGAGCATGGCGGCTGCTTCGGCGAGACGCCCTTGCGTGACGGAAATCTCGATTATGAGCGCAATGGTATGGAAGCTCGCATGCGCCAGCTTCAACTGGTGAAGCTCAGGAGAGTCGTCCCACGGTGCCTGACCTTCATGAATCCAGCGCCCGGGTGCACAGAGCCGCTCGTTGGCGAACCTGGACCTGACGAGCCGCACGCGCTCGAGCATGCTATCACTCAACGACACACCTGATAGCAGGTGCTGTTCGAGAGAGCAGTCAAACGTCATGGCACTTCTCCTTAATGCGTCGCGGCAGCCGGGATCGGCGCCCCACCAGTTGCCGAACTCGGTCCTCTCGTCACTGCAAACCACGTCGCCCTGGAGTCGTTGCCACCGCGAACACAATAAAGCCATGCCCGCCTGTGACTAACGTCCTGAAGTCTTCGTCAGAAACATCAGGTTACCAGTTTATGATAATCACGTTATCATCCTAGCAGTTTTATTGATCTGATTCCATACGTGATAATCCGCCGGTGTGCGTGAAGAACGTGCCGTGTTCGCCAGGGACACCGCGAATGCGGATTTCAACCCGCGCGTGGAAACTCAAAATTCCATCTGCTGCGCCGGTGCCGGCTTTTGTTAAAGCGCATCTGGACTGACGAACACACGGGTTGATACCTGATGCCAGCACACTATTTCCGGGCGCTAACCGGAAAGGATCGCAGTACCGAGGCCGACAGGCAGCTTGGTTTTTCGCTCACGTTCGTGGCGGGCCCCACTAACGCGGGTGGCTTTCTGGCGGTGAGGCAATACACGTCCCATATGAGCGGCGTGGTGTCCTCAATTGCCGACCAGGCGGCGCTGGGCGACACCTCACTGGCTTTGGCCGGTGCCGGATCGCTGATCTCGTTCCTGCTGGGCGCGGCCTGTCCAGCCGTCCTCGTCAACTGGGGGCGGCGCCGGCGGCTGCACAGCCAGTACGCGTCGCCGTTGCTGATCGAGGCCGTCCTGTTGCTGTGTTTCGGGCTGCTCGGTAGCCATCTGGCGCAGTGGGATGCGCTGTTCGTGCCAGCGACCGTTGTGCTCCTGTGCTTCATCATGGGTCTGCAGAACGCCATGATCACCAAACTGTCCGACGCCGAAATCCGTACCACTCATATGACCGGAATCGTGACGGACATCGGCATCGAACTGGGCAAGCTTTTCTACTGGAATTCCGCGAGGACCGACCCCGACGCACCCTTCGTACTGGCGAATCGGGCGAGGCTGAAAGTTCACGTGACGATGCTGGCCATGTTCGTCGCCGGTGGCTTTGCCGGTGCGATGGGATTCAAGCACATCGGCTACGCCTCGACGGTGCCGCTTGCGGGCGTGCTGATTGTGCTGACCATCGTGCCTCTCGTTGACGACCTGCGCGCGCGCGTCTATCGACTCGACCGCTAGGCGCCGGGCACAGATCGCGAGACGGGTTCCGGGTCAGTGCCGGTTGCATTGTCGGCACCTTTGCGGTGGCTGCCGTTCCCCGATCCCGCAGTACAGGGTGCACCCGCTCGTTCGGGAGCCACGTCGGCCCGCGATGCCAAAGCGCTCTCGAAGCACACGTGCGTGCGCATCCAGGAGCCCGCGAACAGCCTGGTCCGCTCTTCGGAATGAATGCCCTCAAATTATGATAATGTTATTATCATTGATTTATCCTGAAATGCTAATAATATAGCAGGCTTGGGCAAGGATCTTGTTGGTCACGTTGCAGGCCGGGCTTGCGCGAAACGAGGTGTATGCCTCTGCGCGGCAGGGAGGTCGACGTGATTGATACAAGTGTTCCGCTACTGTCCCACGACTACACGCACCTGTATCTGCGGGACGTGATGGGTCGTCGCGGACTGATCGTCGTCGGCGTGGGCCGGGCGGGCGAACGCGGATTCCAGATGCTTTACCGTTTTTCGGATATCTGCGACCGACTGGAAGAATGCGGGGTCAACGTCATTTTTGTCTATCCGAAGGAATCCGCCCGCCATGTCCTGGATGCGACCTCGCTGCTCGGTGCTCGCTACAGGCAGAAGCCATTTCTGCTTCTGGACGACGATGGTCAGTTTTTTTTCGGGCCACCACACCCAAGGTCGCTTCGCACCGCCTACCTCGATCGGGAAATGAGGCGGCTCGACACTGCCGAAATCGCTTTGGGGAATGAAGAATGGGACCCGTTGCTGCGGGCTTTCTTTGCCCGGGTCATGGCAGGCTTGATGCACTGAGCGGGCCCGGTGGGTGAGGGCTTGAGTGACGGTTTATGCATAGGGGAAAGGATTGGTCGAGGCATTGGTTCAGGTGGGCGACCCGTGGGGTTTGAACGGACACGGATCAGCGAAGCTTGCCGTTCACGCATCCCGGTTCGCGAGCGACATCATCTGTATGGCGAACGGCCGGTCCGTCAATGCCAAGGATGTCATGTCGGTGATGTCCCTGCGGGCAAAGCCAGGCACGCAGTTGCACATCCTGGCAACTGGTCCTGACGAGATCGCAGCGCTTGAATCGCTCTCGGCCATGCTGCATACGCAGGAATCCTTTTGACGGACCGCTGCAAGGGAAGTGTGGTTCACGCCAGCCGATTGCCCTTGCACTGGAACCTTTCGATCACTCACATGAAAAGAAAGAGGAAGGCGAGCAGGCCGGTGGTCATAGAGAATGACCAGGTCGTTTCGCTGTACTTTGATGCGCGCGGGGTGCAGAGCACCATGTTGCGGCGATCCGTACGCCCTTGCACTGGGCTATACGCGCACCATGATGGGCTTCCTGCTGTTCCAGCCATTCCCGCGCCGCATTTCAATGATCGGTCTGGGTGGCGGCTCGCTGGCGAAATACTGCTATCGCCATCTGCCTGACACCATGATTGCCGTCGTCGAAATCAATCCTCAGGTGATCGCGCTGCGCGGCCGGTTTCACGTGCCGCGTGACAGTGAACGCTTCAGGGTGGTTTGTGCCGATGGGGCGCAGTACGTCACGGTTCCGGATCACCGTCCCGACGTGCTGCTGGTCGACGGATTCAATGGTGATGGCCTGCCCGCAGAGCTGGGCAGCAGGACGTTTTATGAAGCCTGTCGCAGCAGGTTGAGCGATGACGGCGTCCTGGTGGCCAATCTGGTGACCGACGAACCTGACTTCCATCGCTACCTGCGCTCGCTCAGGGAAGTCTTCGCGAACGCGGTGACCCTGGCGCCGTCGGAAGGCAGCGAACACAACGTCACTGTTTTTGCGTGGAAAGGAGCCGATGAGCTTCCGTCCTTCGCCACGATGCTCGACCGGGCGCGCGCGCTTGGACCCACGCATGCAGTGAATCTCCATGCGGCGGCCACGCGCATCGAGTACGGCAAGAAATTTAACTGGCATCGATATGAACAAGCGTGCTGAGCGGATGCGTCTGTCGCTGGTGGATAGCAACCCCTGCGCGATCGCGACCTGTTGGAGCGGGCGCATTCTCGAGGATGGAAGATGACGGCGGGAAGCCACAGCGACAGCAACACCTTGACCCACGCAGCCATCTGGGCGCTTGAGCGTCTGGCCCAGCAGCGATATGGCCGCGATGCGCCCACGTTAAACTGGTCGGTCGCGCAGGAGCTGCGTAACGCCGGGTTGGTATCCGTCCCCGCGAATGGGCGAGGCGGTGTGTCGATTACCCGGGCCGGACAGGATTTTCTGCGTGCCAGGGCGGAGATTTAGCACACCGTCGCCGCGCGTTGTACGCCGTTGGGTTTCCAGCCGTTGAATGGCTGGTTATCGGCGGCGCATGGGGGAATCGCCGGCCACCGTGTGATTCTGGCGCCACGAAGATGACTCGGGTCACGCGATGTATTATAATTTAATTAACATAATTGGACTTCGCCCCCCGTCATGGAAACGAAAAGCGCTCGACTCACGATTCTGATCGATCCTGTGAAGAAGGAAGCGTTCGAAAAGCTGTGCGCGGCGCAGGACCTGACGCCCTCCCAGGTCGTGCGGCAATTGATCCGCGACTACCTCGATCAGCATGGCGTCAGCTACCGGACCAAAAGCGCAATTGGCGCGCGTCCGCGCCGGAAAACCGCCTGAGGTACGCCTGCGCCAGATCAGCGATGTGTTCCCGGGCAGGCATCGCGCGGGCTCCTGGTTCCACGGCACCACAGGTCCCCTGGGCAGGCTACTTCACCACGCATCGGCAAGATAGCACGATGCATAACGTGGCGATGTCCGACCGCCGCGGACGCAACGATATGACAGGTCGCAGGTGCACCGGCTTGAGACGAACGCAGAGTTGCTCTGCTTTCTCACGCTATCCGAGATATTTGCCTTCCGTACTACCGGGGCGTGGCTGCAGCCCGATCATCTTGTTGAGAGCACGAGGATCTGGCTGCGTCGCCACGATCATCATGCCGGCTGGCGCCTGCGGGTTGAATTGACTCGAATGGCCGCGGATCTCGCGCAACAACTTGTGAAGGCCGGCGACATCGTGCGCGGCCAACTGGACGCATCCTGGTACTTCACCCGCGACATGCAGGTCAACTTCGCATCACCGCGGGTGATCGTGGTCTACGCCCGATGCGTGGCGACCCTGAGCAGGGGCACTAACGGCGGTGCGGCATAGCCCTGGCATTCAACGCACCACGGATGTTGCCTTGCCCATCCCGGTTCCCGGCACCTTGAATGTCATATCTCCCAGGGGCCCTTGCAAGCGGTGTCTGTATCGACCTTCGCGCGCCTGCATTCTAGTGGATGGCGTCACGCGGCGCTTCCGTTCCGGCCGCACGGATCAGGCGTCCGTCAGCCGGTCAGCTTCTGTCTGAATGCCCAGTCCGAAGCGAGCCTCACACCTTGCTTCAAACGGCGCCCGGCACCGCGCAGGTTCAGTGGATGTGTCGCGGCCAGGACGCGTGCGCGCGCGAGGAGCTTATCCCGGGAGGGAAGTCCCGGCACGCCCTTCCAGGCAAACAGCGTGTAGTTGCAACTGCCCTCGGCCATGAAAATGGAAAGCGATTCACCGAACACTGAACGCGCCTCTTCCAGGTAGTATGGGATATGAGGGTCATCGGCGACGAAATTGGCGACCAGAACACCACCGTCGGCAAGCCGCGCATGGCAAGCCGAGTAGAAGACGGCGTTGCCTAGCTGTGCGGGCATGCCGTGAGCCAGAAAGCCATCCACCAGAATCACATCCGGGCGCGCATCGTCGCCCCTGACGTATTCCGCTCCATCCGCGCAGATTACTTCGAGTCGCTCATCATCGGGCGGAATGTGAAACGTGTCGCGCAACGCGATCACCGCGGGATCGATCTCGATGGCCACTATCCTTGTATCGGGACGATGCCGGTAGCAGTACTTGGCCAGCGATCCCCCGCCTAAACCGATCATTGAGATTCTGGTGGGCGCTGGCTGCAGCAGCAGGAATCCCATCATGGTCCGGGTGTAGCCGAGCGCCAGCCTGTCAGGGTCACGCCGGGACATGAAACTCTGCGTGGCCAGCAGATCGAAGTGCAGCGAAAGGGCGTGTTCGGTTTCCAGCACCACGGGCGTACCGTCAGCGGATGGCCCGGCAAGAAACTTCATATAGGCGTCGAACGACGCGTGAGAGTGATCCATGCTGCGGTCTGAATGACGTTCCTGTTCGGTTTCGGTCCGCTCACCGCATGCGATGAGCATCGCGTCTTCGGACTGACTGGCGGGCCACAATCGTCGTCCCGTTCCCGTCGCCGGGACCATTAACCTGCGACGGGACGGCTAGCTCCCTGGGAGCATGAATCTGTCACACAGGCAGGCAGTAGATAATGATAATGATATTATCATGGGATACGCTCCCCGTTTGTCTGGCATTCAGGTGCACCCAGGTCACGGTGTTGATCGATCAGGCGAATAGCGCAACCTTTGAGACGCCTCCTCATCAGTGCCAGCATGCCGTCGACTGGCTCGTTCGCAGCCGGGCGGGGGTATACGGAAAGATGGTGCCAGGATGGACACGGGAATAAAACCAGAAGCCCGCGTCCGATGGTGCCGCAGTCGACAGAAAAAGGTTTTTGCAATATGCCGGCGGCGCATGTGACTGCTGGAATTGGTGTTCATCGCCGGTGGCGGAGCTGATATCAGGCTCCCTCACGCCGGGAGGTCCTTCCTGACAGCGGCGAGTTTCCTTCCACACTCTGACTGGTGTTAGTCATGTCATTTGCACGTATTGTCGGAACCGGCAGTTTCCTGCCTCCGAACACATTTCAAATGCGGACCTGGCGTCCTAACTTGCCAGCAGGGGCATCGAAACGAGCGACGACTGGATCTATTCGCGCAGCGGCATCCAGTCCCGACGGTTTGCCGACCGTCAATCGCAAACGAGCGATCTTGCCGTAGCGGCGGCCTCTCGCGCCCTGTCTGCTGCGGCAATCGAAGTGGATGTCATCGATCTGATCGTAGTGGCCACGACCACACCCGATGCAATCTTTCCGAGTACAGCCTGTCTTGTCCAGCGGAAACTCGGAATACGAAACGGCTGTGCAGCTTTCGACATTCAGGCGCAGTCGCTGCAGTCCGTTCATCGCAGGCGCGAGCGGCTTATCCATGAGCGAACAGCGAAATCGAACCAGATTCGAAGCATGTTTGCTGAGGAGGGGTTTGTCTTCCCGGTGGGTCTTCCCCTGTTAAGGCAGGGTATTGTTGCGCTCATCAACGATACCGATGCCCGGATCACGCCCCTGCTGCGGCAACTGGGTTCGATGTACCTCGAACAGTTGGCGGCCTTGCAGCAATGGGTCGATGAACTTGCCGCCGAGATTGCCGAAATATTTAAACGCAACGAAGGTTGCCGGCGACTTGCGACGGTTTCTGCACTATGTGTTT
>NZ_JARESO010000088.1:0-23587 GCF_046030175.1 Paraburkholderia sp. RL17-373-BIF-A
TGAATGCTTGTCAGGTGAGGGGACGAATGTCGCTTATGGTGGCCGATGATGCAACTGACGTGGGCCGTGCACGAATGTCCGTTGTCTGGGGCGGGGCCGCCGTTTGAATGTCCACTTGCGCGCGCTGGCGAATGGCAGAAGATGGCCGAACCCGGAAGCCTGCTACCGCGTGCTGTCGACTGCGGGCCGTAGCCCGCACCGTAAAAGTCCTGACTTCCGACGGCAAAACTTTGTCAGGACCTGAGAGAGCGGCTGCGCGTCACGGACCAGATTGAACGTTTCCGTACCGGTCGTTCACACCTTTCTTCGTATCCGGTCCAACGCTCTGGCACTGGTTCGTGAAATCGCTACGGGCATCCGACGTGCCTGTCTCATCGAAGTGACCGTGGTGAAATTTCACGATGGAAAAGTAACCCGTCATATAGTTTTTGCAGTCCCCGCCGGCACTGCCACCGGCGATCAGGCCGGCGAGACACAGGACGGCCCCGCAGGCGGACGGGTTGTCGTCGTCGGCCAGCGCCACCGTCTGGGTAGCGACCGCGCCGCAGACGAATATTGCGATCAGTCGTTTCATGAGATCTCCTGTCAGGTGGTCAGAAGGCGCAGCGCAGCAAGGGCTCCGACCGTGAGCGCCACCGAGCCAAGCATGGCGCACGCGGTCCATGTGGCCAGTTCGATTCGTCCGATGCCCCGGCCATGGCCGGGGCCGCGCTCTTCGCGCAAGACGTCGCGCAGCAGATCGCGGCTTCGTCCGTTGGCTTCGTCGTACTGCCTGAGCGAGATCTCGCCAAGCAGTTGATCCCGGGCCTCCGAAAACCGTCCCGCTTCGGCCAGCACATCGGTGCTCGATGCTGCGAACTGGTTGAGGAACTGCTCGTAGCGGGATGTGAAGCGCAGCAGCGTAAGTTCACCGTCGTCCTTGAACTGCTTGCCCGTGGTATCGAGCAGCTGGGACAGACCCTTCACGTCCCGTCGCAGCAACGATAGCTCACCCAGTACCGCGCCGATCAGTTCCTCGCGGATCGAATCGTCCGATGCGCCCATCAATGCACCACGAGTTTGAAGACTGCGTCCAGTTCGGTTGTTACCCGTGCGGCCAGACGTTTGATTGCAACCAGTTGGCGAATCTGTGCAAGATGTTCCTCTGGCTCCCCGCTCTCCATTGCTTCGGCGTTCATCGCGACATAGTCGGTCGGATCGTTGCGAATATCGATGATCGAGCGATCGAAAGCCTTGATTTTTTCGTAGATAGGGTTCTCATACATCACCGCATCGCGATTCAGGACGAAATTGCGGTTTTCCGCGTAGTAGTCGAAAATTTTCAAGAAGATCTTTGACACGTCGTCTTTCGGGTTGACCGTGTTAAACACGACGCGAATGCGGTTTGCCGGCACACCGATTTCTCCGGTGAGTGCGCGCAATGTCGAAATTGTGTCGACCTGTTGTTTAAGCGCAGGAACGGTCGGTACCACGAAGGCATCGAAGTCTTCGTGAGACCCGTGATAGTCACGCATCAGCGAGACAAAGTCTTCGACATTCGATGCCCCGATATCGACCACGGCATGCCGCAAGGTCATGAGTTTGTCCTGCAGTTCCCCAAACTCCTTCCCACGCATCGCCGATCCTTTTTCGCTGTCGTCCGAGTTGATCGACTCGACCGGAATCACCTGGGCACCCTCCAGCCGTGGCGCGAGAAGGTGATGTGCAACGGTGCTCTTGCCGACGTTGCCCGAGAAGTTGATTACAGCGATCTTCATGATGGTTTGCTCCTGTTGTTCGATTTGACGATGACGGTCGCGAGGCGATCGCGGCCGCCCGGCGTTGTCCGCCGCCTTATGGTTCCATTTCGAGCGTCGGCCCATCGTGTTCGGCGGTCTGCGACTGCGGGTCCTGTCCGCGCTCCGACGTCGCCTGTTGGGTGGTCTGCCGTGCTACGTGAGTTTGACCCCGTTGCTCCCGCTCGACCTGCTCGCGTACGGCCTCGATCGTTGCTTCGCTTACCTGAGGCATGGGCACGTCCAGTGGCCGGTTAGCTGCGCGCGCCTCGGCCACGGCGCTTTCGAACTCCCCCATCAGCTTCTCCTGCTGGTGCTCCGGCAGGCCTTTGATCTCGTCGCGCAGCACCTCGCGCGCGGCCTGCGCCTTGATGCGCTCGCGCGCTTCATCGAGCGTCTTCTGCTGTTCCTTCGAGTATTTCCAGTCCCCGTTCAGAAACCGCTCCCGCGCCTCATCGATCCGATGGCGCTCATCCACTTCGCGGCGCACGCTGGCCAGCGCTTCGCGCTGCTCGCGCGTGGGCAGGCCCGGCACATCGGGCGAGAACACCAGCCATTCGTTGCGCCGGCTCTCGACTGACTTCGGAGCGAGTTCGGTACCCTTCTCGTCGAACTGGCGCTGCTGCGCTTTTACCGTCTTGCTGCCGCCCTTTTCCAGCTCGATCCGCTGACCGGGCTGCACACCGCTTTCGCCGATCGCGCGCTCGAGGTCCAGCCCCCAGACGGTGCGCTCGCCATCCTCTGTCCGGACGGTCGCGTAGTAGCTGTCGTTCTGCTTATCGTCGTGGTTGAACGGAGCGGGCCCGTGTGCCACCAGCACCCCCACCGTGACACCGGCCGGCTTTGGCGTGCCCTGAACGGGGCTCGCCGGCGCAGCTGCAGACGGTTGCGTGGGGGTCGTCGGGTTGCCTCCGGGTGCGGTGTTTTCACGCCCTGATGTGACCGTTTTCGCCGACTCCGGCGCGACGCGCTGCTTTTGCCCCGCTGCGTCTGTTGCCTCCATCTCATTCGTGCGCACCCTGTCCGCATCACTGGATTTGTCGCCGGCGCCGATGCGCATCGCCTCGCGCGCAGCGGTCAGTACTGCCCGGTCCTGCGCACCAGGCCTGAAGCCACGCGTCGGCACGCCTGCGAGTTCTGCCGCGATCCACGCCTGCCGCCGAAACTCTTCGCTACCCTTAAGCTGCAGCTCACCCCAGTTCTTTGCCTTCGCGACTTCGATCATATGCGCGATCACGTCGCGATCCTCGCTGGCCGTCGACAGCGAGCGGCCCTTGTCCTCGAAGTGCACGGTCTCGCTTTTGCGATCGAGAAACTTGCCCTCATGCGCCACATACCGGTTAGTGACCGACTTCGGCACGTCATAGCCGGTCTTCTTGAAAACCGGTTTCGGGCGGATGATGTTCTCCGGTTCGTCGTCCTTCTTCCCGAGCGGCTTGCCGGTGCCTGCGGCCGGCTTCACCGCCTCGTCGGTGGCTGTGCTCGTCGCTGCGTCGGTCGATGAGTCGCGCTTGAGCAGCTTCTCGACCTTCTCCCGATCGGCCGCGCGGATCTTCTTCAGGCGCTCTCCGGTTGCGTCATCGACCGGCGTTTCCGGACTGCCGGGCACGGCGCCCGCGTCCGGCTCGTTCGCCGGCGGCGTGACGCGCGCACGGATGGTCGACGCATCGTCGGCATTGGCCGCGTCGCGTTCGCGGTAGTCGATCCGGTCGGCGGGAAATTCGATCTCGTTCATACGGTCACTCCTTGCGGTTCAGGGTGTGATTGAGGTGCTGCGGTTTGCGCCGACACGGCGGCTGCCGCGTCCGGCAGGACTTCTCGCAAATAAGGCATCAACTGGAACAGCGATGCGCGGATGCTGTGACGGTTGGCCAGCTGGACAGGCGCGAGTACTCCGATTTCGTGCTCACGGACGTCACGTGCCTGACCGGCCGACTGTCTGGCGGCGTCTGCGGCCGCGGCGGCCTGCTGCGCGCGGCGGGCCGCGTTCTGCGTCCGCCACCATTGCTCGACGTCGATCTTTGGCACGGGTGCGCACAGTTCACGCGCGACGAACGCGGCGTGTTTCATCTGTACTTCATTGGGAAACTTCGGACCGAAACCAAACCAGGCGCGCCGGCGATTGGTCTTTTCCAGCTTCGCCATCACACCCCGCAGGTAGGGGCTCTGCCGCACGAGCCGGTCGACGAGTTCGGCGTCTTCATAGAAAAACGCCTTCTCGCACAGGATCGGCTCGCACCCCTCCATCGTGATGATCTGTTTGTTGTGCTTCAGCGCCCGCAGCTCCTGCGGCATCATCAGTGCCCTGCCGTGCTCCGACTCATTGGTGCTCGTCGACGAACTCCGCCCGCGACTGCGGCTACGCGAGCGCGCCATGTACGTGAAGGTCCCCAGCATCTTCGAGTACTCTTCCGATTCCTTGACCGTACGCGGCGCATACAGGCTGCGCATCTTGCAGTTGATCGCCAGCGTTTCGGCGCCGTGCTTGCCGTACAGCTTCGGATCCTCGATCTGGGACATGCCCTGAAAGATCAGCATCAGCCGCAGGTTGTAGCCCGCAATGAACGGGTTGGCCGTATCGATGATGTCGATCTTGCCGGGCGCTGCAAATTCGTCCAGGATCAGCGCGCACTGGTATTTGAGCGCAGGGTTCTCGGCAGGCAGCTCGCGGGTGTTCAGGTCGATCAGCTGCGAGAAAAAGAGATTGACCAGCAGCGCGCCGGCCTTCAGGTCGCCCGGCTTGATGCCCACATAGATCGACATGCGCTTTTTGCGCACATCGGCCAGATCGAAGTCCGAGCGGCTGGTTGCCGCGTCGACTACCGGATTGCTGAATACGTTCAGCGGCGCGGTCATCGTCGATACGATGTTCGCGAAGGCTTCCTTTGATTGCGACAGGAAACGGTTCAGCGCATCGAGACACTCGAAGCTGAGCACCGGCAGCCCGTCGGTCGCATGCGCTGCATCGGCACGCGTGCTGACGATCGACGAGATGTGTTCACGGATCGCCCTGACCTTGCCGGAGGCCTGTCGCAGCACCTCACCAAACGTGCACGGCAGCGAGGGCGTTTCCAGCAGATACAGCACGATCCCGATGAACAGGTTGCGGGCGTTGTCGTTCCAGTACTTCAGACGTGCATCGACGTTGGACGGATACAGGTGTTCGCCGATCGTCATGACGTCGCCCACGCGCGCGTATGCGGGTCGGCCGGCGATATATTCGAGCGGGTTGTACGCGTGCGAGCGTCCGTCTTCCGAGAACGGCGCCCACAGATAGGTTTCGTGACCGCACGCCCGCCGGTAGCCGGACGTATAGAGGTAGTTCTCTTCCTTGATGTCCTCGACCACGGCCGAATCGGGATAGGTGAGAAGATTCGGGATCACAAGCGACGTGCCTTTGCCAGAGCGGGTGCCGGCGGCCGCCATCAGGAAATCCTGGCCGTAATACTTCAGGTATTCACCCTTGTACTTGCCAACAATGAACGGCGGATACAGATTCTGTGAAGTGGTCATGGCTATTTCCTCTCCAGCAGGCCAGCCTTGACGATGTCGTTACGGCTTGCGAAGCGTGCCTCGCCAAACTGCGCGAGGCGCTTGCGGCCCGATACGAGCGCCATCGTGATCACGGCCGGCGGCAGGCCGGTGATGACCACCGACAGCAGCGTGCACACCTTGAGCTCACGCACAACCGCAGGCACGTCGCCGTAGGCATGCCAGTAGTCGTACAGCGTGAACACGCCCGCGCTGCCTTCCGGCAGCTTCTGCATCTTCGCGAAAAGCTGGCCGCCGGCGAACTGACCGAGGAACGCGAAACCGCACAGGATCAGCAGGAAGACCACGACGGGGATTAGAATTCGAAGCGGTTTCGGCATGGTCGGTCCTCAGTGGGTGGCCGCGTCGCTATCGACCTGGAATTCGGCTGCGTCAAATCCGACGATCGGCTTCGCGGGGAACCCGCCGGCCGGATCGGCGGCCGCAATCAGCACATGCAGGCCTGCCGCTGTCTCGTCGTCGCAGTGTTCGAGGACGCGCTGCGCGGCGCGAAGGACCGGCTTGCGGGCACGCAGGCGTTCGGTGCTCGCATAGGCATGGCGTGCGAAATTAAGCGGTCTGTCAGCAAGGAGCCGGTTCAGCACCGCGCGGTTGGCCTCTGCGAAGGTGAACTTCAGCGGCGGCTGGCCGGTCTCGCCCACCGTCTGGCTGTTCTGCCAGGTTGTTTCTGGCGTCATGCGCTCGGCGAGCTCGAACAGACGCAGCGCGATTTCCAGCACCGTGCGCCGACGGGCGGAAAAGTTAGCGGCCACACGGCCGCCCGGTTTACCGTTCGCCTTGACGTCGCGCATCGCAAACGTCACGTGATCCGGATGATCCGGCGCATAGCGGGTGCCGTCCTCAATGCAGATCCGCTTTTCGCCAATGCGGAATTTCAGATGCGTTGTCATGCAGCCATCTCCTGTTTTTGCAGATGCGCGCTCAGGTCGCGATGCAGGCGCATCGCGTCGCGCACGTTACCGAAGGGTCCGTGGAACTGGTTGCTGCTGGATGCCGTACAGCGGTCGATCGGCTCCCATAGCAGGTAGCGCCACTCGTCATAGACTGAGTACCGCGCGATCGTCCAGCCCGACGGGTGCATCAGCGCAAAGTCGCCGGACGGTCGCCATTTGCACTGGCTGTCATCGTCCGCGTCCGCGGCATCGGCAAGCGCGGGAACCGGAAGATCTGCCTTCATTGCGGAAACTCCCCAGGTGGATCGGAGGACAGGATCCGCAGGGCGTCGCGCTGCGCGTCGTCCAGCCCGGCATCGGTGATACCCTCGCGGCCGTGCACGATCACGGCGCCGTAGAGCCGCGCCAGCGCGCGGGCCTCTGTGCTGGCAGCAAATGCTTCGTCCGACGGCGAACGCATGCGCCATCCCTCGATTGCCGCCTCGATATCGCTGATCGCGAAGTTCATACACGGCCCTCCCTGCGGACGAGCCAGTGCGCCGTGAAGCCCCGCGCCCACGACACCGCGTAGACAAGGCACACCGCGAGCACGCCGTACTGATGCGCTCGCCACGCCATGTCGAACCAGAACGGCTGCGCGGCCAGCCCGAAGATGCAGGCCCAGCGCCGCCAGTGCGCACGCCGGTCCTGCGACAAAAACACGGCGAGCGCACCGCACAGGCTGATCGCGATCTGTTCGATCATCTGCGCCGCAGCATCGGCGCTCATGAGACACAACCCAGCAGCTGCGCCTTGCCGATCGGGTCGTACCAGAGCTCGGTGAGCCGCTTGTTGCACATGAAGAGAACCAGATCAACCGTTACGCGCACCTGTTCCATGATGAATTGCCAGTCGAGCGTCTGGCCGACGGCGCTCTGCTTGACCAGCGTCGCGATGCGCGACGGTGCCGAGCGCGCATCGTTGCAATGCACGGTCGTGATGCCGCCGGGCGTGCCCGTATTGAGCAGCGTCATGTAGTCCCACGTCTCGTCGCCGCGCAGCTCGGCAAGGAACACGCGGTCAAACTTCATGCGCAGCGTGGAGCGCACCAGTTCCTTCGCCGGCAGCGTGTCGCTGAAAAACATATGCACGCGGTTCGGGTGATTCGGCAGCGACAGCTCCGGCGTGTCCTCGATCGTGCCGATCCGCTCGTCGGACGGCACGAGGTCTGAGAGCGCCTTATTCAGCGTGGTCTTGCCGGAGCCGGTGCCGCCGGCGAGCACAATGTTCAACCGGTTGGCAACCGCAAGCTCGAGCATGCGCGTGACGTTGCGCTGACCTTTCGCCTCGAGCATCTCGAGCTCGAACGGCTGCAGGTCCAGCGACTGGGACATGTCGCGGCGCGGCGACACGTCCCGATAGCCCTCGAACCAGCCGTTGCGCTCGTACTCGGCGACCGAGAAGCGCACGTCTGACGGGATCCGGATCGTTATGGATATCGTGTCCTGCTCGCAGGCCGGCTGCATCAGCACGTGTCCACGTTGGCCCTCGGGCAGGACCACCGGATGAATCGGCTCCTTTGTCGAGAACTTGCCGCCCTTCATCACCGTCAGCGCGTTGGCGAGCTTGAAGCACGCATCGAGCGAGCAGGCCGGTGCATCGTGCCGTCGCCATCCGGCACTGCCCTGTGTCCAGATCTCACCGGGACGGTTGATCGCAACTTCGGTGAGGCTCCCGTCGAAGAAGTTCGAGATGCCCATCTGTTTGAGAAAGCTGCGGGCGATCGTGCCCTTCTCGATCACATCGATTACGACTGCGCTCATTCGCACTCCTTTCTGGTTTAGGGTCACATCCGTTAATCAAAGTGCCGCGCAGGTTCAGCGAGGCGTGGTGCCCGAATCCTGCGGCTCGATCTGCACTGACACGCGATACGGGCGTCGATCGTCCGGCACGCTGCTGGCGAGTTCCCGAAGGGTTTGCGCCGGCGACGTGGAAACCACGGTTGCGCTCAAAGGCGCGGCCGGCCGGGTCAATTTCCGGGCCGCACCGCCGATTACCACAGCTGCGCATAGCCACGTTACAAGCCAGATGTGCAATATGCGTGGCGTCTGGTGACCGTGAATCGCTGGGGTTTCGATGGGTTGACGGTTAGTTGCGTGCACGTCCATTGCGTGAGCGGCCGCGTGATTGACCGGTTCATCGAGCGATGGCATCGGGTAGGTGACCTTCAGGTTCATGGGTTCGCTCCTCATTGCTGCCCGTTCTGGCCAACAGGGTTGCCCTGCGCGTCGACGTTCTCGTACACGCCGGTCAGGTCAATGTCGCGCGCCACAAAGATGTTGATGACCGAGCCCTGGTTTGAATAAGCCGTCGGCGGGATGTTGATGGTGTTACGCAGCGTCTCCGCGGCGACATCCTGCGTGGCGTTCGAACTGTTGGAGAACGTGATCTGCTGGCCAGACCCGGTCGCCTTGTTCGCCAGCGCCTGGCCGAAGTCGCCGATCAGGCTCACCAACAGTGCGCCCTTAAACCGCAGCCAGAAGTGCTCGTCAACATAGGCTGGAATGCCTGCGGCGCCCAGCGGATCGGTAGCCGGCGAGTTCAGTGGAATGTGTACGTCGCCGTCGTCGATCTCGTCCCAGATCGCGCCGATCACGCCCTGCCCCTGGATAACGGCATCGCGCTGCTCGCCCTTCGCCATCGCACCCTTGCGAACGAGCAGCGTCGTGCCATCGTCGGACCACACGTCCTGCGCGATCAGGCACCCGATCAGGCCCGGCCGGTCTGTACGGATCGCCGTCGATTGACCACAGCGGATCATCGTGTTGCGACCGAGCAGGTAATGCCGGTTCGGTCGGAACGAGGCCTGCATCGGCTGCAGCTTTGACGGTTGCAAGGACTGGTCGATCGCGGAGCCCTTGCCGTCGCCCGCGTCCGCCTTGCTGGTTGGGCTGGGCGCACCGCCTGGACTGCCGCCGCGCAGCGCTGACATGCCCATCGACTTCGCCAGACCTGCCAGACCAGACGCATCGTGGCCGCTGGCCCCGGCGTTGCCACCGCCGGTGTTGCCACCGCTGTCATCTGCAGTTTCATTTGATGCCACGGGACCATCGTTGCTCTGGCCAGAATCGTTGCGCCCGCTCGCGACGAGCACACTACCCAGCAGGCGGCGCTCGGCCGGCGTGAGCGGCCGCGGCTGGTTGCTCACGGCCACCGCCTGTCCGTTCGTCTGCGATGCCGCGCCGGCCGGCGTCGCGAGGTGGGAATTCGCGGCAGCGGCGGCCGCAGCCTCCGACGCTGCACGGGCCTGGTCTTCTGCGCGTTTGATACGTTCCTTCTGCGTCTCCAGATCCGCACCGGCGTCACTCGCGCCGCTGTCTTTCGGTTTTGTCAGCGCCGCCTGTTTCGCGTCCTGATGCTGCTGGAACAGGCGCTGCAGATAGATCGTGACGCCCGATGCACCCAGCGCAATAACGGCGAGCGCGACCAGCACCAGACGCAGCTTGCCTGCGCGCGTCTTCCGACGACCCGGCAGGTCGAGCGAAGGCTGCGGGCCGACGTCGGCCGACGCCGCATGTTCCATTTCGTTTGGTTCAGTCATACCCCGTTCGCTCCCTTGATCAGTTCGTCGATGCATCGGCGTGATCGCGCTCGATGCGCGCGCTGCCCGGCACCGACGAGCCCGCACGGTTGAAATGGCCATCAGGCGAATAGCCGTCGTTGCGGATACCCAGCACCGACTGACCGTACCGGATGACAAACGACTTCGACACTTCGTGCACGACGACCGTATCGCCCTCCATATGAAAGTTCGCCGTCGCCTCGCCACCGTCGGGCAGTTTCGTGAAGATCGTCGGCAGGTCACGCGCGGTTGAGTACTTGAAGTACGTGAATCGGCCGTCGTCCCAAAGTGCAGTCGGTGCGAGTGGGTGGTCGCCGCGCATCATGTATTGGATATTGGCCGCAGGAACCGACGCCGCAGGCGTGGATTTCGCAACGCCAACGCTGTTATCGATCGATGCTGGAACCGCTGGCCCATTGCCCTGCTGACCGCCCAGCGCTGCGCTAACCGCTTCCTGCCGGCGCAGCTGCGCGCTCGCCGCCTTGGCACGCGTGTCCGGATAGTCGAAACGCAGTATCCATGTCGCCGGCTGTGCGGCCGACACGTCAACAAGCGAGAGCGGATAGGTGCGCCGGTTGGTGACCAGCAGAAGATTGGTTTCCGGCTGCGGTGCACCCGGTTTGAGCATCGCGCCACTGTCGTTGATGGCCACGTGCCAGGCCTTGCCGTCTCCGATGCCCTCGCCGCTGTTGATGATGTGTTCGCCTGGCTCGAACTGGATCATCACCGCACGCCCCGGCATGGTCGCCACACGATAGGCCTGGTCCGGATCGTAGGTCGCGCACTGGATGTGCGGGTCTGAACCGCAGCTGCGCGGCGTTTCGAGCGCTCGCGCGTGGATCGGCGCCAACGCGAAGCCCAGTGCGACCGCCGCTGCGCTCGCTGACATCCGGATCGTTCGTCCTTTCATGTTCCACCTCCGGCTGCCGCAGAGCCCGACGCCGGCGCAGCATCGGCGGGCGCCCGGGTCCAGTCGCGTGTGACCTCGTAGCTCGTGCAGCGAAAACCGTCCGCGTTGATATCCTGCTGATCCTGCTTTTCCGGAACGTTCACACGCTCGAATGCGACCGTCGCAATCCAGTACGTCGGATCCGGACGCTTTACGGCCGCGTTGAGCCAAACCAGTTGCCGCGAGCAGAACACCTGTGCCGTCGTTCCCACGAAGGTGATCGAGCCGACGTGTGCAATGACCCGCGCCTGATCCTTCAGCAGCTTGAGTGGGCCCGCCGGGCCGCGCACGAACCCGTCATAGGCTTCCTTCTCGTGGTCGTCGCTCATGAACATCACCGTGGCGTGCGTGTCCGAAATCGTCTCCCAGTCGTAGCTCTCGCGCAGTTCGACGTAACGGTGCAGATCCGCGCGATCGGTCTTCTCGGAAAACGTAACGTGTCCGTTCGCGGTCGTCGGCAACACATCCACCTTCCCTGTCGTGTCGTTCACGCGCAGCACAGCCGGCGGGTTCGGCCGCTTTAGGAGTCCTAAAGCCACCATGCCAGAAACAGCGGCGAGAGCGACAACGCCCGATAACACCGAGCGCCGGTCCGCAATACGGGCCTTCTCTTCCGCTGCTTCGACCTTCGACTTTTCGAAGGCCTGTGCCTGTTTCAGGTACCAGCTGACCGCATCGCGCTCACCTGACTCAACACCGCTCACCGGCACGTCTGGGCGCGTGGTCGACCCGGCCGAGCTCCCCTTACGTTTGCGCGCGTTCGCTCCCGACGAAAACCATTGCCTGATAGTCGATGCCATCCTGTTCCTCACTTCGGTTCCGTATGGCCCGACTGCTGGGCCAACGGTTGATTGACGGGTACCCACTGACCAGTCGGCTCGGGTGACTTTGGCGCCGAGCTGCACGCCTGCAGCGCGAAGGCCATCAGTAAAATAGCGACAGGAGCTTTCATGGTCTCCGTTTCTCCTTTGATTGAGCAAAACAGGCGTATTGCGTGGCATCTAGTAAAACAGCTTGATCGATACCATCGCGCCGATCGTTGCGACCACCGCCGCGATAAGCCACCAACGTGCGATTGTCTTGAATAACCTGATCATTTTTTACGCCTCACTCAAGCTACCGCCGGTCTTCGGCGATCCGCCGCCGCCCATTTTTCCAAGCGAGCCAGCAAATCTCGCGACGCTACCCAGCTTGCCCACCATCGTCGAGATACCGACACCGCCCGCGAGAGACGAAGCCAAACCCGGCAGGTTAAGCGAGATAACCCAGAAGGCCAGCCCCATGATGTCCAGGTCGATGACTTGCGCGATAGACGGGGATCCGTTCAGCGGCACCACGCCCATCGCGAAATTGACCTCGAGTGCACAGGCGGCTGCGAAGAGCGCGACCAGCAGGGTGTAGTTCATGCATTGGCCGACCCAGTTCCAGAAGAACTGTCGCGATGGTGGGAAGAGCGCCGCTGAGATGAACAACGGACCGAGTGCGAGCAGAAGCCCAAGGGCAAACTTCGCCAGAATGATGTACGCAATGGCTATCGCCATGAACGGTCCGCCGAAAATGATCATCAGCGCGATCGTCCAGATGGCCGCAATAACCTTCAGGCCGGACGCCTGTGCGTAGATCGCCTGCGCTGCGTTGATGTATGCGGTGAGCAGGTTGTCGAGGCCGGACACCGGGTTGCTACCGTTGGTCAACGCACCGGCCATCTGTTCGCCAAAACCATTGAAGAATGGAACGACGTACTCACTGTAGAACTGGATATTCATCCCGCAGGTCAGGATGAGCGCCCACGTTGCCATGCGCAACAGGAAATCGTTGATCGGCTCGTCGTTGCGCCCCTGCCAGTACGTCCAGAGAATCAACAGGACATAGATGCTGAAGCAGGTGGCCATCAATGGCGAGATCAGCGCAATGATGTTGCTCGAGCCGGTCGCGATCGTGTTCAAAACGTTCTTGTCGAACGAATTGGTCATTGAGGTGAAAAGCTGGACGTCTGCCACGGATATCTCCTGCTTCGGTCAGTGATTGATGGGCGAGCCGGATTACTTCAGCCCGGCCGCGCGGGCTTCGGCATCGTCGCTTGCAGCGTTGATACCCTTCGCCTTACGCTCAGCGGCAAGCTTCTCGGGCGTCGTGCCGAGAAACGCCGCATCGAACTTCAGATCCTGCTGCTGTTGCTCTTCCTGCAGGTTGTGCTGGTGACGATCCCACGCGAGGTATCCGAGGTAGCCGGCGATCGCGACCAGCAAAGCGATGATTGAGCCTAGAAGTGTCTTATTGACCATTGGTTTTCCCCAGGAATGCGTTGTCGAATTCACGGTCGCGCTGCTGTTCGGCAAGCTGCAGCTCTGTTTTCTGCAACTGCGCGGTGAGCTGCAGTCGCGTCTGGTCGTTTGTGACCATCGCCTCTTCCGCGGCCATCCGGTTCTGCAGATCAGCCTTTTGCGCCGGATCCTGCGTCATGTTGGACTGCTGCATTAGCGCCTGGATGTTGTTCAGGCGCGCGATCGTCGCGCTGTACGCCCGCTCGTTCATCGCCTTGTTGGCCGCGAGCGTGTCGTAATAGCGCTGCTGACCGGGCGTGCCGGCACCGGTCATGCTTTCCTGCTGCTCGATCGACCTCATCGACGAACTGATACCCGAGAGACCGCCGTTCTTCGCCTGGTCGTAAATGTTTTGCCACTGTTCCGGAAGGTAGTTACGCAGCGACGCATCGTTCATGATGTTGCCGAAACTGCTGTTGCCAGTCAGCGCACGGTACTGATCTTCCTGATTCTGGATCTGCTGCCCCAGTTGCTCGACCTGCATCATCTGTTGCGCGAGCTCCGCCGGCGAGATGGTCGGCACACCCTGCGCATGAGCCTGTGAAAACGCAAACGCGCAAAACAACGCGACTAGACTGCGACGAGGCCAAAGCGTAATTCCCGGCAGATAGGCAAAGGCGCTCATGCTGGCGCGCGTTGATCGTGCCCGAAACGCCTTGCGAAGGTTCCAGATCGCTGGGTCAACCGGCCGGCGCACGGCCGGATAGACATCGGTGCTGTTCATCGTTCCCTCCTTGGGTTGCAGCACATCAGGCAAAAACTTCGTCGTCAACCGGCTGATTAACCGGTGGATAAATCTGCGCAAGCTCGGCACGTTTGCGCTCGAGGCCGCGCTGCAGCTCGGCGGACCACAAGCGCTCATCGGCGCCGTGTTTCGCCGCGAGCCGCGTGCGTAGCTTGCGTTCGAACACGCGGTACAGATGGACCGGCAGCCAGACGTCCGGATCGTCGTCAAACTCGGCGCGCACCCCGTCGCAGATCAGTGCGTTCTCGCGATCGCCAGAGAACACCGCAATCGCATCGTCCAGGCCGCTCAGGTCGAAACTGGCGAAGGCCGACTGGTTGCCCTGCTTGATCAGGAATCGGCGCGACTGTGGCGTGAGTTTTTTGAATTCCTTGAACTCCTTGCGGGTCATGCCGTCGCGCAGATAGGCCTCTTCTTCGGCCGCCGGATCGGCCAGCCAGATCTTCGTCGCGACCAGACTGCGCAGCGCGGGAAACAGGTCTGCCGCGCGCTGCGCCTGCTCCGGCTGTTGCGTGATCAGTCCCATGAACTCCCCTTCCTTACGCCCGCTCGCCAGCGTTTCCTCGATCTGCTCGCGGATCGTGCGAAAGCGCAGCGGCAGCCAGTACTCTTCGATCACTGTCAGCATCAGGGTGCCTTCCCGACGCATCAGTTTTTTGAGATGGAACAGATATGCAAATGCGGGCTCCGACGGTTCATAGTTCTCGACAAGAAATGCCTCAACATCGAAACCGATCCAGCGTTGCTCGCTCATGTTCAGGGAGAGATTGGGCGGGTTATCGAACACCCACCAGAACCGGCCGTTTTCCGACTTGCACCAGATCGACAGACGTGCGCGCAGGCCGTCGTCGCCCTCGTCCGGGATGCTGTCCAGTAGCAGGCTGAAGCGGCGCAGCCGCACGTCATCGACCCCCATTACTGTATCGACGGCGTTGCGGCAGTGAATCTTCTCGCCAGCCGTCAGGTCAATCTTGATTGGCTTACCCTGATGGTCGACACCATTCTTGCGGCCGCACAGTTCGACGAGCCCGTAGAGGAATTCGCGATTGTCTGGCGTGTCGGCGAGCTCGAACGGCGCCCATCCGGTCGGCTTGCCTTTCTCCAGATAGACATAGGCACCACCCATCGCCCGGATAAACACTTCCCAGCCACGGCCCTTGTCCAGCACGTACAACATCGGATCGAAGCGGGACAGCATGCCAGTCGCCGCTACGATGACAGTAGATTTCCCGCTGCCCGTCGTGCCTTTCGCTTCAAAATGCCCGGCGACCTTCTCCGAAACGTTGATGTCCCCCATCCGGCTCGCGTGCGAGCTGTAGTTGTACACGCCCGAATCAGAGCGAAACGGGATGACGGCTGACCCGTCACCGATCGGGTTACCTTCCGCCTTGCCTGACGAGTAGTCATGGCAGGTGTACATCGCCGCAAAATTGCGCGAGGACTGCACTTTCGGTCGCGGTTTGACTCGCGCGCCCGGGACTTGTGAGAAGTACGTGAACGGAGCAGACCCTGTCGCGGGCGACCATTCAACTCCACACTCGTTGCGCGAACGGGACGCAAACCTGTCGGCGTTCTCCAGCGCTTCTTTCGCTGTTTCGCCGTAGATAACTGCCGCGCCGTGATACTCGCCGAACGACAGTTCACCCGTGTTCACGTAACCCTGTGCGTCGCGCAATTCCTTGACCTGATGCTTCGCCTTGTCACCGGCCGACTCCAGCTTGTTGATTGCCGAATCGATGGTCCGGTTGGACTCGAAGCCCGTCATGCAGTTGAACGTATGCGTAATCGTGAATTCCATATTCAACGTGATCAACGGGTCGAGCTGGCCCCACCCCGGCTTCTCCGGGCAACTGCGAAGGTCGAGGCAGGTTGCAACGCGCCGGTACGCCGGCACGTCGCTCGATCCGATCTCGAGCGTGTTGTACCCAAAGTGCAGATGGCTCGACGGGATGACATCGGTGCCGGGTTCCGCTGCGACCGGCAGATCGCCAGTCTTCCCATTGACGAGATAACTGACGAGCCCATACAAGGGCGAGAACAGCATCTTCGTGCCGTTCATGTGCTTGCGCTCGTACACTTCAAGCAACTCGGCTTCATACTCGGCGAACTGCAGCAGCGCCTGTTGTGCGAGAGACCCGATTTCTTTCAGCCCGTCGTCGAACTCCTCGTAGTTCAGGATCAGCGACAGGTAGTAGCGGTTCTCGAAGAACTTTTCGTCTCCGAAACGTCGCCCGATGTACTCGCGTACGAACCACTGCAGGAAGCGTTGTTTGAACCGGTACACACGATCAAAACTTACGCGCTGTCGCACGAACGTTGCGTGATAGCCAAGGCGGCCACCCAGGTCGCGACCAAGCTTGCTGTACGCTTCCGTATCACGATCGAACATGCGCTCCATCGCGACGTTCTCGTGCACCTCGAACGGCACGCCGCGCATGGCCAGCGTCACCATGAACCGGTTGCCCTCAAGGTGCTGTACGTGTTTCGTGACCGGATGCCCGTACTTCGGAATCCAGTCTTCCACGGCGCCGATCGCGCCGAGGATATCGCTGGTGACGGCGGGTCTGCTTTGCATCAGGCCTCCGGATCGAGCTCACGCAGCCGGCGCTCACCCTCGGACAACGGTTTGAAAAATTCGCGATAGACGCGGCGCTGCCGTCCGTATCGCAGCGGCGCGAGCGTAGCGGTATTGCCGAAGCGCGGGGCGGCTCGCCCGGCATTTAGCCGCGCGCGGACCCGCAGTTGCCAGAAGTAGAAGCGGCAACGGAATTCCAGCCACATGATCCGAAGGCCTTGGTCATCGGTTTCGCAGATGTGCTTGAAATACAGCAGCACCGGAAAGCCCAAGAAAACGAACAGCAGACCGCCTGGTCCGACGAAGAAGGAAATCAGCACGCCGACAAACATCGACGCGACGACGACAACCAGCATCGCCATATAGGGAACGCCCCAAATGGCCGCCGTGCGGCCAAGGCCGTTGAATCCGGGATAGCGGGTTTTTTCGTCCGACATGGCGTGCTCAGCTGAACATGTTCCACAGATACGGTGCGAGCACACCGACCACCGAGCCCACTGCCGCCACCTTGCCGCACATCGTCACAAACTCGCTCCAGTGCGCGCGATCGGCCCAGCACTCCGCCCCTTTCCACATCAGCACGCAGGCCGCGACGACGCCAAGGAACGAATAAAGCCAGATCTTGAAGGTGGTCGCGCCCTGCGTCGCCGAATCGAGCCCACCACCCGCGAATGCAAGTTCCGGACCGATTGTGATGCCGAGGGCCATCGTCTGGCGCATATGGGTTGCGATTCGCCGCGTTGATATGCGATATGAATAACCTTTCAGTAGTACTAATTTCATGGTCGCGAGCTTCGTATTGCGATTCATGTCTTCTCCTTTCACGTGGTTGAGATCAGGCCGCGTCGTCGCGGCTCAAGTCAGTTGCAGTCGTTGTCACAAGCGGAATCGCCGAATGCATCCCATGACGGGTGCGGTGCGTCCTGCCGTTGTTTTGGGCCACTGCGGCGCGCGGAAGATGTTTTGGCATCAGGCGCTGCTGCGCGTGCTGGTCTGTCGGACTGACTGTCCATCACAACAGGAATCGCAGGAACGACGTTAGTTGAACCTGCCGCCATCTGGGCGTTGGCAACAACTCGCTGGACATAACTGGTGCCGCCAGCGTCGGCTGACTCGCCGCGCGTAAAATTGCCGCTGTAGTAGCAGCTGATCGCAGCACGCAATGCCGGCGCACCTTGCCCCATTGCCGCAGTCGCCCGCTCATAACAGTCGCGCAGTATCGCGCTGCCCGCGCGCAGGTTCGCACACGGATCGAAGGCCGTTTCGTAGGTCAATCCGTAGCGGGCAAGATTGGCCTTGTTGACCTGTCCAAGCCCCATGCTGAAATTGATGCCTTGTGAATTGAGCGCTTTCGCCGTCACCACCGCTTCAGCACGGTCACGCGGCTGGCGAACAAGGTGGCCACCAACGACGCCGATTGCGTACGGATTGAAGCCGGACTCAGTCCTCACGACCGCCTGAAGCGTCGTAGGGTGGACGTTCGGCGCGCATTGCTGGGCTAACGAGATGAAATCAAGCATGACTTCCCCTCTCGCCCACGTTATGTCGCCGGCTATGCCCGAACGATATAATGGCTTTAGCCATTGTCGACCTCTCAGGTTCCAACACTGGTCAGGTCAGCGCCGATGCTCGCAACATCGACGCTGACCGCTTCTAATGCCCGTACCTCCATGCCCGCCCTTCCCTGTCTGGCGTTGCCTCGCCAAGATCCGGCCCGCGCGATGCGAACCAATTTAATCTCCTTCTGACACCTCCTCCTGTCGCGACGCGGGGGGCGCATCCGACGCACACTCTTTGCAGACCGCCTCATCCTCCAGTTCGGCCCGACGAGTACGAAGCTCAACGATCAGCTGCGCATTTTTTGACCGTGCCTCCTGCTTTGCCCGATCGATGAGCCACTCATTTAGCTCTCGGGGGAGTCGACACTGCGAGCGAACGATGTCACCCATTCTCTCTCCTCTGGTGCTTTATAGTCACTACTATTTAGTGACATATTGTCACTATATTCCGGCGCCAACGTAGTGTCAAATGTCACTATGAAAGACAGCTACCGCTCACAATTCCGGCTACCGTGGTCCCTCTACCACCAATTGAACGAATCCGCCACGAAGAATCAGCGCTCACTCAACGCTGAACTGGTCGCGCGTTTGGAGTCGACCTATCCCCAGCTCAGTGTGCGCGAGGATACCGATGTCGACGAATTGCGCGAAACCGTCACGACGATGTCTCTCGCCGAGCTCATGACCCCAGACGAGATAACGATGTTCGCCGAACGCATGCTCGCTCTTGTCGCACGCAAGCGCACTACCAAGACAACACCGTAGTGACACTTTCCAACAGATGATGTGACGAATTCAAGAGGCCCACTTAGCCTTGCGGCCGCCAGTGTTTTATGCTAGTCGCTTGACTTTGGTAGCCTATGGTTCATGGCCGAGAACCAGAGCGGTGGAATTAACGCCAGGCCAAACATGTGCAGATAGCCGCCAGGAAGCACACTCCCGGTGTGAACCAGGCCATCATAGGCCTGCGTTTGCTCAAGATGATGGTGGGTGTGAAGCCCGTTATTTACGAATAGGCGATTGGACAACCAGAAATTCACGTCCCACGCAATCTGATGGCCCAGGTCGTCAGGACTACCACACAGGCCATAGTGCTGCAGGTAGCCAACCGCCTCTACGACGAAGACAGAGACTATGCCCTGCCCCGCGTAGAGGACCGCCCCACGCCACCCACCAAACCACGCGAAGAGACCCACGACCGCTACGCTGACCGGGACGATCTGCAGGAGCCGGCTTCCCCTCCAACTGCGGGCTTGGCTTAGCTCGTAGGCAATAGCGGATCTCAGCGCCGAAAAGAAGGAGCGGCCGACGTGACACCAAACCGACAGGCCAACATGGGCCGTTGAACCAAATTGCGGATCGCCGACATGCCCGTGGTGGAGTTGATGTACGACGCGGTAGTGAGGGTAACCAGCGACTGCTAGCGCTACGTCGGAGATCAACCTGGATACACGCCCGCCCCGATGCATTACCTCGTGAATGTGCGCCATCGCGAAAGCACTCACCACCCCGGAGGCAACAACGAGCCCGGCAAACTCCAGCGGCCTCGCGGTCATCGCTCTTTCGAGGGCAACAAGCACCGCAGCGCTCCACACGCAAATGTAAGTGACCGGGACTACAGGACCGCTCGGCGCCTGGCTCGCCCTCTGGTTTGTGACCTCCACGTCCTGCCCGATGAGCGCGTCAGCGGCAGGAACCACCGCAACCAAGAATAGCAAAAACAGCCAGGGGTGCCGGTAAAAGAAGAATGCCGTCGCGGTCGCTGGTAATAGCGTCGACAGCCAGAACCCGCCCTTATTGCTGCGCAAAGATGTCATTTTCTTCAGCAAACCGCACCGCCGCGGTAATGTGCGAAACGCCAATCTTTTCGTTGATCCGTTGGAACTGCCTGTAGACAGTCGTCGAAGACACCTTCAGTTCATCGGCGATCGCACCTGCATTGAAGCCAGATCTTACGAGTCCAATCAACTGCACGTCCTGTTGTGAAAGGCCACACTTTCTGATCGCATCTTCGCGCACTCCGCGCGATGACCAATCGAGGAGCTCCAACGCCAGGGCCCGGAAAAATGCCCTCCCCTCTCTGAGTTTCGGCTCACCTTCCTCGGGCTTCACGCTCGAGCCAAGGTAGAGAGCTCCAATCCGGCCTTTCTCGCTAGCGTGCGCAGGAACGAGGAACGTGCTGAGAAACCCGTGTTCCGCGGCAACCTCAAGCATCCGCTTTTGCCCAGCAGTCCGAACTGGCAACTCCGAGCCCAACACTGGCGCAGTGTTCGATCGTGCGTAATCGAGACAAGGGTCCGTCAGATACCATCGGTTCGCGTTGTACAGTTGGCACCATTCAGGGCGACAACCGATCAAGAATCGATGGGTGGAGCGACTGGCTGAATGATCGGTAGGATGCAACGAGACGAACACAAACCATTCCGCTCCCTTCGATCGAATTGCGTCGCTAACAAGCGGTATCAACTCCAATTCATCCGCTGCATTTATAACGGCATCAAAGCTCAGTTCCATTACGGTCGATCCATCTAGATTACTTCACCAACCCCATCCGCCCAGACAATGTTTCGCACTTCCATATAAATTGCCCGCATGACCGAATGATGTGGGTCCGAAAGCGCGAACTTTTCAAACTCGCCTTTTGATGAAATCGGCATAATCTGAACCAGCATAAGTTCGTCACCCTGGATCAGATACCTTTCCGCAATGAAACCGCCTGGCACCTGATAGAGACGAATGCCCACCTGCTCGACATCGGCACTAACGGCTCGTTCATAGACAAGGTTCTTCATATTCCTCGCCTTCGATCTCGGGGCGATGTCCGCACGCACGACACGTCCGATTCTTGACTTCATGCTCAGACGGAGACGAAATCACATTGTCTGCCACGCATCTTTCGCACTCGAAGATCGATACGAAAAATTCCGCGCGGCAGACTTCGCACTTCATTTGATGGACTTCGTTTTCCTGCAAGACTTCCCATCCATCATCACCGTGATCGGCCCCACAAGAAGGGCACACAATGCTGATACAGTCGCTCATAGTTTCCAATCCAACAAATCATCTTCACTCCGGCGAATCGCCGGGCCGCCTCATGCACCCGAGTGCTACGCCAGCCTTCTGCCCATCCGCGCTGGATACTTATGGCGCGGTCGACTCGAACCCTGGCTTTGCACGTAATTAACGAACTGTTCTATCTCGGAGTCGGCCATCCCGAGCCATGCGAATCGTATGGTTCCGTGCTCCAACGGGAAAATTAACTCGCGGTCGATGCCGTGATGCTCGAGATATTGAAAGAACACGAACAGGTCATCGTCCTGCAACTTCTCCAGCCATGTTCGCAGGCGCGTCAACTCCGCGTCTGTCAGATCCGCCGGCGATGTGTTTAGAACGCTCAATGCGAAGCGCGTTGGGCAGGGCGCTCGCGGGACGTAGTAAAGATCGCAGTGGTCCTGGTGCGATGTGCGGGGATCGACGCCCAGTACAGGAAACGAAAGCCCCTGCTCCGTTGCTTCCTTCGCACGCTGCATCCACGGCCGATCGTCAGGGGATGTTGGCCAGATGCGTTTCAGATCATCAGCCCGGTACTTCTCGCGAGATTCCCAGATATCATGCAGCTCGCAGTACTCCCTTGATTGAGAAATCCGGTAAGCCGCATCGACAAGCGGGCTGTCGTGCCAGTGAGCGAGCGGCCTGGTGCGTTCCGCTGCATACATGCGCTGATGGTCATCTTGCAGATTGACGCCCGACTCCTCGAACAGGCGACGAAATAGAACCAGTGATTTGCGAAATACTGGGACGCGCCATCTGACTGCGCATACACGCGCTCCGGAAATGTTTGCGCGTTATCCGGTGCCACATGGCCGTTGGCCGCGTCTGTAATGCCGGTGACAAGCCAGAAAGCATAGTGCGGGAAAAGACGTGCCAGCGCCTCGATCATGTCTGGCGTGGGTCGTTGTCGACGATGAAACACTTTACGCCAGCGCTGAATGGAAATACGGGTGTATTCCGTCAGCCGCTCCAGGTAACCCCGGCCAGGCTCGGGCCTCGGGAGCAGAGTACCGAACGCCCTGCGAAGTGCGCCCTTTGGCCTTTCGTCTTCACTTGGCGCGAGGCGTGCCTGCTCATTCAGGAGCAAGATCATGCGGTCTTCGATCGTCGTGGTCATATTTGAAGCAATCCCAATCAGTCAATCTGTCCCGATCAGATCAATTCATAAGATATGACCATACCCGCCCTCCCTTCCCCTCCACCAATTCAGTTACAAACGGAAACACGGAGAAAGGAACCCACTGCTACAGGGCGGAAATTTCTCTGCGTGCATATGCTTCTTGCATAGACGACATGGCAAATATGCCCTGTTCCATCCGTATCGCGGGGAGATTGGCAATGACACGGTTTTAGTGAGATTGAGATAAGAGTCGTTTAGCCGAAGCGCTGAACGAGCGCAAGCGCCACGGCGCGGAGACTGTCTGGCGACAGTTCCTGCAAGTCAACGACTGGTGCATCTGCAAGTGCTGGATAACTGCGCCGTGTCGAACGTGCATAGGCGGGATCGTAGTGCGCGACCATGACCCGCTCGAACAACTCTGGTATTTGCCGTGATCTGGCCATTTCCTGCCACCCCTCGAACTCTTTGCCTCCGATAAGGCTCCGCAGAGAGGCGAGTTTCGATACGAAGGCGTCCGGATCTTGCTCGAAATGGTGATCGTCCTCTCGCCACAATATGACTCGCTGGGCCATCGGCGCATTCACGCAGACAAGCTTGCCCTTCATATGCATCGTTTCGAGCAGCGCTGGCGGTAACTGCACGTTGCCAATCTTCTTGCTCTCTGCTTCCACCCACACCGGGCGGCCGGGCGACAAAGTACTAAGCTTTTGTTGCAGCAGGCTATCAAAGTATTTCTGCGTCGGCTGCGGCGTACCAGGTATCGCACCAATAACCGAGCCCCGGTGAGATGCGAGCGCCTCCAGATTCAAGACCTGCGCACCGACGGCTTCGAGTTGATCGAGCAATCGAGTCTTTCCACAACCAGTCGGGCCTGACAGGACCACATACGAGAACTCGCGCGGTAACTTTGTCAGTTGCTCGTTGACCCAACGTCGATAGCCCTTCCAGCCACCAGGTAGACGGTCCACCTTATAGCCGATCGTATCGAGAGCATCAAACCAAAGTCGACTGCGCTTTCCGCCGCGAAAGCAATACACAAGCACCCTGCCATGACGTGGGCGTGCCGCAATTACGGTGTCAAGGTGACGCGAAATGTTTTTCAGCGAATAGGACACGCCGATCAGATATGCCCGCATTTTGTCGGTCCGATGCAAGGTGCCGACCTCGGCGTATTCGTCATTGCTGACCACGGGGAGGTTAATTGCCCCAGGGATGTGATCCACGGCGTATTCGCGTTCGCTGCGCGCGTCGATGATGAGGTCGTAATCTTCGAATCGGTACATGCCCACCTGCCTTGTAATTTTTGGCGTACAACGAATTTTCTCTACGCCATCCAGACAACCGGTCGAGTGCAGGCATGGTACGAACCCCTTACCTCTCTGGCAAGCCCTACCATCCGGCACGGCTGTCACTGCTGCTGGCTCACGCGGAAGACTTGGCGAG
>NZ_JARESO010000089.1:0-22487 GCF_046030175.1 Paraburkholderia sp. RL17-373-BIF-A
TCGAACGTTCCGTCCAGCTGGGCTGCAACGGCTCCGCGCATCAGCTTTAGAGTATTGATCGGAAAATATGGGTTGTATCGGTACTCCGTGATCCCATATCGGGCGACAAACCTGGCAGTTTCGAGTTTGCCGAACTGCGGTTTGTTCTTGATATGGGAAAAGGCGTCTGCGGGCGATTGATTCCCTGTCAGCTTGAATAGTCCGCCGAGCAGAATAGGCACGTACCGGAACACCACTTCCTGGCGCGCCTCGATATGCGGAATCACCTTGTGGCTGAGGTACGCATTTGGACTGCCGAAGTCAAAAAGAAAATCAACCTGGATCTTACTCACGTTGTCTCCCGTCATATCGTTCAACATGCACTATATTGTGCATATGCACTCGAAAACAGTCATTGCGACTGGAATTCGCAATGATCAATCAACCACTAAACGACAGCCACCCATGCTAAAAGTGACCGTCCTGGCACCATCATCGTGTCGAAAAGGCAGCGATGCCACCGCGCACATATTTTTTCAGCTACGGCATCTTGCCGAGATTTTCCTCAATGCTTTTGACCATAGTTATCAACTTCGAAGCGAAGTGCATCAACTGATCTTTTGGGAACGCTTGTGCAGCTCCTGCAACGCTCATGACCATAACCGGCAGCCCCCTCCCCGGATTGAATGGGACGGCAATACCGTGCACGCCCTTCACCCAGTCTCCGAGAGAAGAGCAACATCCCGTCGCTTCATACTCGTCCACCGCTCGTACGATACCCGCGCTTATCCCAGGCCAGGCTGCATCGTCCAGCTCGCGAATTCGTTCCATCAGATCCGAACGTTCGGGCGCGGGCAATCCGGCCAGCAGGGCCCGGCCTGCGGCCGTGGTGCCTAAAGGTATGCGCGACCCGACGTCCAGGCTAAGTGTGACGATAGAACTGCCCCTGCAACATTCCAGGTACAGCATCGAAAGCCGGTCGCGCGTTGACAGCGCAACGATGGCCTCAGTCTCCGCGGCAAGCAACTGCATGAACGGACGGGCGACCTGGCGCACGTCGAGTTTTGCCAGCATTGCGCTGCCCAATGCAACCGTTGCTGTCCCGAGGCGATATTTACCGCTGTTCGGCACCAGATGAAGATAGCCCAGCTTGGTCAGCGTGTACGTCAGTCTCGTAACGGTTGAACGCGGCAGCCCGCATTTTTGTGCGATCTCGTGATTTGCCAGAAAGTTATTGCCCGTCTTAAAGCAGCTCAATACCTCAAGGCCGCGAGCGAGGGCCGTAACAAAATGACGATCGGACGCGCCATCAGATCCTGATTCCTCGTCCGCTGCGTCATCGTCCACGCGATCGCCTTCTGCAGTGTTCATATTCAATTTTATCTCCGGCCGATCGCCGTTCGTAGAGGATTGTCACGATTGCTGCGTCGCACAACACACTTTGCAGCAGCCCGGGCACCCTGGTCGGCGCCGCGAGCCGCGACACGATACCACGCGTCTAGTACGAAGAAGCGGCCTTGTCAGCTTCACTGTCAGCCGCCAGGATGCGTCGCGCGGCGCTCCGCGCTTCGCAACACGTCAAGCTCGCGGAGATTGCCTTTTAGCACTTTCCCAGTCGGCGCGGCAGGGAGCTTCTCTATCACGTGAATTTCCGCTGGCACCTTGTACGGTGCAAGTTGCTGCCGAACCCATCTGTCCAGATCGTCGGTGTCAACGTAGACATTGGCTTCGGGCTCTACGTAAGCAATAACCTGTTCGTTTCCTTCGGCGGGGCGGCCAATGACTGCGGATTGAACCACACCCGGATAGGAATTTATCGCCTGCTCGACTTCGACCGGAAAAACATTGAATCCTGAGCGGATGATCAATTCGCGGGTACGGCCCATGATGAAGACACCGCCGTCCTCGCCCTGTCTAGCGAGGTCGCGGGTATTGAACCAACCATCCTGAATCGACTCTGCCGTCAGGTCCGATGCGCGGTAATAGCCTTTCATTACATTGGGTCCGCGCACCCACAGTTCGCCAACTTCGCCACGGGCAACATCGCGGCCGTCACTTCCCATCATACGAACCTCGACGCCCGGTACCGGTGGTCCAACGGAACAGTCGTTCCGCGGGGCGGACAGCAACAGTGTCTGGCAAATGGTCGGTGAGGTTTCTGTCAGCCCGTAGCTGTTTTGCAGGGTTGTCTGCATGGCCGCCTCGATCTGCGCTTTGAGCTCTGGAGTAAGAGGCGATCCTGCCGCACCGACTGAACGTAGCTGATGGCGACTTATATCTACGCCATTCGCGCGCGACCATTCAAGCAACTTCGAAAACATCGCAGGAACACCGACGAAGACCGTCGCGCCGCGCTTCAGTATCGCGTCGGCCAGCGCCTCCGCCGAGTAGCGCGACTCGATGAACAACTTGCTACCGCAAGCAAGCGCCCCCAGAAGTTGCGATGAGAGTCCCACCACATGCGCCATGGGCAAGACGCCATACACCGTATCTTGCGGCGACAGGAGCCTGACCGATCGCGCAACCTCCGATATGAATAAGAGGTTTGAGTGCGTCAACATGACACCCTTCGGGCTGCCTGAGGTGCCGGACGTGTAAATCATCACCGCGACCTGTTCCGCGGGATCGGTGTGTGTTTGCTCTGCCACAGCCGGCCCGTTCAGCGGCCCGATATTTAGACGGCCTGTCAGCGGCCAGAATTCTTCCTTTGCTCCAACCCGCCGGGCATGCGCCCCGGCTTCAAGAGAAACGTCAGGCGTATAGATGACACGCCTCGCACCCGAATGCTCAGCGAATGTATCGATCTCCCGGGGTGACAGACGCGCATTGACCACGACAGCCCACGCATCAAGCCGGCTCAGCGCCAGCAGGAGCACGCCTACCGCGACGCAGTTCTCGCAAACAACGAGTACGCGATCACCCGGTCGCACGCCGAGCTCGCCCAAGCGTTGCGCAGCCCCTTCGACTGCCTCATGCAGCTGCCTGTAAGTAAGACTGGCAGTCCGGTCGAGCAAGGCGGGCGCATCCGGACTCGCGCTGACCCATGGGTCGATCACATTGTGAATGCGCCGTAGCGGGCGCCCGTTCAGCAGGACAGTCATCCGGTGTCTCCGAGTCACTTTTGTATCGCTCTGCGGTCTACTATACTGCATAGCAGTTCAACGAAGCAAATTTCGTCGCTTCATCAGCACAAAAAATCTTTGACTTTCCCAGAATGCGTTCCGATAATGGGTTGCAGTGCAGTTCTTCATTCTGCTCTGCGGTTCAATATCGGAGACATGATGGCAACATCCAAAAAGGCTGTGGTGGTGATCGGGGCCGGCGACGCGACCGGCGGAGCAATCGCACGTCGTTTTGCCCGCGAGGGTTACATCGCGTGCGTGACCCGCCGACATCCGGAGAGACTCACACCCCTTGTCGAACAGATTCGCTCGGAGGGCGGTGATGCGTACGCCTTCGGGTCAGACGCACGAAAAGAAGAGGCGATGGTTTCCCTGTTTGAGGAAATCGAAGCGAACATTGCTCCAGTCGAAGCCGCAATTTTCAACATCGGCGCGAACGTCAAATTCGACATTACGGACACCACTGCTCGCGTGTATCAGAAAGTTTGGGAGATGGCGTGTTTTGCCGGCTTCCTGATGGGCCGGGAAGCGGCAAAAGTGATGTTGCCCCGTGAAAGAGGATCCATTTTCTTCACTGGCGCCACTGCGAGTTTGCGCGGCCGAGCCGGTTACGCAGCGTTTTCTGGCGCGAAGCACGCGTTGCGCGCGTTGGCCCAGTCGATGGCCAAGGAATTGGCACCTAAAGGATTACATGTTGCACAGTTGATTGTCGACGGCGCCATCGACACGGAATTCATTCGCGAGAGCTTCCCCGATCGTTGCAAACTCAAGGAAGTCGACGGCATTGTCAATCCCGAACATATTGCCGACACCTACTGGATGCTGCATCAGCAGCCACGCGATGCGTGGACCCATGAACTCGACATTCGGCCCTGGATGGAATCGTGGTGAATGCATCGGAGGCTGACCTGCGCAGCGATTTGCCAATCCGCCACCTTCCTCAACGCCCCCGACCAATCCGTAACCCGGCGGCTGAATGGATCAGTCCTCGTCGCAGCGATCAGCAGTCCACCTTTGAACGCACTGAGCATCCGGATCCGTGCAGAGCTTCTGGATGCCAGCCGGTTCGCGGAGACCAACCCTCCGTAAGGGCGGTTCTCCGCTTCTCGTCCAGCTAGCAGATCAAGGACCAGGCTTCTCCTGCTTGAACGATTAAAGACCTACTTCCTTCTGAAGAAATATATATGCGTGAAGCCGTTATTGTTTCCACCGCCCGAACTCCGCTTGCAAAATCTCACCGTGGAGAATTCAACCGGACACATGGGCCGACCCTTGCTGCATGGGCCGTTCGAGCAGCCGTAGACCGCTCAGGCGTAGACCCGTCCCTGATCGAAGACACCATTCTCGGCTGCGGGTATCCAGAGGGCATCACCGGGCGCAATGTAGCCCGCCAGACTGTCGTGCGGGCAGGCCTTCCTCTGTCCATTGCTGGGACAACCATAAACCGCTTTTGCGCCTCGGGACTTCAGGCAATCGGCACGGCGGCCGCACGTATTGTCGTAGATGGTGCACAAGCGGTTATCGCCGGAGGCGTAGAAAGCATAACTGGAATCCAGACTCGCGAAGACGCCGACAAACACCTCGATCCGTGGATTGCGGAGCATAAGCCTGATCTCTACATGGCGATGATCGATACGGGTGACATCGTCGCAAAGCGCTACGGCATCAGCCGCGAAGCGCAAGACCGATTCTCTCTCGCAAGCCAGCAGAAGACTATGCGGGCTCAGGCTGAAGGCAGATACAAGGAAGAGATCATCGCCGTTACCACCACGATGGCGGTCAAGGATAAAAACACAGGCGTCGTCACGCTGAAAGAAGTCACGATCGACGAAGACACATGCAACCGGCCTGACACCACGTTCGAAGGCCTTTCGCGGCTCGAGCCGGTAAAAGGCCCGGACCGATTCGTGACAGCCGGGAACTCCTCTCAACTATCTGACGGTGCGTCCGCGTGTGTACTGATGAACGCGAAGGATGCCGAACGGGCAAACATCGATCCCCTCGGTGCGTTCAGAGGTATGGTTGTCGCCGGCTGCGAGCCTGATGAGATGGGCATCGGACCGACGTTGGCCGTACCGAAGTTGCTTGATCGACACAATCTCAAGGTCGATGACATAGGGCTTTGGGAACTGAACGAGGCATTCGCATCACAGGCGATTTATTGCCAGGAAAAACTCGGCATCCCAGCTGAGCGCCTCAATGTCGATGGAGGTGCAATTGCCCTCGGCCATCCGTTCGGAATGACAGGTGCACGCCTGGCCGGCCATGTTCTCCTTGAAGGACGCAGACGCGGCGTGAAATATGCCGTAGTCACAATGTGTATTGCCGGTGGCATGGGTGCGGCGGCGCTCTTTGAGATCTTTTGAGGGGCCCGAGCAAATGGACCTCGAATTTAGCGCAGAGGAAAACCGCTTCCGTTCTGACGTACAAGCTTTTCTGCAAAGCAGTTTGCCTGCACACATATCAAACAAGGTACGCAACGGAATTCGACTGACTCGCGCCGATCTCCACGATTGGCATTGCATCCTGAATGCCAAAGGCTGGCTGGCTGCTCACTGGCCCATCGAATATGGGGGCACCGGGTGGACACCCACCGAGAAATACATCTTTGAGACCGAGTGCGCGCTTGCTGGTGCGCCTCGCATCGTCCCATTTGGGGTGAACATGCTCGCACCGGTTGTCATCAAGTACGGGACGGAACAGCAAAAACACCATTGGCTGCCCAGAATACTCGACGGATCCGACTGGTGGTGCCAAGGCTATTCTGAGCCGGGGTCCGGTTCCGATTTGGCGTCGGTCCGGACAAGCGCAGTACGCCAGATCGACTCTCGGGGTGAACACTATATCGTCAACGGGCAAAAGACATGGACCACGCTTGGACACTATGCCAACAAGATCTTTTGCCTCGTTCGAACTTGCTCGGAAGTCCGCAAGCAGGAGGGAATCAGTTTCCTGCTGATCGATATGGAGTCGGAAGGCGTAGATGTCCGCCCCATTATCACTCTTGATGGTGAACACGAGGTCAATGAGGTGTTCTTCAGTGACGTAAGAGTGCCTGCCGAAAACCTCATTGGAGAAGAAGACAAAGGCTGGACATACGCCAAGTATCTGCTTACCTACGAGCGAACCAATATCGCGGGTGTCGGCCTGTCTGTCGCCCTGCTCGATCGGCTCAAACGGATTGCCAAAAGCCAGACTCTCCGAGGACGTCCCCTCATCGAAGATCCGTATTTCGCTGCTCGTGTCGCGCGTGTCGAGATCGAACTTGAAAACATGAAGACCACTAATCTTCGCGTCATTGCCGCTGCGACGTCCGGCGGTGCCCCGGGTGCGGAAAGCTCGATGCTCAAAATCAAAAGCACCGAGATACGACAGGAGATCTCTTCGCTGATGCGCAGAGCGTTGGGACCGTATGCGCTCCCCTATATCGAGGAGGCACTGCACGGCGATGACGTTGCGGGTGTCGGTCCCGCCGGAGCCTCCTCTGTCACCCCGCTATACCTGAACAATCGGAAGCTCTCGATCTATGGCGGTTCGAATGAGATTCAAAAGAACATTATTTCCAGATCCATTCTTGGTCTCTGAGGAAGATCAGGATGAAATTTGAGCATGATGAGTGATCATCAACTCGGCGACGAAAGCCATCATCTCCCAAGAACATTGCGCTTGAGGGAAGTGGTTGAGTTCGACGCCAGTTATCGATCAAATTCCCGCGGCGCGCAACCAATATAACAAGTCCGTCGCCGGCACAAGACGGTTGATCAGCAGAAGTTAAGCCGACATACGCCAAAAGGCGATTACCAGAGGCAGAAAGGAGACATCCATGCAGCAGATCCTAATAGACGCAATACGGAAAAGTGGAGACTATCGGGCGCTTGTGAGAGCCAAGCGCCGCTTTAGCTTCACTTTTGCCGGACTGATGACACTGACTTATTACGGATTCATCGTTCTCGTGGCCGCTGCGCCTCGCTTTCTGGCACGGCCGATCTACCACGGCGCTTCCACCAGCATCGGCATCGTTGCCGGTGTAATCGTCATTGTGACTGCTGTCAGTCTGACCGGATGGTACGCGCTTGTCGTGACCCGCGTCCTCGACCCCAGTATGAAACGCGTCTTGCAGAAATCCAGCGGAGCGCACGCAGAATGAAACCGACATTACACATTCCGCTTCTCGCTCTCTGTGTTCCAGCTTGCGTTCAGGCCGCCGAGGGGAACGCTTCCGCTGTCCACGGAGCGACGCTGAACCCTATCGCCATTTCGATGTTCTTCCTGTTCGTATGTGTGACTCTCGCAATTACACGTTGGGCCGCCCGTCGAAATACATCGACGCGCGCTTTCTATACAGGCGCCGGCAACATTACCGGGCTACAGAATGGGCTCGCGATGGCGGGCGACTTCATGTCCGCTGCGTCCTTCCTGGGCCTTTCCGGCATGGTTTTCGCGTTTGGCCTTGATGGCCTTATCTACGCCATCAGTTTTCTTGTCGGATGGCCATTCCTCATGTTTCTGCTCGCCGAACCGCTGAGAAACCTAGGCAAGTTCACCTTTGTGGACGTGGTTGCACACCGGTTGCAACAGGTGCCAATACGGTTGCTTACCTCGTGTACTTCGCTCGTCGTCGTCGTCTTTTTTCTGATCGTGCAGATGGTCGGCGCGGGCAAGCTAATCGAGTTGCTTTTTCATCTACCGTACTGGATTGCCGAAGTGATCGTCGGCATATTGATGGTCACGTACGTTTCATTTGGAGGGATGACCGCCACTACCTGGGTACAGATAATCAAGGCTGGGCTCCTTCTTTTTGGCGTAACGTTCATGGCGGTAGCCTCTCTTGCTCAATTTGGCTTCAGTCCGGAGGCGATGTTCACCGCGGCGATTCACGCCCATCCGCACTCGGAAGCGATCATGGGACCAGGGCACCTCATGCACGAACCACTAAACGCACTATCGCTCGGCATAGCCGGCATGCTCGGTCCAGCGGGATTTCCTCATATCCTGATGCGTTTCTTCACCGTTCGTGACGCGGCCGAAGCGAGAAAATCGGTATTCTTCGCGACGGGCTTTATTGGCTATTTTTACCTTCTCACCTTTGTGATCGGTTTTTCTGCGATCGCCCTTCTCTCCCAACATCCAGAATTTTTCAAAATTGGTTCGACCGGTCAGTTTCTGCTCACCCGAGACCTTATCGGGGGAACAAACATGGTCGCCGTTAACCTTGCCAAGGCGGTCGGAGGAAGTGTCTTTTACGGCTTCATTGCCGCTGTGACTTTTGCGACCATACTCGCCGTGGTAGCGGGTCTGACATTGGCCGGCGCGGCAACCGTGTCGCACGATCTATATTCTTCGTGCATAGCTCGCGGGAAACAGTCCGATCGCCGGGAGATGCAGATATCTCGCATATCAACTGTCGCACTAACGATGGTCGCAGTAGGCTTGGGTATTCCTTTTGAGCACGTGAATGTCGCGTTTATCGTCAGCATGGGAGCAGCGATTGCCGCCAGCGCCAATTGCCCCGTTCTTCTCTGTTCAATATTCTGGCGAGGCACAACCACGCTAGGCGCCGTGCTTGGCGGCCTACTCGGCCTTGTCTCGGCCGTGGTTTTGACAATCCTGTCCAAACCGGTATGGGTTGATGTCATGCAACACGCCACCGCGCCCATCAGTCTCGACAATCCGTCTCTTTTTTCCGTGCCGCTCGCCTTTGCAGGCATATTTGTCTTCTCGAAGCTTGACCGCACTGCCCGCGCCAAAAGGGAAATTGCCGCCTTCGACGCGCAGGAGTTCATCTCCCAGACAGGCATTTCACCTATGGAAGCCACCAGTCACTGATGTAGCGCAAGACGCTGTGCAGGCCAGCGCCTGTACGGCGCCTCGCTAACAGTGACCCATCTCAGCGTGCACTGGGGCCTATCCATGACGCCTCGCGGCCGAACTGAAACGTGGTTGCGGGCGTCGCCAGTCTCGCGAAGAACCCGTCGGTTTGCCTGTCTGACTGCCGACTTGCTCTTGGCCGCTATATGCCAGCAATGCTGGACATGACTGTTGCCCCGCGAGCGCGCCAACCACCAGTCGCTCCTTCAACCTCGCGAAGTGCCGCAGCCGCGTTGATGTCAAGTTTCAGTTGACGGCTCGTTGACTTTCACAAATGCGCTTCAAATGCGAATAGGTTTATACTTCGCATGCGAACGTTTAAGCGCGATGGCGTTCCAGAGGAGGCACCTCTCGACGCCGCGAATTTTGGCAGGCAAGTTAATGACCCCAGAATTCAAAGTTGAGCTATCAGGTAGTGGTGTACCGGCCGTCACATGGAACGACCTGCAAGCGCCGAAGCGAAAGAACCCTTCACGGCGTTTGCGCAGAAGCGCCGGCCGGATTTCACGAAAGTCGTTCGACAGTAGGACGGTACGGATTGCGAACGCGCGGACAACCATCGTGTTGGCGCTCGTTTGAACAAAATCAGGAGAGGAAAGGATGAATCCGTTGGAAATGAGCGGTCTTGAATTGCTGCGCGCCGCCGTGTCAGGCGACTTGCCGCGGTCTTCGATGGCGGAGACGATTCCCATGTGGTTCACAGAGGTCGACCCTGGATATGTGAAGATGACAGCGCGCGCCGGCAGCCAGCATCTGAATCCACTTGGCGGCGTGCACGGCGGCTTCGCCGCAACCATACTCGATTCCGTGACGGGTTGCGCCGTGCACTCGATGTTGGAGGCCGGCGTCGGTTACGGCACGATCGACCTGCAAGTGAAAATGCTGCGGCCTGTGCCGCGCGATCAGGACGTCGTGGCGGAAGGCCGCACGGTCCACGTCTCGAGGAACATCGCAACCTCGGAAGGTACGTTGAAATCCCTCGACGGGAAACTTCTCGCGACGGCAACGGCGACTTGCTTTTTGAAGAGAGGTTGAACCGGTGACTGATCACCGAACTGCGATCCAAACGCTCGTGCCGTAGCCACAAAAGCATTCGCAACGTCCGCCGTCGTATCCCCGGGCACCGGTAATCAGTCGCGTTTCCAGTCATACGAAACGTGGCGCGGCTCGCGTGTGCGAGCCGCGAAAGCATGCTTCGCGGTTGTCCGCGCGAACGGTGTTCAGTGATCGACTGCCTTCGCCGACAGCATGCCCGTCTGCCCATAAAATTCCTGCAGCGCAAACGCTTGCCGCTCTCGCTGCGCACGCGCGCCGCGATCCAGCATCGAGAAGACCCAGATGCCCGCGAACGCGAGCGGCACCGAAATCAGTGCGGGGTTGTCGAGGGACACCAGCGCATGTGCCCGATGCAGCACGTCGACCCATACTGATTTCGAAAACAGTGTCAGCAGCACTGCGGAAGTCAGCCCGAGACCGCCGCCCACCACCGCGCCGCAGGTCGTCATGCCGCGCCAGAAAATCGACGACACCAGCACCGGAAAATTCGCACTTGCAGCGACGGCCGCCACGAGACCGACCAGGAACGCCACATTGACGTGCTCGAAGAGAATGCCAAGTCCGATCGCGACGACGCTCAGTATCAGTGTCGCGAGACGTGACATGCGCATTTCGTGAGCTTCGTTGACTTTACCGCGCGCGAGCCAGCATGCGTAAAGATCGTGTGAAACCGTGGTCGCCCCGGAGAGCGTAAGGCCCGCGACCACCGCCAGGATCGTCGCGAACGTCACGGCGGCGATGAAGCCGTAGAAGAGGTTGCCGCCCACCGCCTGCGCCAGCTTGACGGCAACCATGTTCGAGCCGCCGACGAGGTCGCGCGTGAGATTGAAATGCCCGTCGACGGCAGCCTTGAAGAACTCGGGATGCTGCGCAAGCAGTGCGATCGCGGAGAAGCCAATCACGAAGGTCAGCAGATAGAAATACCCGATAAGCCCGGTGGCGACGAACACGGACTTGCGCGCCTCCTTCGCGCTGGGCACTGTGAAGAAGCGCATCAGGATATGGGGGAACCCTGCGGTGCCGAACATCAGCGCGATGCCAAGCGAAAGTGCGTTGAGCGGATCCTTCAGCAGTTTGCCGGGGCCCATGATGCTGAGTGAGCCGGGATGGACGTCGACCGCGCGTCGAAACATCTCGTCGGGATTGAAGCCAAATTGCGCGAGCGCGGTGACGGCCATGAACGTCGCGCCGCATAGCAGGAGCACGGCTTTGATGATCTGCACCCAGGTGGTCGCCGTCATGCCCCCAAAGAACACGTAGATCACCATCAGCACGCCGACGACGACTTCCGCGATCCAGTACTGCAACCCGAACAACAACTGGATCAGCTTGCCCGCACCGACCATCTGCACGACCAGATAGAAGACCACGACGACGAGCGACGTGCTGGCAGTCAGGAGGCGAATCGGTGCCTGCTCGAACCGGTAGGCGACCACGTCGACGAACGTAAACTTACCGAGATTGCGCAAGGGCTCGGCGAGCAGGAACATCACAAACGGCCAGCCGACCAGAAAACCGATCGAATAGATCAGGCCATCGAATCCGAACACGAACACCATGCCGGAGAGGCCCAGGAACGAGGCTGCGGACATGTAGTCCCCGGCAATGGCGAGCCCGTTCTGAAAGCCGGAGATGCCGCCACCCGCGCTGTAGAAGTCCTTTGTCGTGCGGGTCCTGCGCGATGCCCAGCGCGTAATGCCGAGCGTGACAAGTACGAATAAGAGGAACATGCCGATTGCGACGGGATTCAGCTCGACATGATCCGGCACTGGGCCTTCGACGGAGGAGGCGTGAGCGAGCGCGGCCATGGAGGCAAGGCTCGCACAGGAGAGGAAGCGAACGAGTTTCATCAATGGGTCTCCTTCCCTGCACTGGCGAGAAGCGCGCTCATTGAAGGATCGAGTGTGCGGTTCGCGCGCAGCACGTACCAGCCGGTCATTCCAACCGCGATCAGGATGATGCCGACGCCCACGACAATGCCGATACTCGTCGTGGCTCCGGCATACAGCGGATGGGCCAGCACTTGAGGTGCGAGGGCGACGAACAGGATAAAGCCGTAGTACGTGATGATCATCAGCGCTGTCAACGTGAAGCTGAAACGGCGACGTGACGTGATGAGCCGCTGGTACGCGGGGCTCGCCTTGATTGAATCGATGTGGACATGCTGCATGGGTTGTCTCCTGCCTGTTGTCTGCTGACGTCTTTGACGACGAATGGAATGAGCTTCGGTAGCTCGATGCAACTGCTTGACGGGCTGCTTTCAACAGCGCTTGTTATGGATGGGGGACGGTGTTCGGCTGGCGAGGGGAATATCGCCTCGCGCCGCGTGACTGCGTGACTGCATGACTGACGCCGGCACGACACGTGCGGCGTCCATGAACCCGATCAGGCGATCGCTACCCGCGCCAGCGCCTGCCGCATGTCGCTCTCGAAGCGGCGGACGATGTCGGCAAGCGGTTCGATACGGTCGACGAACGCGAGCGACTGCCCGGCAGAAAGCAGCCCCTTCGACCAGTCGCCCGTGACGTATGCATTGCGGCCGAGCTTGCCGGCAACCATCGGCATCAGGTCCTGAATGGTCACATTCGGGTTCTGTGCCTCGATCTCCTTCACAGCGGCCGTCGTCTCGTTGCGCAGCGTGCGCACGGTATTGCGCAGGGACTGCATGCACAATTCCGTGTCGGTCGGCCCGGCTTCCACCAGCCGCCGCTTGTAATCGCCATGTGCCCAGATCTCCTCGGCCACGGCGAAGCGCGTGCCGACGATTACGCCTGAAGCGCCCATTGCGAGCGCCGCGGCGAGTTGCGAGCCGCGGCCGATGCCGCCACCGATGAGGTAAGGAATGTCCAGGTGGCTTTCCGCCCACGCGGCGTTGACGAACGATCCCACCATGTCGAGTCCCGGATGTCCGCCGCATTCGGCTCCGACGATCGCGACGGCATCGACGCCGATCGAGGCCGCCTTGACAGCAAACCGTACTGCCGGAACCTTGTGGAGCACCTTGATGCCGGCCTGCCTCAGCAGCGGCATGAATGCCTCCGGACTGCGCCCGGAAGTTTCGACGAACTTAACGCCCTCTTCGACGATGAGCTCGAACACTTCCAGCGTCTTCTCGCCCGGGACGAGCTTCGGCAGCATCGAAACGTTGACGCCGAACGGGCCGCCTTCACACAGGTCGCGACAGCGCCGGATCTCCGCGCGCAGTGCACGCGGCTCCGGAAAGCTCGCGGCCGTGATGAAGCCGATGATGCCGGCGCGCGACGCGGCGGCGACATAGTCCGCATCGGCGAGCCACATCAGGCCGCCGGCGACGATGGGCAGGCGTGTACCGAACAGTCTGGTGACGCCATTGGAAAAAGCGATCTGGCTCATCCAACGATCCCCTAAGAAGTCAGGCCCAATGCAGCGTCAGACGACGCCGTCGGCCTTCAGTTGTGAAAGTCGTTCGTGGGACAGTCCGAGCAACGACTGGAGAACATCGTTCGTGCCTTCCCCGAGTTGCGGCGGAGCGTTTCTCACAGGCAGGCGCGCGCCGTCGAAGCGATAAGGCGGAGCGAGCACGGGCGTGCTGCCGGCCTCGGGATGCGCGTAACTCGTCACAAGCCCGGCCTCTGCCGCGCGCGTTGAGGTGAGCGCATCGTGAAGGCCGGCAACTTCGCCACAGGGAATGCAGGCTTGCGTCAGGTGCTCGAGCAGATCCTGGCGTTTTCTTTTGCCGATCTCGCGCTTGAGTTCGGGCGCGAGCACCTCGCGGTTGGCCGTGCGGGAGATATTCGTGCGGAAACGCTCGTCTTCGAAAAGATCGGGGCGTTCGATCACCTCGCGGCAGAAGCGCTCGTACTGCCGATTGTTGCCGACCGCGATGACGAGCGGCCCATCTTCTGCGTCGAATACGCCGTAGGGCATGATCGAAGGATGCGAATTGCCGTAGCGCGGCGGGTCCTCACCCATGATCAGCGCCTCCAGGCCGTAGTACGCGGTGATCATCAGGCCGCAGTCGAAGAGCGCCATTTCGATGTGCCGTCCCTTGCCGGTTTTCTGGCGCTCGTAGAGCGCGGCGAGCACCGCCTGGGCGGAGTACATCCCGGTGAACAGGTCGACGGCGGCCACACCGAACTTGAGCGGCGGCCGATCGGCTTCCCCGTTGAGCGCCATCAACCCAGCCTCGCCCTGAATGACGAGATCGTAGCCGGGACGTGCCGCTTCCGGTCCGCGGCGATCGTAGCCGGAGATCGAACAATAGATGAGATCTTCGTGTCCTTCCTTGAGCTGGTCATAGCCAAGGCCGAGCTTTTCCGCACCGCCGAACTTGAAGTTCTGGATCACGACATCGCTTTGCTGTGCCAGTTCGCAGGCGATCTGCTGGCCCTCGGCGGTTTGCAGGTCGAGACACACCGAGCGCTTGTTGCGGTTGACACTATTGAAGTAAGCCGTCTCGGTCGTGCCGACGCGCACTCCCCAGTCGCGCGTGTCGTCACCGCGCTTTGGATGCTCGACCTTGATGATTTCGGCGCCGAGATCGCCGAGCACCATGGCGCACCAGGGTCCGGCAAGCACGCGGGACAGATCCAGAACGCGAACGCCGGCGAGCGGGAGAGAACAATTCAGGTTCGACATGGCAAATCCGGAGTGAAAAGGGATGGTGACGAGCGCGCCACGTCTATTGGGAAGGCACGGCCCGCGCGCGACGCAACGCCAGGAAATCAGCGGGGCGCTTGTCGAAGAAGGCGTCAATGCCTTCAGCAGCCTCGTCGTCACCGAGCGACTCCGCCATGTACTGGGCTTCAAGGTCCAGTTGCGCTTCGAGCGTGTTCTCACCGGCGTGGCGGCACAGGCTCTTGATCCGGGCGGCCGCGCGTTCGGGGCCGGCCGCAACCGACTGTGCCATGGCGATGGCCTCCGTGAGTGCTCTGCCTGGCTCGACGAGGCGATTCACAACGCCGAGCGTCTGCATGCGTTCGCCCGTGACAGGCCTGCCCGTCAGGCACAATTCGGTCAGCAGTTGCCGGGAGACGAACCCGGACAGAAACGCGGTCGCGCCGCCATCGGGCGAAAGGCCGACCTTGATGTACGCCACCGAGAACGACGCATTGCGCGCGGCGACCAGCATGTCACACGCCAGTGCGATCGACAGGCCCGCGCCGGCCGCCGCTCCCTCGACTGCCGCGATCACAGGCTTGCTGCAGTCGCGAATGGCGCGAATCATGTCGTGCAGGCCTTCGATGCCCGCGCGCCGCTCGGGCGGCGTCATGGCGCGCCGCTGCGCGAGGCGTTTCAGATCGCCGCCTGCGCAGAAAGCTCCACCCACACCCGTCAGTACGATTGCGCCGACATCGGGATCGCGCTGCGCCTGCTCGAGCGCAGCCGGTAGCGCCGTGTACACCTCGGGCGTGAGCGCGTTGCGCGCGGCCGGGTTGTTCAACGACAGCAGTTGCACCGCGCCGTCGCGATGCACAAGGACAGGTTCATTCATGGCGCTCACTCCTTCCCAGTGTGATATAGCGTTCGAGATGGTGATCTTCGTCGCCGAGCTGATGATCGATCATCACAAGGCGCTTCGCGTAGTGCGCAAGCGGCAGCTCCCACGTCATGCCGATGCCGCCGTGCATCTGGATGCATTCCTCGGCAACGCGAGTGCCGATGCGCCCGATCGTGTACTTCGCCGCTGACAGCGCGCGTTCGCGCTCAACGCGGCCCGCGCCAAGCGCGGCGGCGGCGTTGATGACGGCGGAGCGGGCCTGCTCGATTTCCAGCAGCAGGTCGGCCATGCGGTGCTGCAGCGCCTGGAAGCTGCCGATCGCGACGCCGAACTGCTTGCGCGTGCGCAGATACTCGAGCGTGTGGTCTTTCGCGACATCCATCGCGCCCACGGCCTCCGCGCATAACGCCAGCACGCCGGCGCCGATGCAGAATTCGAGCCTCGCGAATGCCGTGTCCCGTTCGCCGAGCAACGCGTCGTCGGGGAGGCACACTTCGTTCAGACAGATTTCGGCGGCCCGTCCGCCGTCGATCTTCCGATAGCCGCGCACATCGAGGCCCACCGTCTCGCGCGGAACGACAAAGAGCGAGATTCCTGCTTCGGCGTCTGCCACACCGCTCGTACGCGCCGAGACGAGGAAGAAGTCGGCCTCCGCGCCCTGCTGTACGACGGTCTTGGCCCCCGTCAGCACCCAGCCGTTCGAGCCGCGCACGGCGCGCGTCGACACCTTCGTCAGTTCGTAGTGCGAGCCGAGTTCGTCGTGTGCGAGCGCCGCCACGGCACGCCCCTCGACCAGACTCGCGATGAGCGCCTTCTGCGCCTCGCTGCCTGTATGGGCAAGCGCGTGTCCGACCACCAGCGCACCGAGGAACGGCTCGACCACGAGTCCCCGCCCGAGGCTCTCAAACACGACGGCGATATCGAAGCCATCGCCGCCATATCCACCGTCGGTCCCCTTGAAAAGCGCGCCGACGATGCCCAGTTCCGCGAAACGGACCCACAGTTCGCGGCTGAAACCCGAGTCGCTATGCGCGAGCGTGTCGCGCGTAGCGAAGCCATACTGCTCGCTCACGAAGCGGTTCAGCGTATCCGCCAGCATGCGGCGGTCTTCGGTATGCTGGAAATTCATCGCGATCCTCTTACAGTCCCAGGATCATCTTCGAGATGATGTTCTTCTGGATTTCGTTGGAGCCGCCGAAGATCGACAGCTTGCGGTTGTTGAAATAGAGTGTGGCTGCGCTCGCGGCTTCCTCGGGACCGACGCTTGCCTCGTCATAGCCCTCGTGCAGCGCGTCTTCGATGAAGGGCTGCGCATACGGTCCCACCGCGCGACGCATCAGCGACGAGATCTCCTGGCGGATCTCGGTGCCGCGAATCTTGAGCATCGAGCTTTCCGCACCCGGCACGCCGCCGCCCGCCACCGCGGCGATCACACGCAGATTGGTCGTCTTCATGTTTTCGAGGTCGACCTCGACGCGAGCGAGGCGCGCCGCAAACAATGGATCGTCGGCAAGCGGTGCGCCGTTGCGCGTGACCTTTGCCGCGACCCGGCGCAATCGCGCCAGCGCCGCGACCGAGAAGCCGACGCCCGCGATGTTCGTGCGCTCATAGGTCAGCAAATATTTCGCGACCGTCCAGCCCTTGTTCTCCTCACCGACGAGGTTGGCCGCCGGCACGCGCACATCGGTGAAGAACACCTCGTTGATCTCGTGCTCGCCTTCGAGCGTGATGATCGGACGCACCTCGACGCCCGGTGCGTTCATGTCCACGAGCAGAAAGCTGATGCCCTCCTGTTTGCGCACATCGGATGCCGTGCGCACGAGGCAGAAGATCATGTTCGCGTGCTGACCGAGCGTGGTCCACGTCTTCTGGCCGTTGACGATGTAGTGCTCGCCTTGCGCATCGATGCCGCGCACCGCGGTCGTCTTTACGGACGCGAGGTCCGAACCCGAACCCGGTTCGGAATAGCCCTGGCACCACCAGTCGGAGCCATCGAGTATGCGCGGCAGCCAGTAGCGCTGCTGCGCTTCGCTGCCATACCTGATGAGCACGGGCCCGAGCATGTTCACGCCGAACGGCAAGATGCGCGGTGCGGCCGCCAGCGCGCATTCGTTCTCGAAGATGAACTTCTGCACGGCGTTCCAGCCTGGACCGCCATACTGTTCCGGCCAGTGACTCGCGAGCCAGCCCTGTTCGTTCAGGATCGCATGCCATTCTTCCATGTCGCTACGCGTGAGGCGCCAGCCGCTGCGAACCTTGTTGGAAAGCCTCGCCGGCAGTTTTTCCTTCAGAAAGCGCACGACGCGCTCGCGAAAGGCTTCCTCCTCGGGGGTGAAGTTCAGATCCATGACCTCGTGTCTCTCAATAGATTTCGAAAAGCCCCGCGGCACCCATGCCGCCGGCCATGCACATCGTGACGACGGCATACTTCACGCCGCGCCGCCGTCCTTCGATAAGGACGTGTCCCGCGAGACGCGAGCCGGTCATGCCGAACGGATGCCCGATGGAAATCGCGCCGCCGTTCACGTTCAGACGCTCGGCCGGAATCTCGAGACGCCGCTGGCAATAGAGCGCCTGCGATGCGAACGCTTCGTTGAGCTCCCACAGGCCAATGTCGTTCACCGTGAGCCCATGACGCGCGAGCAGCTTCGGCACGGCGAGCACCGGACCGATGCCCATTTCATCCGGCTCGCAGCCCGCCACCGCCAGACCGCGAAACGCGCCGAGCGGAGCGAGGTTCGCGCGTTCGGCGGCCTTCGCTTCCATCATCACGCAGGCAGAAGCGCCATCGGCGTTCTGCGACGAGTTGCCCGCCGTGATGTACTTTTCCGGGCCCTTGACAGGCGCAAGCTTCGCGAGCGCCTCATAGGTCGTACCAGGGCGATTGCAGGTGTCGGCCGAGACCGTCACCTCTCGCTGGCTGACGGCGCCCGTCTCCTTGTCGGTCACGGCCATCGTGGTCGTGACCGGCACGATCTCGTCGACGTAGCGGCCGGCGAGCTGTGCTTGCGCGGTGCGCCGCTGGCTTTCCACCGAAAAACGGTCCTGCTCTTCCCGGCTGATCCCGTAGCGCTGAGCCACGATGTCGGCGGTGTCGATCATCGTCATGTAGAGCGACGGCTTGTGTTCCACGATCCATGGGTCGAGCCCGCTCACACCGTCTTCGCGGGTACGGATGCCGGAGATGCTTTCGACGCCGCCGGCGATCATCGCCGGTGCACCGTCGACGACAATGCGGCCGGCGGCCATCGCGATCGCCTGAAGCCCGGAAGCGCAGAAGCGGTTCACGGTGGTGCCCGCGATCGACAGCGGCAACCCCGCGCGGATCACGGTCTGGCGTGCGATGTTGCGGCCGGTCGTACCTTCCGGATAGCCGCAGCCAAGGATCGCGTCCTCGATCAGTTGCGGGTCGATGCCCGAGCGTTCGACGGCGGCGCGCACGGCCAACGATCCGAGCGTGGGGCCGGGTGTGATGTTGAATTCGCCGCGATGCGCCTTGGTCAGCGGCGTGCGTGCGGTGGAAACAATGACAGCTTCGCGCATGGTCTGAATCCTGAAATTGAAGCGGGTATTTGACGGGTTGAGCGGATCAGGCGGAACGATCGAGGCTCGCCAGTGTGGCGCGGCGCTTGACGAGATCGACGATGAGCGGCGACGATTGCCAGAAGACCGGGTCGTGTTGCTTGAACTCGCGGATGTCGGCGCCGCCGATGAAGGTGCGCCTCGCGTCGATCAGCAATACGGCTTGCCTGACCGCGACGCCGGACGCTTTGAGGGTCATTGCCCTTGTCTCCATGTAATTCGTGTTGGGTCATTGTGAAACGCAGCAACTGCATTGACAATCCAACTGGCAATTGACGAACTGTTAACTGAAAATTGACGGTGTAGCGTCGGCAAGACTTAGCCAGTGAAAGCTCGATATTGACGATACGTGGCGGGCGATGGCGGGTTCGGATGACCCGAGCGCGGAACAGGAGAAATGCCCTGTTTTAGGCCCTGTTTTCAGGCCCAGGTTTGCGCGAGTGAGACGATTTCGGCTCGCAGATAGTCGATCAAGGCCTGCGTCGCCGGCGACGGAAAACGATTGGGGAGCGTCACGATATACAGCGTGTTCTGCAAGCCGGCGACGCGGTACTGCGGCAGGATCCGCAACAGTTCGCGGCACTTGGGCGCATACGGCACATAGGCCGGCAACAGCCCGACACCCATGCCCTGACTCACCGCTTCCGCCAGAAACGGATAGTCGGACGACTGCAGCGCAGGCTGCATCGCGATGGTGTGGACATCGGCGTCGTCCTGCCGGTGCGTGAGTGTCATCGTGACCCGCCGCTCTGGGTAAGGCGACGCGACCAGCGTCTGCGCTTCGAGATCCGCCGGACAGTCAATCGGACCATGCTTCTCGAGATAGCCGGCCGACGCATAGAGGTTCCAGTCAATCGAGCAGATATTGCGCGCCACGCAATCCAACGGTGGCGTCGCCGTGATCCTCAACGCGACGTCGACTTCCGCAGCGATCAGATCTTCGATCCGGTTGTTGAACGTGACATTGAGTGTGATGCTCGGATGCATCCGCGCGAATTCGAGCAGCTTCGATCCGATGAACATCCTGCCGAAGCCTGTCGGCACGCTGATGCGAACACGACCGCTCAAGGTTCGCCCGAGGCTGTCAATCGACGCGCGAGCCGTGCTCAGGTCTTCCAGCATGCGCAGGCCACAGTCATAGAGCGTGCGCCCGGCTTGCGTCAGTTCGAAATTCCGTGTCGAACGGCGCAGCAATTGCGCGCCCGTTTCGCGTTCCAGCAGCTTGAGCCGCTGGCTGATGTTCGAGCGCGTCATACCAACCTTGCGCGCGGCGGCGCTCAGGCTATGCGATTCGACGATCTCGATGAACAAGCCGATCAGGTTCAGGTCCATGGTGCATCGATTAACCAAATCTGGAGAATTCGGAACTCCGAAACGAGAAAGCGATCCTGCACCGCTACCTCCGCCCGAATTCACTATCGGCGCTGTTCACGTGAGCGAACCCCGCGCACTTGCCGACCTGGTGCCAGTCCGGACCTTGAGAAATCGCGCAATCGCGAACCGGATCGCCTGATCGAAGCTGGCTTCGGTGGCGAGATGACGATTGTCGATTGATACGAGCCAACCTCGCGCAGAATCGCACCAGCGGATGCGACGCTCGTCGTAGAGACTGGAGAACATCCGCCACAGGTCAGCATCTTCCTGATTCGCGGACGCTGCCGCCATGAGCCGGCGCAACTCGAAGTTTGTCATTGCATTCACGACCACCTCGCTCGTGCACGTGGCCACGCTTACAGGCGCTCGATTGCGATCGCAATTCCCTGCCCGACCCCAATGCACATGGTACAAAGTGCAAAGCGTCCCTGCGTACGCTGCAGCTGATACATTGCCGTCGTGACCAGTCGCGCGCCGCTCATGCCGAGCGGATGGCCCAACGCAATGGCGCCGCCGTTCGCATTGACGCGTGCATCGTCATCCGCGACACCCAGCGCGCGCAACACCGCGAGGCCTTGCGACGCGAACGCTTCGTTCAGTTCGATCACATCGAATTGGTTGATGCTCATGTTCAGGCGCATGAGCAACTTTTGCGTCGCGGGCGCAGGGCCGATACCCATCACGCGCGGATCGACACCGGCCGTCGCCATGCCCAGCACACGCGCGCGCGGTGTCAGTCCATAGCGTTTTGCGGTCTCTTCGTTTGCCAGCAGCAAGGCCGCCGCGCCATCGTTGACGCCGGACGCGTTGCCTGCTGTCACCGTGCCGTCAGGACGCACGACGCCCTTTAGCTTTGCCAGCGTCTCGAGACTCGTTTCGCGCGGATGCTCGTCCTTGGAGACGACGATCGCATCGCCCTTCTTTTGCGGAATCGTCACCGAAACGATTTCCTGAGCGAGCGTGCCGTTCTGCTGCGCACGCGCGGCCTTCTGCTGGCTGCGCAGCGCGAATGCATCCTGATCGGCGCGGCTGATGTTGTAGTCGGTTGCGACGTTTTCGCCCGTTTCCGGCATCGAATCGACGCCGTACATTTTCTTCATCAGCGGATTGATGAAACGCCAGCCGATGGTCGTGTCGTAGATGTCGGCCTGACGCGAAAACGCGCTCGTCGCCTTGCCCATCACGAAGGGCGCGCGGCTCATGCTTTCCACGCCGCCCGCCACCATCAGCCCGGCCTCACCCGACTTGATCGCGCGCGCCGCAATGCCGATAGCGTCCATGCCCGAGCCGCACAGACGGTTCACCGTGGTGCCCGCCACCTCCTTGGGCAAGCCCGCCAGCAGCAGCGACATGCGCGCGACGTTGCGGTTATCCTCGCCCGCCTGGTTCGCGCAGCCGTAGATGACGTCGTCGATGGCGCTCCAATCGACTTCCTTGTTGCGCTCCATTAGCGCCTTGAGTGGCACCGCGCCCAGATCGTCGGCGCGCACCGACGACAGTGAACCCGCATAGCGGCCGATCGGCGTGCGAATCGCATCGCACAGAAGAGCCTCGCTCATACTGTCTTCTCCAATTTGAGGTTACAGGAGCTCCGTGGCTCCTTCAGTTTCAATCTTTTGCCAGCAAAAGCCCCGAATTGTTTCGCCGTTTTTCCCGCTGTACGCGAGTTTGAAGCGAGCTTGCTTCAGGTAGTTGCTACGAAATCTGGCACGACTGCAAACAGGTCTCCGACCAAGCCATAGTCTGCGACGCTGAAGATCGGCGCTTCTTCGTCTTTGTTGATCGCGACGATCACTTTGCTGTCCTTCATCCCGGCCAGATGCTGGATCGCGCCCGAGATGCCGACTGCAATGTACAGTTGCGGTGCGACGATCTTGCCGGTCTGCCCGACCTGATAGTCGTTCGGCACGAAGCCCGCATCGACGGCTGCGCGCGATGCGCCCAGCGCTGCGTTCAGCTTGTCCGCCAGCGGTTCTAGCACCTTCGTGTAGTTCTCGCCGTTGCCCAGACCGCGGCCACCCGAGACA
>NZ_JARESO010000090.1:0-22334 GCF_046030175.1 Paraburkholderia sp. RL17-373-BIF-A
TAAGCCTGTGTGAAAACACCATGATCGCCTAAACTGGATTAACTCATTCAGCCTGGGTGACCGGATGAAGCGATTCATAGAAGGTGAAGATCGCAAGCAGGTGACGCTGCTTCCAGAGTGCCTCGATGACTTTGTCGCCGAGGACAATCCGGTCAGAATCATCGAGGCGTTTGTTGAAGAGCTTGACCTTGAATCACTGGGCTTCGATGGAGCGATGCCGTCGACTACAGGTCGCCCGTCCTATCATCCAGGCGTGCTGCTGAAGATCTATATCTACGGCTACCTGAACCGGATCCAGTCGAGCCGCCGCCTGGAACGTGAATGCCAACGCAATGTTGAATTGATGTGGCTCACGGGCCGTTTGGCGCCGGACTTCAAGACCATAGCTGACTTCCGCCGTGACAACGGCACCGGCATCCGCAACGTATGTCGCCGCTTCGTCGTCTTATGCCGCGTGCAGCTTTCGCTATGGGGCTGAGTTGCGCCCGGTCGCTGCCAGAGTTTGTGACCTCGTGAGCAACGATGAGGTGGTGTTTGGCGTCTACTGCCACCTGTACGTTGTAGCCGACCATTCCCGAGCCTTTGCCGCTCGTCGCCATGGAGCGCGCGTCGGGATCAGTCATCGAGAGTTGGCCATCAGGCTGCGTCCTGAGTTGCTCCTTGATCTGATCGAGGTTTCGCATCTGTTCGCGCAAGCGTGCGATCTTGTCCTGCAACCGGGTCGACTTCGCTTCCAGCTCAGCGGGTTGCGTACGATCGGCAGTCTCCAGCGCGTTCAGATACCGCTGGATGCTCTCCTCGATCTGCTTCTGGCGCTTGTCGACCTTACCCTCTGTGAAGTTGCGATCGCGGGTGTTGACTGCCTTGAACTTGCTACCGTCGATGGCAACGAGCGCCTGCGAGAACAGCTTCAGTTCTATAGCGGGCCTCAGATCAAAGAGTGTGTGGATGCCGGGATCGCGGTAATGCTGCCGAAACCCACGACATCAAGCGCGAAATGCCATGGTCGATTTGATAGGGCTGACTTCATCTACATTGCGCGGGACGACGAATACCAGTGTCCAGCCGGTGAACGGGCAATCTACCGTTTCACCGGGGAGGAACACGGTATGCAATTGCGCCGTTACTGGAGCAGCGCCTGTCCTCAGTGCCCAATAAAATCACAATGCACGCCAAGTCCATATCGGCGAATCACCCGATGGGAGCACGAGTCCGTGTTGGAAGGTGTTCAACGTCAACTCGACAAAACGCCAGAGGCAATGACGATACGCAGACGCACCGTCGAACATGTCTTCGGGACGTTCAAGCACTGGATGGGTTACACGCACTTCCTGACACGCCGGCTGCCCAACGTGGGGACCGAGATGAGTCTGAACGTGCTTGCCTACAACCTCATGAGAGTGCTGAGAATCCTGGGATTCAAAAGGACAATGAAAGCGATGCGGCTGGTGGGTGCCTGAGCACCCATCGACATTAAAAACAAGCTCACAATCGCCAGTTAAAGGGCGCTAGACCCCTTCAGCAGTTCGTCATCTGTTTCCGGCGAACGCGCGTCATTGCGGCCTGAGGTGCAGATCGTTGCTCACGGATTGTACCCCCGGCACGCCGCGCGTCACGGCAAGCGCTTTCTGAATCCGTACCTCCGAATCCACGTATCCTGACAACTGCACGACGCCTCGATACGTCGCGACGCTCATCGACAACGATCTTAGCCCCTGGTCCGCGACAAGCGCCCGCTTCACCCGGGCGGCGAGCGCAGCGTCGTCAGTGGCGATCTCCCCCGGCGCGGTCACGGACGGCGTCGCCGTCGACTTACAGCCGTTGGTGTATGAGAACTTCACCGGACGCGTCGGCAGCAGCGACCTGAACGGCTCGCTGGTGTACGTCTCGCGCGAACCCCGCCCGCTGTTGTCTGGCACGCTGGTGTCGAGCCTGCTGCAGTTTTCCCACCTCGCACCACTCGTCGGTGCCGACACGAACGCCAGCAAGGCCAGGCGCGGCGACGCCGTAGCGCAGCCGGCCAACAAGGCGCTGCCGGTCGAGGAGTTCCGCACTGACCGCTGGAAGGCGATCGATGCTGACGTCCGATTCACTGGACGCCGCATCGTCAAGACCGCGAGCCTGCCGATCACTGTTCTGTCCACCCACCTCGTCATGCAGGACGGCGTGCTGATGCTCGATCCGCTGAAGTTCGGCGTGGCGGGCGGCACCCCTCGCTTCGACCATCCACCTGGACGGCAGCAGCAAGCCGCTCAAGGGGCGGTTCTCGCTGCAGGCGCGGCATCTGCGGCTCAAGCAGCTGTTCCCGACATTCGCGGTGATGCGGACGGCGCTCGGCGAAGTCAACGGCGACGCGGCGCTGTTGGCCACCGGCAACTCGCCGGTGGCACTCGCCGCGACCTCCAACGGCGAGGTGAAGATGTTGATCACCGACGGCGCGGTGAGTCGCTTGCTGATGGAGGCGGCCGGGCTGAACGTGGCGAACGTGGTGTACGAGAAGCTGTTCGGCAATCGAGACGTGACGATCAATTGCGCGGCGGCCGACTTCGTCGCCACCAATGGTGTGCTCGACTCGCGCGTATTCGCCCTCGACACCGACGATGCGGTGGTCGAGATGGACGGAAACGTGAACTTGCGAGACGAGACCATGAATCTGACGATTCATCCGCACACCAAAGGGTTCCGGGTGATCTCGCTGCGCTCGCCGCTGTACGTCAAGGGCAGTTTCAAGGAGCCGCAAGTCGGCAGGAAGGCCGGGGCGCTGGTCGCGCATGGCAGGGCGGCGGCGGGACTGGGCTTGCTGAATCCGTTTGCGGCGGTGATCGCGTTGCTCCAGCCGAGCGACAATCGGCCGTTGCCGTGCCAGCAGATGCTGGCAGACATGGAGAAGCGCGCGACGGCGCCATCGCCGGGAATACGACAGAAGACGAAGCTCGCGCCGGCGTATATGAGCGCAACGTCGGCTGCATCCGGGGCTTCCGGGGCGGCGGCTGTTGGGCGCGAGCAGGCGAATGGAGCGAGGGACCCGTCCTCCTCCCGGACCGGTGGCGCAGCGGTTTTCAAGGGCAATTGAAGGCGTGCCTCCTGCCGCACACCTGAGACGCTATTCCCATGTCGCGCGCCAACCTCACTCTCATGTAGCGCCAGGAGGCGTGATTTGCTTGTGTAACTTGCAGACCCCTGTCTGCGGAGAACGTAGCCCGTCCACGCCGGCTGCGACAAGCAGCTTCTCCACTAGCGACGCAACGAAGCGCGCCACGTAAAACGCCGCGAGCAGACTCATCACGGCCGCAATGATGTCCGGCAAGGCGCTCAGCGTGGCCAACCCCTTGCATGGGCGGCGGGAAATTTTCGCAACAACGTGATCTACCGCGCAGTGTGACGCACAGGTACTCACTGATTATTGATAGCGCTGACTCACCAGTGGCTGTATGAAGAAGTGGTCGGGACAGTGGCGTTTTGTGCCCCCGGCGTGAAAGCCCGATTTGAAGCCGGCGGAATGTCACCTGACGATGAGAGGAGTTCATCATGCTGCGGTGGATAACCAGCTGGGCTGTACGCAACGCGCTTACTCCGGAGAAGCAAGCCGAAAAAGCGTTGCGGGAATTGCGTCTGGAACTCTTCCAGGCTGAACAACGCATCCTTGACGCTCAGATGCACGCAGATTACTACCGAGCCCGCCTGGCCTTTTGTGAAGCGGTGTTGAAAAGCGGCATCGAGCAGGTAAGCGATCAGCGGAAGGAGCCGCAGACGGGCTGGCAGGCATTGAGGACGGGCCACAAACTTACAGCGGCCCAATAGCGCAAACCCTGCGCGGGCGGAGCGACGACTCCTTCCAGATTTCGCCGTTCAGACTGAACAGCTCGATGACGCCTTCGGCGACCTGCCACCGGTATTCCGACAGTCGCCGCCGACGACGGGTCAGGTCGGTCTGTTCACCATTCGGCTGGATCGCTCCATCGCTCGGTCTTGCGCCTCTGGGCGACCGGCTTCGACCGGCGCTCTGCGCCGAGTGTCCGATGCGCCTGCTCAGTGCATTGCTGTGCGCCCGTACTGCCACGAAGAAGTCGGACCAACAGCATCGACACCGGTCCGCCGGCCGACATTGCAGCGACCTGCGGCGAGCGGGCTTCCGGCTCGCACTGGATGATGTTTCGCAGGTCACCCCGCGTCTGGCCGAACTGCTGCCGTGCGTCGATATTGTCAAGATCGACTTTCTCGACTGCACGCGCGAGGACCTTAACGAACTTGTCAGCATCGTCAGGCAACACGGGAAGGTATTGCTCGCCGAGAAGGTCGAAACACCGGAAGACCATGACGTCGCCATGCGCGCCGGCTTCGACCTACTACTTTGCCAAGCCGCAGGTGCGGACACGCGGCGTCTCACGCCATCGCGCGAAGCGCTGCTGCGCCTGCTGGTGCTGCTGTGCGGCGAACCGGAGATTGTCGAACTTGAATCCGAGCGAGGCGAAGCAGTCCGCCGCCGGCAACGTCGTCGAGCTGCAACAGATGATTCGCGGTTCGGACCTGAGCGAACTGCGTACAACGTACAACGGCAGTTACGGTGCGAGCCTGCTGTTTTACAGCAAGGAAATGACGTATTACGTCGTGCTGTTCCAGCAGAAGAACTTCTGGCGCGTCATCAAGACACCGGACCAAACCCACGCCGACCTGATCTACAAGGACTTCGTGCGTCAGACCGTGCAGTTGTCCGATGTCGAAATTCGCCGCGGCCGGCTCGAGGCGCAAAAGGCGTTCATCGAGCGGATGATTGCGCTGTCGCAGGGTCGTGCGAACCGCCTGCAGGCCGACCTCGATGTAGCGAGTCAGCAGCAGACAATCGTCACCAACCAGCAGCAGAAGACGCGTGCCGAAGCTACCCTGCTCGCACAGCAGAAAACTGCCGCACAGGACCAGTTGCGGTCCGCGCAGCGGCAGGTGCGCGAACTCCAGAGTCAGCTGGAAAGCGGCCTGGCAGGCTCACACTGATTTTCAGTCTTTCCCTGCAGGAGCACGACCCGTCCGGTTCTCATCGGGATGTTCGCGCAGGGAGGCACTTCAGACATACATGTCGTCAGCCTTGTCACCAAGCGCTATCTCGCCGCTCCCGGCGAGGTCGCGCGCGACCTGCACAACCTTGCGCTGTTGTGCTTCGACTTCCGACAGGCGCACCGGGCCGCGTGTGTCCATATCTTCGGAAAACAGCTCCGCCGCGCGTTGCGACATGTTCGCCATGAATTTCTGACGCAGCTCGGGCGGCCCGACCTTCAGTGCGATCCCCAGTGTCTCCGTGCCAACTTCCCTGAGCAGCAGCCGGATCGCGCGATCATCGAGCTCGACCAGGTTCTCGAACGTGAACATCTCGTCAATGATCCTTTGCGCGAGATCGTCGTCGTAGCTGCGTACGTTGTCGATTACCGATTCTTCGTGCTGGGTTGACAGGTAGTTGAGGATTTCCGCTGCCGCGCGAACGCCGCCAACCGCCTTGCGTTTCACGTTACCGCTGCCAGACAGCAACTCTGTCATCACATCGTCGAGTTCGCGCAATGCAGCCGGCTGGATGCCGTCGAGCGTGGCGATGCGCAGCAGCACGTCGTTGCGCGTCCGTTCGGTGAAGCATGCGAGTACGTCAGAAGCCTGCTCCGGGCCAAGGTGCACGAGGATGGTTGCGATGATTTGCGGGTGTTCGTTTTTGATCAGTTCCGCGACGGCTCGCGCATCTATCCACTTCAGGCCTTCGATGCCGCCAACGTCGTCACCCTGCAGAATGCGGTCGATGACGTTGCCAGCCTTGTCTTCGCCGAGCGCCCTCGTCAGCACCGACCGGATGTAATCCTTCGAGTCAAGCGATAGCGTCGTGTGCGTTTCTGCTTCCTTGATGAAGTCTTGCAGTACAGTGTCGACGGCACCGCGCGTGACGTTTTTCAGCGCGGCCATCGCGATGCTGATCTTCTGCACCTCACGTGGGCCGAGGAACCGGAAGGCTTCGGCCGCCTCGTTTTCACCGAGCGACATCAGCAGCAACGCGGCCTTGTTGATTCCTTCGGCGTTCACTGACCACTCCGTGACTTGCTAACAACGATTGCGGCGATCTTCTGATCTCTTGTTTCCGGCAAGCGCGCGTTGTTCCGTTGCTCTCCCGACGTTGGGAGCAATGCTCCATCCGTCGGTCGCATGCGTCCCGGAGATCTTAAAGGACGACGGCCCGTGGGCCAGCCAGGGCGTGCCGGAAGTACATGCCGGACACGTTGCGCGAGCCAGTCCGCTTTAAGTCCGGCACGGTACGCTGACCTGAACGGTGCGGGATTCATGCGTCGGTGCCTCGCCGGCGGGGTAGGTTCAGGTTGACCCACTCGTAAGCATCGTGCCCAAGCCTGCCCACTTCGCGCCACACGGCGAAGGGAATCTCCTGTCGGGTCGCGTGCCGATCAACCAGACCCTGGCATGCCTGTGTCATCTGTCGAAGCAGCACAATCGCATGCGTTTCAGCTCTCTCCCCGTGCTGGTCGAGCGCCGTCTTCGCCTCGTGAGCCCGTTGAAACATTGCCCGCCATTGGGAATCCCGGATTTCCTGAGCGTGAGTGCCTCGCTGCGCGAGCGCGCTCGAAACAATGTAGAGGTTTTTGAGCGCCGTGATGACTTCTGGTGGCAACACAACGCAGCCTTCGCTGCAGCCCGGCTGCGTGCGCGTCATCAGCATGCCCTCGACAGATCCGCCAGGGGTGTGACCGCGAGATCCGTTCTCGACGAAGCCTTGCGACCTCCTGAGGAAGGGGCCGGACGTGAGATGTTAGCCAGCCGGTGCAAATCTGGACTGGGTAGCGGTGTTTGTGAGATGCCGGTCGAGGTGGCGCTCATGCGGGCGTGACAAGTGTTGTTGGATGAGAAATTCGCTGGACTGTTCAGGTCGCTTTCTGCCTTTCGTGCAGATGTGGCTACCGGATGGGGAGGCAATAGCCGGCTTACTTTAGTGTTTGCGGCCAAAGCACGCCTGGGCGGCTTCGAAGGGCGACAGGCCCGCGCCGAAATAGCCCCGAAGACGCTTTATGGTCACAGGGTCGGGATGATAGTGCGGGCGGATAAATCCCGCTTCAACGGCTTCGCCGTACCAGGCACGCGTCCACTGGTCCAGGCCCTGTTCATACATAGCGATACGTATTTCGACTCGTTAAACATGATGATTTCCGAAAGCTCAATAGACGCGTTCGCCGTACATGATCGCGCGGACACTGCAGGCAATCAGTCGACGCGACGACGCCTGGTGCCGCACAACGTTGTCCGCGAATTTCTGACGTGTGACACCAGCAGCAATTGACGCAACTGCGGCAGGCGTGTTCAGCGAATCAGCTCGCTTGTCGTGACCGTACTCAAAGACTCTACGATGCCGGTCACTGCTATAGTGAGACACTGCATCCCGCGACGGGCGTGCCGAGCAGGTTGAGCAGCGCGCGGAGTCGTTGCCGGTCCTGCGCCGACAGCCCAGGGCGTGTCAGCAGGCACTCGATCTGCGATATCCAGTAGTCGCGACGGATAAGTCGTGGGCGACAAACCAGAGCGTTCAGTGCCTTCTCCAGTTGTCCAATCTCGGTCTTCACCATGTTCACGTTCATCTCCTTTCGCGATCCTCTGAAATCCGGAATGTCACACGAGCTGTCGTGGACCGCAGCAGACACCTCATTCGCAAGAGATCAGTGGCTGTTTCCATCAGCCTGCTCGACGTCGACGGCGCTCTGGCATCCGCTGGGACGCGACACACGCTACATGTGACACAACATCTGCTGCAGGTAATTTAGCCATATCACCATCAGGACGTAGGCGAGGACGAAGAGCCAATCCAGCGTGCGATCAGGCCATGTCGACATCGGCTTTCTCCTTCGATACCGGGTAGTGACTACGTGCGCTCGTTTCGCGCTTTCACACCGGCTCAGCAGCAGTCCACCGCGTCCAGCCGCCTTGTCCATCTGCACCGGTGACGCGCAAGGCGCGGGAGCCGTCGGTGAACGTCAGGCATTCAACGCGAAGACGCCGGTCTGCGTCAGTACCATGTGCGTGGACGTCGCCGCCCTCATGCCTGAAATGCAGCTTGCCTTCCTGCAAGAGGTCCAGCGATGACTGATCTCCTGGGTATGTGCGTTTACGGTCCCACCGGTTCAGGAGCGTCGCGGCAACTTCGGCGTCGAACATGTTGAACTTTCCTCAGCGGGCAGATAAGGATGTCAGCCCGAAGCATCTTGAAGTGTGTGTCATGGCCGCCTTGAAACGCGCGATCGCGCCCGGGTATCGACGCTCTGTTCGTTCGATGCGGCTGGTGCAACATCGAATCCCTTGATGGCGGTCAGACAGACGAGGCTTGGGAGCAATAGCAGCCACAGTTTTTGGGCAAACGTTTGCCTTTCCATGTCGACCCGCCGTCACGGCATGAATGAAATCAACATGTATTACGGCATCCATTCCTATATTTTGACCGGGGTAAACCCTTTGTTAGCATGCCATCCGCATGGGAGCCAGACAGTGCAATAATCTGCGCTGCACAGGTTCTGGCATGGCCTTCGGCATAGCCGGAATCCTTCAGCCGACACGACCTGTCGGCTTTTTTTCGTCAGCGTGTGGGCGAGCGCTCGTGCGAATCTACGGACCCGGAAGAGTCTTTCCATTGGAGAATTCGTTGATAGCGAGCACCGCCACTGTGGGTTGCGGACCGGTACATCGACCGGTTCGCCGAGCGAGTGGATTGCGCGCATTGCGACGGGCGCATCTTCGGGTACGCTCCCTAACCGAAGCTTCGGTCACATGCGTTCGGACGCAAGGCACACGACACTCTGGTCTTCTTCCGTTGCGTCTAGCCTCGTGCCGGACCTTCAATCAGAAAATCCCGGTTGTCCGCCATGCGTTACGCCAGAGACGCCGGGGCGATATGGAGTAGGATCTACGGCTTGCTCCAGACCTGTTTCCAACACATGAGAAAGGTACCGCGGGCGTCCCTTGAGACTGCTCCTTCGACCGGACACGCGGTGCCCACTAGTGCGGGGCCGAAGTGGGCGACCTCTCTATCCGCGTCGGCGAGTACGTCGGCGGGCACCCGGCCCCAAATCGACAAGCTGGCAAGTACGCCTGTACAGCCAACCAGGATAACGAGAGTACGTTTTAATCGGGGCGGGCGGCTGGCGATAAAATCAAATGGCATGGGAAGCCTCGTCTGGCGGGGGGCTTATGAGCGGTCTTATCGGCACCGGCCTCCGAAACCATAGATATCCGTTCAATCTTTTTTTTCGGGACGGATTGCGAGGAGAAGGGCGAATCATGGGTCGAAGCTAAAGCGGCAATCGTCCAGGCGTTTGGGTCGACTTATTCGTAGTCCACGAGTGCGTGTCCCGCCTCGACTGGCAGCTCGCTGCCAGTCCCACCAGTCTCGATGAAAGCGGGACGGACTATCTATATCGGGTCGTTACGGAAACTATCCGCGTAGGCGGGTCCGAGCTCACGATGTTTTAGGCGCTTAGCACCTGTTTGAACCGTTGCACGTCAACTCGCCGATCGACTGTAAACTCCATTCGACGCTCGAGCGACGCCTTGCGCTTTTCTTCAGCGTTCGCGATGAAGTCGGACAGTTCGCGCTCCAAGGCTGAGTCTTTGGCGTCCGGCTTCCACCTCGTGGCTCCGTGCCGCCGGCGCGTGGCCCGAGCAAGGGCTAGCGCTGCCATCGCGGCCTTCGTACATTCGTATTCAACCTGACCACAAAGGTCGATTGGCTCGCCGAATTCGCGAAGCGCTTCCACATACTCCCGAGCGGCGTGCACTGTCGCCGGATACTCACGGAGCTCTGAGATAACTTTGCGGCTCAAGACATGCCAGTGAAACCTGTCCGGGTAGGCAAAGGTGGGAATGGAAACGCCTTTACTGGCTTCGCGGCTCAAATGGCCGACTGGCTCCGCTGCTGCCCAGGTGGCCTTATGCATCATTGTCCGACAGGTTCGGGCGTACCTTTCCAGCGATAACGCTAGTTCCAGTGCAGTATCGCGTCGCTGACGCTTGCGCTCCCTAGCATCCCTCGCTGAAATCCAGGCGAGCGTTATGACAGAACCGACTGCCGCTGATGTCAGCGCCAAAGTTACCGGAGTGTTCCAGTCGACTCGCTGGAGAAATTCAAGCCATTCCTGCCGCATACGATGCGCCTCAGAGAAAGAGGTGCAGAGAGTACAGGCAATCGTTTGCGCAGTAATCAGAGCAAAATTGGCGTTGTGTGTTTTCGTCACAATCGCTTCAGTACGGCGGTGAGTATCTTGACAAAATATGCTGATCCAGGGCAGCAGCCGGACCAGAACGAGGGGAGGCGCGCAAGATATTCAGGACCGGTCCGCTTCCTAAATAGACGGGGTCTGCCGGTCGTGGCCACCACCGTTTGCTCGCTCAATCGGCAAGCTTCGGCCAGAAGCTAGATGCACCGTCCTAGATCGTTCGTGATCGATTTGGAATCAGTGACAGATAATGCATAGATCGATGAGAAGAGGGTAACGCCAGATTCAAGGTGCGAGCGCCGCGCATTGAACGCCTAAACTGTTTCAACGCATGGAGACGGGGTAACTTATGACGCGATTCGCTGAAGGCGATATCGAAACGGGCCGGACATTGAGTATGGAACGCTGAGCCGACATCGGGATTCGCCATAGCTATACGCGAGGAAGGGGCGGTCGCTGGTGCCCATCGGATCGCGCGGGTTTGGAACCACCAGGAGGAGCGGCTGTGAAGAAAGAGCAACAGGTTGCGCTTGTGACGAATGCGTCGGACTTTGCAGGCCCGCCTGCCGTAGCAGCGCTGCTGGATGCGGGATTAACCCACATGCTCCACTGGACCGGCCGCGTCCTGCCGGTCAAGCGCCTTTGCAGTCTCGGCCGGACTCTTGACATCATCACCGTAGTAGATGGCGCACAGACATTCGCTCGGATGCCAGTGAGCTTCCGCGAGCTCGATTGCGACTTTTTCGCGACGAGCCTTCATGAATGGCTCGGTGCTCCTGTGGGCAACGGCATGTTGATCGTCAGGCAAAGCCGGATTGATGAAACCTGACCGTTGCTGGCACCGTTCGATCCACCTCCGCTTCGCATCGACAAATCCGACAACTGGAACCTCGGTACCTATAGTTCCGCGGTACAGGCGGGAATAGCCCCCGCAATTCGATTTCGTGAGGAGATTGGCACCGACAAGGTTCATGCGCGGTTGCGGGAGTTGACCCGATACTGGACGACCATTGCGCGCGATGTCCGCGGCTTCAGGTTGCACACGCCAATGCACACGGACGATCTGGGCGCGGTCAGCCTGTTCTCCATCGATGGAATGGATGCCAGGAAAATCGAAGAGGAGCTTCGAAACACCTGGCAAGTCCACGTCAAGCGTCGGAGCGTACAAGGTCTCGACGGGATACGAGTGTCGCCGCATATCTACATGCTAAAAAACGAACTGGATGTCTTTGTCGAGGCGCTCATGCAAGTCGTCAAGCTTGGCTCGGCCTGACACCAGCCCAAAGGTCGGGATTTCCTGTTAAAACATCTCGGGTCGGCCCGGCCTGGGAGGAAAGCCGGCGAGCGCGTCGTAGCCGTGTCGCCCTCAAGGCCCGCAGTGCCAGCGCCGGTGGCTATTGGCACTGCTGCTTGGATGTCTCATGACGGAGCCGCAGCGGCCATTCGGCGCGGCAGCCCGACCGGCCGCCTCGGGTCGACCTGAGCCGGACGCCGAACGACCTCCGGTGGATCGATTATCCATTCAGCATCGGACCGGGTTCGGCCATGAAGCGACGATCATCCGGGGCTACCGAATGACCGATCTTGGCGCCATTGCGGCCGCTTTGAGCGGCTGATAATGAAACGGACGAGTGCGATGTCTCCGGCACGGCGTATTCACCGCACATAATTCCCGTGCCGATCGAACGCGCGACATCATCATGGCGACGCGTCCGATCGGCACGCGATCATCCGCATGTCTGAGCCGAACCCATTGCGCGCCCGGACAGTTGAGCCGATCTCCGATCAGCCCAGGTTGACGGGCATGTCGTCGTAACGCTTGAGCTTGTAGAACAGCACCGACACCAGCCAGCTGACGACAAAAAGGCCGATCACCGCGTAGCCGAGCAGGCCGAAATTGTCCGACGCCGCGCCGATCAGACCCCAGAAACCGCGCTTGAGGTCGAGCTTGTCCGCGATGAGCGCCAGCGCCTCGATGCCGCCGATCAGCATCGCCACCACTAGGGAAGCGAACGTGATCGTGATGTTGTAGTACAGCATGCGGACCGGCTTCATGAACGCCCAGCGTAAGCGCCTAGCATCAGCACGCCGTCGGCGGTATCGACGAGGCACATGCCAGCCGTGAACAGCGCGGGGAAGATCAGGATGGTCGCGAAAGACATGCCCTCAGCAGCCTGAGGGGCGGAAATACCGAACAGCACCACTTCCGTCGCCGTATCGAAGCCCAGGCCGAACAGAAAGCCGATCGGGTGCATGTGCCAGCTGCGCGAGACCAGGTGGAATAGCGGACGGAAAATGCGCGACAGGAAACCGCGCTTGTTGAGCAGCATATCGAGGTCTTCCTCGACGAGACGTTCGTCACGCCGTCGCTGGACGATCCGGTCACCGATACGTAGTGAAGTTAGCGCGCCAGGAGTGCACAATTTCCGTATGAGTATCGCTTTGCGAAGAAGCGGCGCTGCGGCTGCCTGCATCGGCGACCGCCGCGGTCGGTGGCGTGAGAATCCCGTGTGCGGTATGTGCGTTGCCGAATGCAGGATGTCGCGACGCCGGGTGCGTGCGGCCGCCGGCGCGCCCCGTCTGGATCTCTCGGTGAAGGTATGCGGAGCCTGCCGTAAAACCTGCACGACCATCGGAGGAGAGCAGCAATGATCGATTTCAGTGAAGCCCGGGAATGGATGGTTGTATGGCAAATCGCGGCCCGCGGCATCTGCGATTCCAACGTGCTATCCGCGATGCGTCATGTGCCGCGCGAGGAATTCGTAGCGGAGCACCTCCGTGAAAGCGCGTACGACGATAGTCCGTTGCCCATCGCGAGTCACCAAACGATCTCGCAGCCCAGCATCGTCGCGCAAATGATCGAGGCGGCCGAACTGGGTCCCCACGACCGGGTTCTCGACATCGGCACGGGCTCGGGGTACGCCGCCGCAATTGCGGCCGCAATCGTGGCGCATGTTGATTCCGTTGAACGCGATCCGGTGCTCGCCAGCACCGCTCGCAAGACGCTGGCGCGGTTGGGCATTTCAAACGTGACCGTTCATCTCGGAGACGGCACTGTCGGCTTGGGCGCCTATGCGCCGTACGATGCAATTATCGCGGGAGCCGGCGGTCCGCGTATCCCGCGGGCGTGGCGTTTGCAACTCTCGGTCGGTGGCCGGATCGTCATGCCGGTGGGACGCGAGCCTTATCATCAGCGATTGATCAAACTGGTCCGCTACAGCGAACACGATTATCACGAGCGCTCGCTCGGCGAAGTGAGCTTCGTACCGCTAGTCGGCGAAGACGGCTGGCCTGATCATTAAGTGTTCGGCCGCCCGGTTCCAATCTGGTGCTGGCCCGGCCCGAGCACTTACCGGCATCAGATGACGCCGTGCAGGCCGTACAGGGCACCGCACGATATATAGAGCCGCGACCATCGGATTGGAGTAAAGCCAAAGCGTGATTAGCGGCTATGTGTCGCTCGACGGATCTGCATTGATATCGTTTTCTAGCTTGCGGCGCCCAATAGGCCAATACCTTTAGTAGCAACCTGACAAGACAGGTTCGGGCACCGCCACCACGACCTCCGCGCGGCGCTCTGTCGTCCACTAAAACCACGGGATCGTCACCATTGATCTGGCTACCTTCTAAACACGCCGCTGGTCAGCAACGGGTACACGTGCACCGAAGTGGGCCAGTTGTTGGGCCAGGCCGCCACGACAGTTCAGCGATGGGGCCGACGCTTCGAGCAGGGCGGTTTCGACGGATTGCCAGAAGGCGAACGGCCCGGACGTCCGCGTGCGTTGGACGAATCGCAATGGCATCGCACTGAGGCGGATCTGCGCAGGACACCGCGCGACTTCGAATTTGAAGCGGGCCTGTGGGATGGACAGCCCTGTCCGAACATTTGCGCAAGCGCTACGGATCAAGCTGGACGTTCGGCAGTGCCAGAGACAGTTCAGACAGATGGGTTTTCGGCTGCGCAAGCCGCGCCCGCAGGTTGCGCAGTCTGATCCTGTGAGCGTTGCGGGTGAGCTTGTCGGATGTCTGTATGAGGGCTCTGCCATGGACGCCCCGGTTTGCCAGGCTTGTTTGGGCTTTTGATATTTTTATAGCCCTGACAATGTGTTGCAGACAGGTCTAGAATGAAATCAAGGTACGTGTCGTGTATCGAAATGTTTCCCGGGACACGGGAAGCGGTTGGCGACGCGGCCAGGCCCCACGCAGGATGGTTTCACTGCAACCGAGCCGATTCCATTTCGGTCTAATCAGGACTATACAGGTCCTGATTAAAACGGGAGATATTCGGATGTTGCGCATGAGCAAACTTGCCGACTACGGCACAGTGATCATGACCGCGATGGCGCGCGATCCGGATGCAGTCCACAGCGCAAGCAGCATTGCGGCGGCGACCGGAGTCGCGATACCTACGGTGTCAAAGGTGCTGAAAATCCTGACGCGGGGCGGTATGGTGGAGTCGCTGCGCGGCACGAATGGTGGTTACCTGCTGCCGCGGCCGCCCGAGCGGATCACGCTGGCGGAGGTGATCGCCGCAGTCGACGGGCCGATCGGGGTGACCGAATGCAGCACGTTGCCTGGCTTGTGCGTCCAGGAGGCGGCGTGCGCGGTGCGGGCCAACTGGCAGAAGGTCAATCGCGTGATCTGCGAGGCGTTACAGCAGGTCACGCTGGCGGACATGGCTGGTCCGACCTTGCGCGCGGTTGATATCAGCGCGATCCGCGCGCGCAGCATTCCCAGCCGCCGCGCGGGTGCGACTCAACTGTCGCGCAAAACGACCGACGGAGGCCATGCATGAGCGCATCTACAACCGGTTTCGACGAACTGATCAGTCGCGAGTACCCGCATGGTTTCGTGACCGACCTGGCGGCCGACGCGTTGCCGAGCGGGTTAAGCGAGGACGTGATCCGGCTCATTTCCGCAAAGAAAGACGAGCCGGCATTCATGCTCGAATGGCGTCTCGTGGCCTATCGGCACTGGCTCACGATGACCGAGCCACGTTGGGCGACAATCCGGCATCCGCCGATCGACTACCAGGGCATCGTCTATTATTCCGCGCCGACGGCACAGAAAAATCGTCCGAAGAGTCTCGATGAAGTCGATCCGGAACTGTTGCGTACTTATGAAAAGCTGGGTGTACCGCTGGAAGAACGCGAACTCCTGGCAGGCGTTGCGGTGGATGCGGTGTTCGACAGCGTCTCGGTAGCCACGACGTTCCGCGAAAAGCTCGCGGAACTCGGCATTGTGTTCTGTTCGTTCTCGGACGCCGTGCAGCAACATGCCGAACTGGTGCAGAAGTATCTCGGCTCGGTGGTGCCGCACACCGACAATTTCTTCGCCGCGCTGAATTCCGCCGTGTTCAGCGACGGCTCGTTCTGCTATATCCCGCCGGGCGTGCGATGCCCGATGGAGCTATCGACGTACTTCCGCATCAACGCGCAGAACACCGGGCAGTTCGAGCGTACGCTGATCGTCGCGGACAGAGGCGCGTATGTGAGCTATCTGGAAGGCTGCACCGCACCGATGCGCGACGAAAATCAACTGCATGCCGCGGTGGTCGAGCTGATTGCACTGGAAGGGGCCCAGATCCGCTATTCGACGGTGCAGAACTGGTATCCGGGCGATGCGTCAGGCAAGGGCGGCATCTACAACTTCGTGACCAAGCGTGGCGATTGCCGCGAGGCGAATTCGAAGATTTCGTGGACTCAGGTGGAAACCGGTTCGGCGATCACGTGGAAGTACCCGAGCGTGATCCTGCAGGGTGATAACTCGGTCGGTGAATTCTATTCGGTGGCGCTGACCAACCACTATCAACAGGCCGATACCGGGACGAAGATGGTTCACCTCGGCCGCAATACGCGTAGCACGATTCTGTCGAAAGGCATTTCAGCGGGTTGCGGAAAGAATGCGTATCGCGGCCTCGTGAAGGTCGGCCGTGCGGCCGAGGGTGCGCGCAATTACACACAGTGCGATTCGCTGTTGCTCGGCGACCGTTGCAGCGCACACACGTTCCCCTATATCGAGGTCAAGAACCCGACCGCGAAGGTCGAGCACGAAGCGTCGACATCACGCATCGGCGAAGACCAGTTGTTCTATTGCCGGCAGCGCGGGCTGTCTGCGGAGGATGCGGTGTCGATGATTGTGAACGGTTTCTGCAAGGAAGTCTTCAAGGAGCTGCCGATGGAGTTCGCCGTCGAGGCGCAGAAGCTGCTCGGCGTCAGCCTGGAAGGCAGTGTGGGCTAACCGTTAGCACCTGGCCCACGGCGATTCGCGAGGGATTCGAACCATGCTTGAAATCAGCAATCTGCAAGTCGAAGTCGACGGCAAGAAAATTCTGCGCGGCATCGATCTGAGCGTGAAGGCCGGCGAGGTGCACGCGATCATGGGCCCGAATGGTTCGGGCAAGAGCACGCTTGCCCACGTACTGGCTGGGCGTGAGGACGTTGTCGTCACCGGCGGCACGGTCTCGTATCTCGGCCGCGATCTGCTGGTGCTCGCGCCCGAAGAGCGCGCGCACGCAGGCCTGTTTCTCGCGTTTCAGTATCCCGTTGAGATACCCGGTGTGAGCAACGTTTATCTGCTGAAGGCGGCGTTGAACGCGCAGCGCCGGCATCGTGGCGAGCCGGAACTCGACGCGATGGAATTTCTGCAACTGGTCAAGGAAAAAATGACGTTGATGCAGATGGACGAGACCCTGCTGTACCGAGCAGTCAACGAAGGTTTTTCCGGCGGAGAAAAGAAGCGCAACGAGATCCTGCAGATGGCGGTGCTGGAGCCCCGGCTCGCCATTCTCGACGAAACGGATTCCGGACTCGATATCGATGCGCTGCAGATCGTCGCGCAGGGCGTCAACAGCATGCGCAGCCCCGAACGGGCGATTGTGCTGGTCACGCACTATCAGCGCTTGCTGGATTACGTCGTGCCGGATCGCGTACATGTGCTGGCGAACGGCCGGATCGTAAAGTCAGGGCCGCGTGAACTGGCCCTGGAGCTGGAACGCAAGGGCTATGGCTGGATCGAGGATGAGGCCGTGCAATCAGCCGGTGCAGCCAGTGCAGTGAGTGCGGGACATCCATGAAAAACGAATCTCTCGACCATTTCCATCAGGCTTTTGAACGACTCGCGAAGACGTTGCCCGGCGCCGAGTTGCCGTGGCTGCGTGCCGCGCGCCGAAGCGCCTTCGAACAGTTCGACACGCTGGGCCTTCCGACCACGCGGCACGAGGACTGGAAGTACACGAACGTGTCGGCGATTGGCAAGCGTCCTTGGCATTTCGCGCCGCAACGCACCGGCCGCACCGATGATAGCGACGTGCGACGCATCGTCGATGGACTCGTGCTGGACCCGGCTGGCCATCGACTGGTATTCGTTAACGGTCACCATGTGCCGCGGCTGTCGAAACTGATTGGTTTGCCGCATGATGTGTTTGTCGGCTCGCTCACGCGGGCGTTGAGAGAAATACCGCAACGACTGCAGGCTGCGATCGCTTCGCAGACGTATGCCGACGGCTTTACCGCGCTCAACACGGCGTTTCTGAGGGATGGATTTGCCGTCGTGCTACCGCCTGGCGAGGTCATCGATCAACCGCTGCACATGCTGTTCCTGACCGACGAAGCGGGACTTGCGGTGCAGCCGTTCAATGTCGTGCTTGCGGGAGCACGCTCAGGCTGCGTGATCGTCGAGCACTTTGTAGGGTTTGGCGATGACGAGTACTGGACCAATGCGGTTACCCGCATCGTCGCAGGCGAACAGGCAGATGTGCAGCACTACCGGTTGCAGCAGGAAGGCACGAAGGCGTTTCATATCGCGTCGGTCGCTGCTGCGCAGCAACGCGCCAGCTGTTTTACCTCGCATGCGTTCGCGTTCGGCGGCGCGTTGTCGCGCACGGGCATTGACACGGGCCTGAACGCCGCGAACGCGCAAGCCACATTGAACGGTCTCTATTTCGTTGGTGGCCGGCAGCACGTCGATCACCACACGCGCATCGATCACGCGGAGCCGCATGGCACGAGTCGCGAATACTACCGTGGCGTGCTCGACGGCGCCGCGCGCGGCGTGTTCAACGGGCGCGTCATCGTGCATCGCGATGCGCAGCAAACGGACACGCATCAGGCGAATTACAACCTGCTGCTGTCGCGCGACGCGGAAATCGACACGAAGCCACAACTCGAGATCTACGCCGACGATGTGAAATGCACACACGGCGCGACGGTCGGTCAACTGGACGAGAACCAGTTGTTCTATCTGCGTGCGCGCGGCGTCGAGGAACGCATGGCGCGAGCGCTCCTGACCTACGCATTTGCACGCGACATTGTCGAACGTGTGCGCATCGAATCGCTCCGCGGTCGGCTTGAAAATCTGCTGCTCGCGCGCACTCCGGAAGGCGAGCGCATCAGGGAGTTGCTATGAAGCCGATTGGACAGATGCAGGCGCCAGATCCGCGCAATGTCGAGCACTGGCGGGCCGATTTTCCGATTCTGGGCGAGCGTGTACATGGCCGGCCATTGGTCTATCTCGACAATGGCGCGACTACGCAAAAGCCGGCCTCGGTCATCTACGCGGAAAACGCTTACTACCGGCATAGCAACGCCAACGTGCACCGCGGCGTGCATCTGCTGTCGCAGCGCGCGACCGAAGCGTTCGAAGCAGCACGCGCGAAGATCGCACGCTTCATCAACGCGCAGCGTCCGGACGAGATCGTGTTTGTACGTGGCACGACCGAAGCGATCAATCTCGTCGCCCAGAGCTTTGCGCGCCCGCAGCTCAAGCCTGGCGACGAAATCCTGATCAGTGCGATGGAGCACCATTCGAATATCGTGCCGTGGCAGATGGTCTGCGAGCAAACTGGGGCGGTGCTGAAAGTCGTGCCGATTGACGATACGGGCGCACTTGATGCCGGCGCGTACGAGCGCTTGTTGAACGACCATACGCGGCTGGTCGCGATTACGCATCTGGCTAACGCGCTCGGCAGCATCAATCCGGTAGAGCTGATCGTTGCAGCGGCGCACGCGAAGGGCGCGCCGGTGCTGCTGGATGGCGCACAGGCGATCTCGCATCTGCCGGTCGACGTCCGCGCGCTCGATTGTGATTTCTACGCGTTTTCGGGGCATAAGGTGTACGGGCCGACAGGCATCGGCGTGCTGTATGCCAAGGCCGCGCTGCTTGAAGCGATGCCGCCGTGGCAGGGCGGCGGCGACATGATCCGTTCGGTGACGTTCGAGAAAACGGAATACAACGCGATTCCGTGGAAGTTCGAGGCAGGCACGCCGAACATTGCCGGCGCGATTGCGCTGGGCGCGGCGCTTGACTATGTTGACAGCATCGGCATGGAAGTGATCGCCGCGCACGAGGCCGGCCTGCTCGCTTATGCAACGGACGCATTGCAGGCGATACCGGGCTTGCGTCTCATCGGTACCGCACGCGACAAGGCGAGCATCCTGTCATTCGTGCTCGACGACGTGCATGCGCATGATGTCGGCACAATTCTCGATCATCACGGCGTCGCGGTGCGTGCGGGTCACCACTGCGCGATGCCGGTGATGCAGCGGTTCGGCGTACCGGCGACAGTGCGCGCGTCGCTTGCCCTCTACAGCACGCGCGAAGATATCGACGCCCTGATCGAAGGGCTTGGCAGGGTCAAGGAGATATTCGGTTCATGAGCGATCTGCGCGATCTGTATCAGGAAGTCATCTTCGACCACTACCGGCGGCCGCGTAACTGTCATGGGCTGGCCGACGCCAATCACAAGGCCGAGGGTTATAACCCGTTGTGCGGCGACCGCATCACGCTGTATCTGCGAATCGAGGATGGCCTCGTCAAGGAGGCGAGTTTCGAAGGCGCGGGCTGTGCGATTGCGACGGCGTCCGCGTCGCTGATGACCGAGGCGCTGAAGGGCAAAACGGAAGCAGAGGCCGAAGCGCTGTTTGGACGCTTTCACGACATGGTGACAACGCCGGCTGCGGGGCAGGCGGCAGTCGCGCCGGAGTTGGGCAAGCTGACGGTGCTGTCCGGTGTACGCGAATTTCCCGAGCGCGTAAAGTGTGCGACGCTTGCATGGCACACGCTGCATGCGGCGCTGCACGACGAGGACCGCCCCGTTTCGACAGAGTGAGGCAGACGATGAGTACATTCGACTGGCTGAAGCGCGCCGAGGCCGCACAACCTGGCAGTGGGGCAACAACAGAACGTCTTGAAGAACGCGTGATCGACGCGCTGCGCACCGTGTTCGACCCGGAGATTCCGGTCAACATCTACGACCTGGGGCTTGTCTACGGTCTCGACGTGGACGAAGCCGAAGGCCGTGTCGAGGTCCGCATGACTTTGACCGCACCCGGCTGCCCGGTCGCACAGACCTTTCCGGCGACGGTGGAGGATGCGGTGTTCTCGGTGAGCGGTGTGAACGACGTGCACGTCGAGCTGGTGTGGGATCCGCCGTGGTCGAGAGAGCGAATGTCGGACGCGGCACGCCTGCAATTGGGGATGCTTTGATATGTCTGACTGGGTCGATGTCGCCGCGATTGAGGATTTCCCGGTCGGCGGTGTTCGCAGCGTCGAGGTCGATGGCGCGCAGGTTGCCGTGTTCAATGTCGACGGCACTTGCTATGCAATCGAGGATATCTGCCCGCACGACGGCGGCATCCTGACAGGCGGTCTGGTGGAAGGCGACGTGGTTATCTGTCCGCGCCACGGTGCGCGGTTTTGCATCAGGACGGGGAAGGTGTTGGCGCCGCCGGCTTATGAGGATGTGGTTGTGTTTCCGGTGCGGATCGAGGCGGGCATCGTTCAGGTGCGTGACGTGCGGTGGGATTGAGGGGCTCTGATGTGATGGACGACTCCTGTTGATGTTCGCTAATTCTGCTAGCCATGTTCACAGCATTTGCTAGCGAAGGAAGCGCTGCGGCCCGCGCCCAGTAAGGCTGGCAGGCCAGAGTGCCGTCACTGCCAAACGATGTGTTTCATCAACGGGCGAACAGCTGGATGTCCATCAATTTTGCTAGCGCGTTCAAGTTGTGCATTAATTCGGCTAATGCGGCTGCCGGGCGACGCAGCATGCGTTAGGCTAAAACACCAGTATGCGTAGATACCGAAAGCCATTGTCGCGATCATCGGACGACGACCCGTCTCGGTGCACGGATGAAAAACGTCGTACTGGAGGGCACTTTTGTGAGTACTTGGCGGGCTTCCGCAGTTCTTGAGCGGATGCCCGCTATACCGTTATCGCACTGCACGCAACCCAACGTGGAACTGGTCAATGTGTTCACCGCAGTCTAGAGTTTCCCTGCGAATAGCGGCATGAGACATCAACAAATAAAGCCATCAGTTGGATGAGACTCTTTTTGCGCGAGACGCCCGCAAGAGTGCAGGTCTTCGTACGGATACGTCACAGGGGAATGAAGCACCATGCGCCACGGAGACCCGTATACGGAAACTTGCGAAGCATCGGGGCTTTCGCCGACTTGGTTCTGACTACCCGTGGCGTTCTATCCACGCGTGCGCCCACGCAAGTCCAGCGACCTGGGCATCCTCGTCGGTCTTAAAGCTTCCAAGAACACCTGAGGCTTCGACGAATTTTGAGCCTTTTGTGATTGTCCCGTTGCCGGCATATCGCGCCGGCCGCAAGATATTTCCATGCTCGCGGATGGCGTGCCCCCAGATGGCGTACCCTTTGTAGACTTCAGCTTCCATGCGCGCCTTAGATCAATAGTGGGGTGTCCCGTCAAAAATCTGTGGCACCGACATGTCTGTGCCGGCTTTCTGCGGCAGACGCATCTGGTATGTGTGCCTGCATTCCAGTTTCTTCGCTTGATACGCAGGTCAGCTATTCCCGCTCGGGTTGCAATTTCCCGGATTTCCTGTCGAGATGGACCATCTGCGGACAGGACAATGACTGCGGTCCTCTCCGCACATGAGAGGCGCCTGGCGTTTTAAGCCTAGGCTACCGGCTTGCGGGCTTTGTCGATGACGTCCACAGTCTCCTTCACCGCAGCCTTGGTCTGCTCGTGCAATGCGCTACCTGCGTCCCACATTGCCCCAAATCCCTTCGACCAGAAAGCGAAAATCGCTTCGTTTCCCGCCGCCTGAAGCGCTGCCTGGACAATGCCG
>NZ_JARESO010000091.1:0-20208 GCF_046030175.1 Paraburkholderia sp. RL17-373-BIF-A
TGTTGGCGCCCACAATTGGCGGGAGTGGACGAAATCTGGGGGAGGCTCGTCTGGTCTAAACTGCAACAGTTGACCTACTGGGGAGACGGCCATGGAACTGCGATGGAAGATTCTTCTGCAACGGCAGGGAACGGACGAACCAGTGTCAATCTGCTCCTTTAAGCGCCGTGTGAATGGCGCAACACCTGCCGACTTTGGGCTGTCCTTCGCTGAGGGCCGTCAACTCCTGGCAGCGTTGCAACAGCTTGTCACACAAGAGCAGATTAACGCCTACGATAAGCTTCGTCGAAACTGCCGGGAATGCGGCGGCTATCGGCGCATCAAGGATTGGCGTCCCCGCACCTTTTCAACGGCACTTGGCAAAGTACAGGTTAGAGTGCCGCGAGTCGTATCCTGCTTGTGCACGCCTGAGCCCTACGATGACGACGGGTACTCTATCAGCCTGCGGTTTTCAGAGTGTCCGATTGAGCCTCTTCTGCCTACGCGACGCACCCCGGAGATAGCATACCTTTGCTCAAAACACGGTGCCTCCGTTTCCTATCGTGAGGCCGCACGTTCCGTCACCGACATGACGGGACTGCCCAAGCTATCACACACAACCGTCCGCAAAGACACCATCCAGTGCGGAGAGTACGTCGAGAACGAACAGTTCCGAATTGGATGGCTCGCTGGCGGACGAAAACACAACTGCGCCAGCCACTTGCGCATCGCGATCGATGGAACGGTATTGAGCGCCAACCAGTTCCAGGAAGTTCGCAAATTTGAAGTCATTGCCGGTAGGGTCGAGCGCGATGGCCAGATGGCCCGAAGGTTTGTGTCCGCCTTACAGCGTCCGAGTTTGACGCGGGTCCTTGTGGCGGGTGCGCTCGATCAATGTGGTTGGGTTCCATCAACCTTGATTGATGTGATCTCGGACGGTGCTCGCGGAATGCGCTCGCTGGTGACGTCGATAGCTCCTCGCGTATCGCCCAGGATTCTTGACTGGTTTCACATCAGCATGAAGATGCACGCCATTCGATCTTCCGTTTGCGCGTACAACTATTTCTCCAGGCGACCTGAAATCATGCAGCGATCGGAGCGTATTCTTGTCCGGGTGCGCGACGCGCTATGGCGCGGCCGGGGTGAGACGGCAATCGAGATGCTCCGCACGCTGGCCGCCTCTCTGGCAATCGCTTCGCAAGATCTGACTTTCTTCTATCAACTCGCGTCAAGTACAGCCTATCGTGCAGCCGTCCGTCTGCTCACATTTCTCGAACACAATAGAAAAGATCTTGTCGACTATCAACGCGCCAGAATGGAAGGACGCCGTGTATCGTCGGCGTCAGCAGAGTCCGTAATGAATCACTTGATCAATCGCCGTCTCTCAAAGCGGCAACAAATGCGTTGGTCCATGAAGGGGGCTCACTATCTTCTACAGACGCGCGTTGAGCTGCTCGATGGAAGACTGGAAAGCTGCTTTCGAAAACGGTATCCGCATTTCAGATCGCCCGAGGTCGTTCGACGCTGAACCAACACTCCCCGGCGGCGCCCAGATCGCTCGTGACCTGCTTATTCAGGCGCCTTGCCACGACAAGTTCCATGATCCCGCGCTCGTTCCGTCGTTCAGTTTCGATGCGCCCGCGCTCAACCGCCCTCCGCCGGCCTGATTGAGAAGCCCTCTTCGATCGTCTCCGCACGGCAAGCTTCAGCGTGGACGGTGGCAACCTGTACAGATAGGGCCGAAATTGTACGCTCGCGACCAATCCCGAATGCACGACTCCTTGTTGCGGAGATTCGGCAGGTATGAGCGTGCTTCGCCGGACGCGAGGATCGAACCCGCCTCGGGTTGACGGTCACGCGGCGGCAAACCGCGTCAGGGCTGAGACGGATCTAGAACTTGTGCAGGATACCGACCGTGAACGCCAACTGGTTCGCCCCAGTCTGCACTGTCGTTTGCGCGGTCGGACCGCCCAGACCTGTGGCGCTCAGCGCGGCGTTGTGTCCGTTGATGACGTACTGCATATTCGTGTAGACCGACGTGCGTTTCGAGAGCCAGTAGTCAGCGTTCAGGCCGAGGCTAAGCGCATGGTCGCCGAGTGCGCGGAACTGGTGGTAGTACCCCGCTGCCGCAAAGTCAAGCGCAGCCGTTGCCTGGTAGCGGATGCCGCCATAGAACATATTTTGCGACGGCGAAAGGGCCATTGAGGCGGGCACGTTGTTCAGTAGCAACTCGTAACCCGCGTACAGCGTCGCTTTCTGCACTTTGTACGAACTGCCAATCAGGTACCGGCGCTCATCCAGATCGGCGCTCGCGATCGCGGTGCCCTGGCGCTGCTCGAACGCAAATGTCAGGTTCGCGGGGCCGTCCACGTAGCGCGCGCCCACGTCCACTTCTTTCCCGACGCGGTACGCGCCCGCCACCGGCGTCGTGGCCGAAACCGACTCATAGCCGAAGCTATAGAGCACGTTCACTTCGAACGGGCCACGCTTGCCCTGGTATGCGACCGAGTTATCCGCCCGTCCCACGAACTGCGGATCTTGCGCGATGAAACCGAAGCTGGAATAGGCAAGCGGATCGAGCGCAAGGCCGAACTTGTACATCGGCGCCTGCTGGCGACCGAGCATCAGCGCGCCGTACTCGCGGCTTTGCAAGCCCACATAGGCCATCCGGCCGAACAGGCGACCACCCTGTTGCAGCGCGCCGTTGTTCATCGCGATGCCGGATTCGAGGTTGAAGATCGCTGCCAGACCACCACCAAGGTCTTCGTTACCGATGAAGCCCCAGCGCGAGTTCTGGCGGTTTCCCGTACCCAGAGCCCACTGATTGCCCGACTGGCCGGGGGCCACCTTGCTGTGATTCGCGAACAGAACACCCGTGTCGAGCAAGCCGTACAGCGTAAGCGACGATTGCGCGTGAGCTGTTGCACCGACGCCGACGCCAATCATGAGAACTGCACCGAGATATTTCTTCTTCACCTCACGGTCTCCTTATATTGGATTTATAACAAGCAAAAACTATGCGTTTCATTCCGCATCCTCTGCGGAATAAACGCCGATGCGCGATTCAAATTAGTCGATTAGCCGAATTCGTTCGCGCTATGCGGCGTGCTGCCACGAAGACGGATGCGTACCTGTAAGGATGCCTAGCCTTGAACTCTTTGAAGGTTGATACGGTCGCGGGTTGATTCTGGCGTGATGCGGGTGTCGAGGCGGTTTCGAGAAAACACCTCGACAAATCAAATCACCTCCCGCACGCGCAAGCTTTTAGGCCGGTGGACGTTGTGACATCGATCCGGAAACCATCTTGCCCACTGGAACCATGGTTGCAGACCGCCTGTTTCAGCGTGAGGACTGGCTCTATCGGCGCCCCAGTCCAGCTCGCACGCAATCGCAAGTCGACCCACAGGCAGGCCGCAAACGCGGGGTTCCCTGTCAGCAGACAGAATGCGTTCTCCTGAACCGTGTCAATGCGAAATCAAATCAAGCCTCAAGCTTTCCGCTGACCCGGCCTTCCGACTTCATGTAGTCGCCCCTGCTCCGCGAATGAATAACCATTGCTGCGCAGCTGGCGATGAGCACCGGGACGGCGCCGAGCATAAAGATATGAGCTGGGTCCCATTTCAGCGCAATCAGTCCGCCGCCAAGGAAGGGCCCGACGAGAGAACCGATTCGTCCAATGCCGAACGCGTATCCGACACCTGTCGCACGTATCGCGGTCGGATAGGAGCGTGCCGCGAGAGCGTTGGCCGCGATCTGCCCTCCCACGACGCAGAAGCCCGCGCACAGGATGGCGGTCGACAGTACCGCTGTACTCCCCGCGACGTTGAGGCCAAGCCAGAAAACGAACAGCGCCGCGCCGATATAGACGACACCCAGAACAAAGAACGGCTTGCATCGGTCGATGAACCGTCCGAGCATCAGCGTACCGATCGTACCGCCAATTTGAAACAGGCTGCTGGTCATCACCGCATGGCCTACATCCAGCCCCGTCTGATGCAACAGCAACGGCAGCCAGTTCGAAATGAAGTAAAGCTCGAGCAGGCTCATAAAGAAAATGATCCACAACAACAGCGTGAGCGCTGCGCGACCTTCAGTAAAAAGCTTGCCTATGGACGCGCGGGCATGCATGCTGGTTTTCCGTTCGAACAACGCGTTCTCCGGAATAAGCGCGTGCGGAGCAATACTGGCCAGGGCCGCCTTGATCCGTGCGCGCGGAAACTGCTTTTCGACCATGAAGTCAATGGACTCACGCAGTGCCAGCAGCAAAACCGGCGCAAGTAGCAGCGGTGCGAGCCCGCCAACGATCAGCACGGCCCGCCAGCTGTAATGGGCGAGCAGCGAATTCGACACGACGCCTCCCAATGCAGCGCCCAACGAGAAGCCGCAAAACATGACCATGACGACCGTGCTTCGCACGCGTGACGGGGCATATTCAGATGTCAGCGACACCGCATTGGGCATCACGCCGCCGAGCCCGATCCCGGTTAGAAAGCGCATGACGAGAAGCGCGGTAATGGAGTGCGTCATTGCGGTCATCAACGAGAACACGCCAAACAGCGCGACACTCAGCGTCAAACCGAACTTTCTTCCCTTCCTGTCCGATATCGATCCGAACATGAATGCGCCAACCATCAATCCGGCGAGGCTCGATGCGAATACTGGCGCGAGCGCGGATTTGGCGACGTGCCAGTCCGCAGCCAGAGCCGGTGCGATGTATCCGATGGCCTGGGTATCGAATCCATCCACGAGAACGGCCAGAAAACACAGGATCACGGTCACGAGGCGAGCACGGCCGAACGGACCGTCGTCAATAATCTTCGCAATATCGAGGCTTTGCATTGAGTCTCCGGGAGCACCTTTCTGGTGTCTATGTTGTTTTATGGAACCAGCGACATATTGAGTGTTGCGCTGGTTCCGATCGTCAGCGCCTGGCGTTTTATGCCGCGTCGGCCAATGTGCTCGCCGTTTTCGCGATGACCTGCGCCAACACTTCCATGGCGCTTTGCATCGAGAAGCTTTCCTGCTGGCTAATCCACGCCACGAATTCATCCGGCCGGACCAGAATCCAACGGGCAGCATAGCGCTCCGCGCCAGAACCCGGTGCCAGCATCACGAGTTTCAATGGCACCGACAAGGTGGCGGCCGCCTCGGAGAATGCGCCCGCCTCCGCTTCCGTCGGCCCGACGCACAGCAAGGTGAACCCCGGCCCCAGCTTCTCGAAGGCATTGCCGCTGGTCAACGGTGCTGGCGGCAGATGGTGTCCCGCACGCGCTTCGAACTCGTGCGAGCCGACAGCGCTGCAGACGCCTCGCGTTTCACCTCGGACGATCGGTGAGCCCTCGTAGTTCGGCTCGAACGAATGGACCTCGCCGGCCGCTCCGTTCGCCCGCGCTCCCCACGCCGACTCGAAAGCGGCCAGGTCCACCTCGGGATCGAAGGTTTTGAGGAACTGACGATCCACCTCGATCGATTTGGCGATGAAGTCGTTCGCGGTCGATGCGAACACTGGCCGGCGCTCTGCATCGTAAGAATCGAGAAGCGCGTCGTCTGCGTGGCCCTGGATTACTGCGGAGAGCTTCCAGCCCAGGTTGCGGGCATCTTCGAGGCCTGAATTTACTCCATAGCCGCCATACGGCGGGTGGCTGTGCGCGGCATCGCCCGCGATGAAAATCCGGCCCGCGCGATAACTGTCGGCAATCGCGAAACGCAGGTCCCAGAAACCGATGTGCTCGAATTCCACGTCGAACTCAGCACCGATGGCACCATACAGATAGGACCGAAAGTCAAAGTTGTCCTCGGTCGTGCCGAGCGGCACCGGCGCGTGAAAGAACCAGGTGTGCCCGAGGTCGACACGGCCAAGGAATTTCCAGTAGCCCTCCAGTTCCGGCTGCAGAATGTTGTAGTAGGACTTACCCGGAAAGCGATCCAGCAGTGCGTGCAACTCAGGCGAACGGAACACCAGCAGCACCATGAGCCGGTCGTGGTCCTCGAGCGTTTGGGTAATTCCGCTTTGCGCTCGCACGCTTGAGCGGCTGCCATCGCAACCGACCACATAGGACGCTCGCAGCGTCTTGCGCCCCTCGCCGCGGCGCTCGGCCACCTCTACCGTGACACCCGACTCATCCTGCGTGAGCGTTTCCGCATTCCAGCCGTAGAGGGTCTGCGCATTGGGCAATTCAGCGAGGCGAGCGCGCAGCACCTCTTCACTGGCGTACTGCGGCAGCCGCTCGTTAGCGGTGTAGTAGTAGGGTTTGACCAGCGCGCGCTGAAGCCAGTCGTACGAATACGGTCCGAGCAGCGTCCCGTATGCGGTCAAGCCGCCGATCCCATACTCGGGCGGAATCGTGCGCGCCGCGCGCAATTGCGTTTCGGCGCCCCACGAGCGGAAGTGCTCCATCGTGCGCTGGGTCAAGTTCTGGCCCTTGGGAATGGGCTGGGGCGTCGAGTACCGCTCGACGACGATGCAGCGTACGCCGCGCTGCGCCAGGTCAATGGTCAGGCCCATGCCGACGGGACCACCGCCGACGATCACCACGTCGGTATCGACGACGTTCTGCAAATCGTTCATTCCATCTTCTCCAGTCTCGCGATCCAAAGCTCGCCCAATATGTTTTTTTCGACGTCTGCCACGCCCATGCGCCGCTATGGACGTTGTGTCATTGCGTTGTTGAATGTCTGCGATTAGAGTCCATTGTCATAGATCAATCAAACGGAACATACTGATGTATCCATCAGAAAAACTGATGAACGTAAGCAGTCGACAATTGCTGGCGTTTCTGGAGGTCAGCCGCCTGCACAGCTTTTCGAAAGCGGCCGAGCAGATCCCCATGTCGCAGTCCGGCATGAGCATGTTGATCAAGGATCTGGAGGAACAGATGGGCGCGCGGCTGTTCGACCGCAACCCGAGGTCGGTCACGCTCACGGACGCTGGGCGGGGACTGCTGCCAGTGGCGCAGCGAATCGTGCAGGAACTGAGAGTGCTGGTCTCGGTGATCGAAGGTTCCGAGACGGCCGCCCGGTCACGCCTGGATATTGCGGCTACGCCGATGGTGGCAATGAGCCTCCTGCCGGACATCGTGCGCGAAATCTCAGACTCACATCCCCAAGTCGGTGTGAGCGTGGTGGATGTTGAGCTTAATGCGGTCAGGGAGCGCGTTCTGGATGGCGAGGCCGATGTCGGCTTGGGTTTCTTCATTAAACCGGCGGTGGGTCTTGTACGGCAATCGATGTGCCGCTTCCGACTCATGTGTATCAGTCCACCAGCGCTGGACGAGAGCCGGCATCGAGCCTCGCGAGCGTGGTCGAGCCTCCGCGACCTCCCCCTGCTCGGGTTGCCGTCGGACAACCCGATTCAATCGTTGGTCGAGAGTCATCTCGCGCGGATCAGTCGCGGCCATGAGCAGCGGCAGACGGTGAACTTTATCGGCACGATCATCGCGATGGTGCGCGCTGGCCTGGGCCACGCCATCATTCCGTCATTCGCCATCGAGGAATGTAAGCGCCATGGGCTTCGGGTCAGCATGCTGGTCGATCCCGTTGTGCATCTGGATCTCTATCTTCTTTCGCGCAGAGGGAGTCGCCCCAAGCCTGCCGCGCTGGAGTTTGCAGCTCGTCTGAAGGCGGCGGCGAGGTTGGCAGAATAGACGAAAGCGCTCACCGACATGTCCGCGCGATTGCTGCCTCCATCCTTTTGCTTTGCCCTTCGGCCTCCTACGGCGCCACCGGGCCATCCATTGCAGCGTCGCCAGTTCAACCAATTCCCTCGTTTTACACGGGGCGCGCCGATGAGCCAGTTCCGTCTTATACAGATCGTTGCCCGTTTCAGTCAGCGCGTTATCGTAGTTGCATCCTCGACCAGACGTTCGCTATAGCGGATGCCGACATATTGGGCGGATTCAACAGGTCGTTGCAAACATCTCCATTAGTCGAGGGGCCTGCGGCCCGGCAGCGTGTCATGGAACCTGACGGGTTGGTCGGAACAAAATTTCATTCACGTCGTGTTGAAGTTCGTAGATTTTGCTAATGGCGTCTTTTGGAACGCAAACGGCGTCCATTAAATCTGCTAACACCGCCTCAAGAGTCGGTCATTACGCTCTTCCGACGATTCTTGCGGCGATCGCGCCATGGCTCATATCGGAGCAAAGGATGACGACGAGCTTCACTGAGTTGCAGAAAGTGCCACAATTTAGGTCGCAATCTGAGAACGGAGCGTGGCTGTCGACGAAGCACATGGTCGCATCTACCTCGAGTCCCCGGTCAATGTCTTCGTCGACCAAGAGCCGTCATAGAGCGGATGCATTAGCAGATTCAAAGGACACGACAAAGACGTTAGCAAAATAAACGGACATCTTAGTGTTCACGCGTTGCCGAAACGCAACGTGTAAAAAGACTCACAAAATCGCTCTCATGCCTTTATCCATGGGCTTAAGCCGAAACCTTACATTAGCGCAATCTACGGACGCGATTAGCAGTTACTACGGACTGCAACAGCTACTTAGCCGCATGCCACAGGTCGAGCGATCACGAGTCAGCACTCGATGTGTGCTCGCGCCAAGGACGTCACGCGGTGTGCCCGACGTATCGACAGACACCTGGAAGCGACGAAGGACACCTTGGGCTTCGAAGGCTCTCCGCGTATGATAAAAATTTCCACGGGTATAGGTTAATGACGCACTTTTCTGGCAAACGAGCAGAGCTTATAGATGCGCTGGCGTATGAATTGCATGCGCTGGAATACCTCCGGAGAAGTCTGTTTGACCAATCCGAGACGTCAAACGAGTGCCTCACCGTGACGTTAGGGAGCCTGGCGGAAAGCGGAAATTTGAACCGACACCTGGAGCTAAATTTTCACGAGGATGTTTGCGCTGGCGCGGTACAGGCGGCATTGTCTCAGCTCCGCCCTCTCGCTTTCAGTGCGGCGTTCAAAATGCAGGACATGATCGTTGAGTGGATCTTGCGGGCCAATGATTGCACGGATTGGAGATTTAAGGCCAAGCTAAAGAGTTACGATCGACTCTCAACGACTACCACATTCGCTCAGCCAAAATTCTTCGCGCAACGTCCGCTGGTGAGCAAGGCATTTTGGGAGATTTTTCGATATTTCGAGCCATACCGTGGGACCGTCACGCACGCCGGGGGCGTGACCATCGCCGGAAATGGCACGCTGCAGATCGCTAAACAAGGCTTCGCGACCCTGAACCTCTCTAACGAAGAACAAGCGGCATATATCCAAGCGCTGTGCATAATCGCCAATACCTTGATTGGTAAGACGGCGGCGAATCCTCATCTAGATGGGCTTGCTGAAAATGCGCTGGCACGCCTAGCCGTGTACCACCGGGTTGCCGGTCTTAACTCGAGATACGTTCGACTGTCCAAGCTCAAAATAATTGTGCCGCCAACCCAGCTAGCGAGCGAGAAACCATTAAGTGTCGATATTGACTGGGATAGTCTGGGCACCATGATGAGAGAGACTTTCTTAATGGGAATTCAAGAAGCAGACATCTTTTTCCCGGTTACTGTGGAGGTTCAACACGACAAAGCGGTAAGTAGCTGGAACCTGCCGTTAGAAGCCGTGCCAGTGGGTAAGTTGGCGCTTACCGAGGGAGATCCTCAGTTCGATGGGTATTTGGTGCATCACATCGTTCCTTGAAGTCGGCGGACCCGAACAGCCGTATCAACCGTGGGCCCGGAAACGCTGGCCGTCGCCATACCGGCGCGATCAGAGCTCGCGGTGCGGTCAGTGGCGTATGTTCTTTTCGAATCTGTCGCTGACGTTGGAGGGGCGCTGTCGTCCTGTCGATTCATGGTCCATTCTGGCCGGCTTGCGCTTGTTGATGATCGGCGCCGATTCACTAGAATGTCGGCTGTGTTTCAGCTAACAGGTTGGTAATGAACATGGCTTCAAGGCGAAGCGGATCGGCTCGCGCGGGTGCGCGTACGCCACTGACCAAAGCAATGTTGCTGCCGATGGATGCTGCCTCGGCACGTGCGCGCTCACTGACCCATCATCTTGCGCTGGACAGCTGGCGCCGCGGCCACGGCAACGGCAGTCTGGTCAATGAATTGATACGGGCGACTTACTTGACGTGGTTTCTGCAACGGGCGGGCTACGGCAACGAGCCGGTCGAACTGTTCAAGATCGCCGAATATACAGTTGAAGCTACCCTCATGCTAGCGCACGAGACAGGCCACGATGACGCATGGTCGCTCGACGACGATGCGTTACGAGCGTTCCAAAGCCTACTCGCGCTGCACGATGTTCAACTGGCAACGGTGCCGCTACATAGGCTTGAGGGTGCCGAACGGCAGTTACTGGCATTCCTGCGCGGCGCAACCCGCTCGCCGATCCCAACACCTGAGCTGACGACGCGCTGAACGGATCAGCGAAAACAGGGAACGCGGGTGAAATCTCGGATTTCGCTAGAAGTCGATCGGTGAATTGGAGGGGATTTTGTCCGGAAGAGCGGCGCCGGGAGACCGTCACACTCCACCAAAAAAACGATATCCGTCCCGCCCTGACACGTCAAACGAAAAACCGTATATGTCCCGCACTACTCGGCGGCATTCGTCCCTGTGGCATGCTCGCCGGGCCTCGCATATGGCTGTCTTCAATCGTCCAGCGCTTCTTCGCGGGCAATGAACAGGTCATGGTGGAGTTTCAGCGAATCGCGTGACGGGTGATCTTGCCGGTCGGCGGGAAGCGCGAGCAGACGACGCCCGCGATATTGTGCGTATTCCGTCCACTCCAGGGACCGCGAAATGGCCACGCGACAATCAGAATCGACCGCGATCAGGTGAAGATCAAAGAGCGTGTGGATGTCCGAACGCAGCAGGATTCCGTTGGTGGTGGCGTAGTTCGTTACGAGCGCGTGCGGGACGATGTGCGCAGCTGTTAGTGTTCAGAATCGCTGCTAGCGAATGTTCATAGGGCGCTAGCATGATCATTAATGACGCTAGCGTGCCTTGCACACGTCTGACAACTCATTTCGAACAATGCGCTGACCCCTGAAGCAGCAACACTCCTTTCCTTAGAACGGGCGCTTGGCACAGTTGGGTCATCGCGGAACGCTACCGTGCGTGTCGCTCAGAACATCCCTTCGTACAAGCATTAAAGTTTGTTCCAGAACTCGCCCACCAAGAACAGATGTTGCTCCTGACAACGTGTGCCACCCCGCTCGATACCGCCCGCCGATTATGGCAAGCATCTTTCGAATCACACCCGTCATGAGATTCGATATCCAGGACCGCCAAGGGCCGCGCTCGCATAGTTACCGTAGTACGAAGCAAATTTGTCACCGAAAGCGAATTAAACCTGATGATGCCGGCCTCGCTGGGCACCCTCAAGGAGGGAATCTCGCAACACCCTGGCGGGGAATCTACAGCCTGCGTCGTAGGCACCGTAGATCCAAAACATCGCATCGGGCTCGAGGCCCTCGAGTCTATGTCTACCTTGATCAACTGGATTAGGGTGTGCGCACGGGCGACACGTCGCGAGTGTTGACTCCGATAGTACTGCCAGGTACTCTTGATTTTCAGATATTGCCCGGAAAACGACCACGCAGCGTTGTTCTTTGACTGCCATGAGGTCAGGCCGCTCACAGAAAGTCTTTGCAGCAGGATCCGCTTCTAGCATCAGCCATGCTTCGAAAGCACTGCGCCTGCATAGCGTCAGACGTCACCCCAATTTCGGACTGAAAACGTCATAACGGGGCGCGCCGCGAGGACGCGGCAACGTGAGTGGTTCGAAGCTTGGCAAACGTCGACCGTGTGTACCAACTGCCTGCGGAGTTCATGGTCGAGGACTAACGTGAGTTGACGGATTTACTGCGCACTGATGCGAAGTGACAACTTTACTTCGGTGCGAAACGAAGTAAATTCGTCAACCCAGAGGCTCACGGCCTGTCCCAGTTCGCAGTGGCCAGTGACAAATTTACTTCGCTCTACGCCTGCGCGACGACCTGTTGCGCCTGCACCGCATCGCTCATACGCTCGTCAACGGCGCTGGCCCGACGGCCGGTACCCGGGACGAGTCCTTCGTCGATCAGGTGTCAGACGTCATCGACCAGATAGAGCAATATGTTGCAGGCCTTCTTGGGATTCGCGACGTACTTCGGCCACTGGAAACACTTCGGCCCGGCGGCACGGATTTTTTGAACGGTAGCTGAGCCGCCTGCCAACGGATCTAACGCGGATTCGACCGCGCGAGTGGACTGCCCGCGAACGGATCGTTTGCCCAGCCTGCACCTGCACCTGCAGCCGCGCGTGCGTGTGGAGACGGTGCGGAAGCTGCACCTGATGCCAGCTCGAAGTGGCCAATCGACTGGCCCGCGCTGATCGCCTGCTTCAGCCATTGTGGCATCGCACCTTCACCACTCCAGCTCTCGCCATGCGCGCTGCGGTAGCGGCCCGCGGCCGGCTCAGCCGCAAGTGTTGCGGCCAGATCATCCGGGCTGATTCCGAAGTCCTCCATGCGGTGACGGAGGTAGGCAATCATGCTGTCGCGCTTGCGTTCATCCATGAAACGGTTTCCCTGTCAGGTAGGTATCCAGTACTTTTGATCTGCATGCGGCAAGGCGGGAACCGCAGGTCACTCGTCACGGGTGACGGCGTCAAACTATTCGCCAGGACCGAGAATGACATCGATTGAGGCCTGGCCAGCGATCTGCGCAACGAAATAAGCCCAACGCTCGGAAAACGGGCCGCCGCGGACCTTGATACGCTGGCCTCGCGTGGCTACTGCCGAGACGGGAGGCGGCCCTTCAATCCGAAGCCACGCGTCAAACCTGTCTTCAGAAGTGGGCACGAGGTCAACACAGATCTCAAACCCGCGATACTTCAGCGTTCTTCGCATAAGGTTGCTCCACACTCGGGTTCCGGCCGCTGCTTCACAAGCGCTGAACCGCACCCACGTAGCTCTTCGTCGCATCCTTGAGTTCCTGCGCCGCAGCCTGCACGTGGGTGGGCAACTCGCTCAGGGCAAGTTGCGTGACGACACCGTCCAGTCGCCTGCGGAGCTCTATCGCAAGTTCCATGACACTGGCTTCACCGACACGCCGGCGATTGCTCTGCCGGGAACTCACCGGCGAGCAATCCACAAGACGATCGATCCTGCGGAAGTAGGCCTGTGCCGCCAGACGGTGCCGCGCATGGAGCGAAGCGATATTCGACTTTGACAGGCAATCCTTGACGACGTCGGCATTCATGCCGAAATGGATCTGCAGCGCGTCGGCGGCATCCGCCCGGTGAAAACACGCCACCTGGTCGAATAATGTCTCGCCATCCCCGTCGATCAGATCGATCCAGACCTCACCGTCTTCGGGTGCCTGTCCCGAAGGATGAATAACCCGTTCGTCCTCATTGGCAGCGGCGAGCATCCGGTGGCCGTCAATATCATCAACCGTCATTTCGAAAACCTCGACCAGTTCCCCGCTTACTGCGACCTGCATGACCAATAACGCCATTTCTGCTCCTTGTGATGCGATTGACGGGAATAGCGTTGCGTCGATCAGGCGAGCGAATCCCGTGATCCGGTTGAGTGACGTTCTGGTTGGCGCGAGCCTGGGCGTCCGTGAGGCGCTTCACTGCGACGTGTGTAACGGGTATAGCGGTTTAACGGGTGTGACTGACGTGGGTGCGACAGGCATGGTGTTAACCGCGACTATCGACCCAGCCGTGCGCCCAGGCCGTGGCGTGCCCGACAGCCTGTGTTTCGCTATCGAAATAGTCGAGCGCATCAAACTTGTATGACGCCAGCTCAGCACTCCGGGCGTCCCCCCTCGTGAGAAGCAGGTTGGCGGCAAACCAGCCGTCCGGCAAACGGTGAGCGGACGGGGAAACTGAATAACCGTTGTACTGGTGAATATTTTTAGTGTTTTGCATAAGCGATAACCGGACAACGCCCGCACGACAACGAAGCCGTCCAAGCGAATAAATCGAAAACGGGGCGAGACGGATCGTGTCGGAAGGACAAATGATGCGCACGTTCGAACGTGGCGATCAGATCGGGAGCGCATTGGCTCCGCGAGGATACAAGTCAGGCAAATATGCAAAGGGCCGGTAGACCGGCCCTTGAGATACTTTACTGCGGCGAGATGTTCGACGCCTGCATGCCCTTCGGGCCGCGCTTTGTTTCGTAGCTCACCTTCTGGTTTTCCGTGAGCGTCTTGAAGCCGTCACCCCGAACTTCCGAGAAGTGAGCGAAGAGATCGTCGCCGCCTGCGTCCGGCGTGATGAAGCCAAAGCCTTTGCTATCGTTGAACCACTTGACTGTGCCGGTATCCATGAGAATTCCCTGAAATAAAAATAACAGCTCCGTTGCGGAGCGACAAAAACTTCAAGGAAGAAGAGAGGACAACGAGTACCGCGCAGACAGGGCGGAAAATGGTGATCAGCAATCAGGCTTCTTGAATATTTCGAAGGTTACAGTATAGTGGCAGCGCCGTTCTGTCAACGCTTTTCGCTTCGGGCCTTTTCCAGGCAGCTGGGAGAAATTCAGCCCGTGATGCCCAGGATGACAAATTCAGCGAGTGCCTTCACGTCGGCTGGCTTCGCAACATAGAGATCGAATCCGGCCTGATAGCATCTGGCTGCGATCTCGTCCGGCGGCATTTCGCCGGTAATGGCAACGAGGAGTGTGCGTTTGACCGGGTTCTCGGTGCGCCTCACGTGCTGCGCCACCTCGTATCCGTTTGCGCCCGGCATGTCGATATCGAGCATGGCCGCGTCCGGTTGCCAGGTTGAGAACCATCGAAGCGCGGTAATCCCGTGGGTGGCGGTGCGCACTTCAAAATTGTGCGACTCGAAAAACACGGCGACTGCTGCGGTTGCATTGACGTCGTCGTCAGCGAGCAGAAGTTTTTTGCGCATAGGAGGAAGACGGAACAACTGGCGCGTGTGCCGTCCAGTTGTCCTGCCGCAATCTGTTTATAACGACGTCCCCATGTCTCTTTACCCCAAGGCGCGAGTGCTGGCGATTATGAGGATCATGGGCTCCGGGACGACTGCCCGTGCGTCGGGCGCTTACCGATCATCGCGCCTGGACCCGCCAGCACGCCATTTGGTACCTGCCACAAAGCTCACGGCCGCCGCCACTGCCAGCGCCAGGAAGGGATTGGTGGCGGTCGTTTCGCGCACTGCATTCGCGGCGTCGGCGCGAAGCTGCTGCGCTTTACCGGCGAGCTCTCTGGCCTTTCCTGCCAGTTGCGACGCGGAATCACCCGCCAGCGCGCCGACTGCGCCCTGAACCTTGCCGGCTACTTCCTGGACCGCACCCTCTGCCTCTCCCGTATCCATTTCGATGCTCCGTTGAGTTAGAGATAGTTGGAGATTTTGCAGGCAATGAGACGGCATCGCGCGATGGGTCACCGGTAACTTCGACTGCCGCGACGACATTCACATCCCAGCAGAGCGCAAGAAGCAAGCCCGCCTCTCCAACATACAAACGGTTGCACGCAAATGCGACTCGGGCAGGAGGAGCAGCAGCCTGCGCCCCGGCAGCAAGGCACCCTCATACAGATCCCCCCGCGCAACAACCCGCCTGTCCTTCCCGCAGCGCGGATAGATGATGGTAAGGTATGCAAACGGTATTGCAATTCTCGCCTGTGCAAAAGCGGCGTTCAGACCGCTTTGTCTGAACTGTGTGTTGAAGTTCGCAAATTCCGCTAATGATGTCCGTTGGCGTGCTAATCGTGTGCATTAATTCTGCTAACGCGGCTTTTCTACCCGAAGGCGATCTCACTGGCCAACTCGATTGAATAAGCGAAGGAGGACGTCGCTGTCCAACATCCACACAGGGGGATGTTGAAGACCGACAATGTGACACACGAATTGCCGCACGCGCTCTCGCGAGCGAGGTCGCGTAAATTGAAAGCTGAAAAGGAACCGCAATGGTGTCGGTGTCCATGGATTCTGGGAGTCGACGAAAAGTGGGGGAGTGGTCGTTCAACGTCGAACCGCCTCGGGCGATCTGAAGTGCCGATACCGGTCTCGAAAGCAGCATTCCAAGCTTCAGCAAATCCTGTTCGTGATTCCGAACCTTGGAGATGCGAACGGCTACTCAGCCGCGAGCCCGATATCCTCCAGGAGTTCAGCCGCGTCTTGATGGTGAAGCCAGATCAGAAAGCCTTTGTCAACGACATAAAGTGTTTTGCTTGACTGGTCGTAGTCGATGACGATTGGCATGATGTTTTTCTTGACCTGTAGCGACGCGCTCGACTGTAGCGACTGAGTGATGTTCCCGGAATTCAGCTCGCCCTCCCGGGGGTGCTTTTCACGCAGAATGGCCTTGATATCCCGGTATTTCAGGCCCCGATTCAGGCGATCCGTGTTCGTCGTCAGTATCGGATAAAGGAGCCATTTGTGCATTTCCAACTCGGTCTCCTGAAAACCGTCGGCGAACGTCGAGAGAAAGCCATCGTATCTTGCCGATTGCTCGTCGACGATCTGCTTGACCAGCGCATCGACGTCAAGATCAGCGCCGATGAGCGGATTGTCCTCGCGCGTTTGTCGCACACCCGCTTCAAGACAGGCCCTACGACACGCCTCTTGCACAACATAGATGCTTTCGCGGGCCAGCACTATCAGCGCAGCCGTGAAGACGGGAGCAAAGCTGACGCCGAGCAACGCCGCGCCGGTAGCGATGACCTCGCGCAGTTCGCCCGCATTCCATCGATCGGCATTGATCGACACAACCCGCCCCGTCAGATCGCCGTTATAGACAATCAACCGGTTGTCTTCCAGCCAGACCCCAACGATGACGAATGTGATATCCGATGCTTCGTGAAACGCCTTGAGTTCGACAGAAAAATCACGCTGCACCTGATATTCGAGGTAGTGAAAGTCTTCCAGTACGATCTTTTTGTTAAATCCGATGCTTTGCAATGCGGCTATCACATCGTTGACGTCGTCGATGTCGAGTTCAAGCGCGGCGGTTGTCCGCTCGCTACCCGTTGTTGTCTCGCGCTCTCCGCCTGCGGCTCCTTCCAACTGTACGCCCTGTCCGAAGAACGAGGCCTTGACGGCCGCCTTCAGGCTGGCGATAACCTTATGCCGGCCGGACGAACTCCGTTTCTGCGACAGGGTGATCTCGAAGCCGGCCCGTTTCAGGATATTCGAATGGAGATCAGCGATGTCACTACGATTGGAACACTGAACAAGAATGTATCCGCCAGGGTCCATGCAGCGCTTGCGAAGCGACGTCTTGCCCTGCTTCGAACTACCGTAGATTACGACGTGGTGAGCGGCCGCCAGCTCGCCGAGCAACCGGCCATCCACGTCAGGTCGTGCCACGTAGTTAAGCGGAAGGGTGCGGGAAATGCCAAAAACCTCGTCGACGGTATGGGAAGTCACGTTTCTTGTCATGGACACGCAAAAGAAGACCAGTTGAGCCAGTGGCGCATCGATCTTAACTGATCCGCCTCACGTTGCAGTCTAGCCTGCTGCCCCGCACGCTCTCCCGTCCAGTTGGACCAGAATTGCCGCGCCAACGATAGCGTACCCGTGAGCAAAGGGCAAACCCTCGTGCTGTCCCTGCGGCGCAGTTCTCGGACCCGTAGCGATCGCAATGAATGTCCAGTCGGACATAGCGCTTTGCCCTCTTTAGTGTCTCAATTCGAGGACGTGGAGAATCCGAGAGCGCTGTATATTTTCCCGCACCCATTGGCCGTTAAAGCGCCGGCGGCAGGGAATTCGACTCAAGCGTTCACCAGGTCAAGAGGTTCAGCGATGCCGGCTGCGGGTGATTGGAGTTCGCGTGTCGGTGGCGCAACTCGTCGACGCTCGGCGTGCACGTCGACTTTATGGGGCACCTAACGTCGATCCTAAAACCCGATGACGATGCCCCTTGAAACGCCCTTCGCGTGCGCTTACTCCACGCAAGCCGCGGTAGCGACCCCAGGGAACGAAACATAGGGAGCGATCTATTCAAACCCAGAGGGTGGCGGTTCCATTTGTCAGATGCCTTTCGCTCGGGCATTATGCGCGCAGCGCGCGTCCCGCCGGGGCCGCTAAACTTAACTTTCACATCCACTGTAGACTATGGAAATGGCTAACCATGAGCGCTTCCATGTCGTGTACGATGGTCCGGCTCTTGCAGAGCATCGGATGGACGTGCGTGACCTTGCACCCGCCCTTGTCGCCTTCGCGGACCTCTTCACTGCAGTAAATAAAGAGGTTAATGGCGACGCCGCTGACGTGCGGGTTCAGGTAAATGCAAGCTTCAAGGCTGGGTCGTTTGGAATTGATCTCGTCGCAACCCAACACCTGCTTGCCCAGCTGAAAGATATTTTTTCAAGCACCGGTGCGTCGGCTATCTCGAATGCTAGCGGCATTCTCGGTCTTATCGGCATGACCGCATCGGGCGCAGCTGGGCTCATTCAATTGCTACGCGCGCTCCATGGTCGCAAGCCCATCAAAATTGAACAGCAAGGCGAGATTGCACGGGTATGGGTCTCTCAAACCGAAACCCTTGAGGTTGAACGTGACGTCATCCGGATATACCGAAACAGCACCGTCCGCACCAGTCTTGAGAAAGTCGTGTCGCCGCTAGCGCGCGAAGGTATAGACGAATTCGGCATCGTCATGGACGGCGTAAAAGTGCTCGACATTCATGCCGAAGAACTCCCATCATTTAGTGCAGCTGTAACCGATGCCGAAGCGGAGATCGTGTCAGACATAACCGCCCGCAAGGTGCTGCTGATTGAATCGTTGACCTTCAAAGACGGCAACAAATGGCGCGTGAGCGACGGCAATGCCACTTACCACGTTGCGATCGAGGACAAGGAGTTTCTTTCTAAGATCGACGCTGGTGAACGCTTCGGCAAGGGCGACGTGCTTGTGGTCGATTGGCGTCAAGTGCAGAGCATCGAAGGCGCCAAGCTCGTCACAGAGTCGACAATAATCAAAGTGATTGAACATCGCCAGCCATTGCAGCACCGGTTGCTGTGATGCCCATAGCGACCGTTACCGCGTGGGACTGAAGCGGCGTTTTACCGACGTCGACGGGGCGTATTCGCCGAGTTTGTGGTGATTTCGCGCAAGCATTTGAGGCTAGCTGATGCGTCTACCGATGCCCGTTAAATGTGGTTGTTGCGACAGTCAGGTCGCCGCGCGTTGCTTTCCAGTTTAGGCCTCGGCTGGTTGATCCCTTGATGTAGGGTGGTTGTCTGGAGTGTCGCGATACGGCGAGGTTCAGAGAGGTTGCGCGCGCAGCCCGTTCCGCCGGACGCTGCCCGCCGCGAAGGGCGATCCGATCATCGCCGCTGCATTCGACGCTCGATTACGTTAATGTGCGGTGTCAACCAGAGTTGCATCGCAGTGCGCGGCGCGGGGCGGCCAGACGGTCGTCGCGCGCACGGTCGGCGGCCTGCTCCGGCGCCGACGCGGAGGAAAGGTGCACCGGGTGGCAAGGCGCGCGGGAAGTCACAACTTTGGTTGAAATCTAATAACAACTTTAGTTGTGTGAGCGGGCGCGCTCTGCGCGGCCGGCAATTGTCATCAAACGAAGGGTATGAAAGCCGCAACTTTCATACCCTCCGGTCCCACCTTGCCCGTCCCGCCTAGTCGGGATCTCCGCTGGAAACGGTTGAGACAGGATTTTCACGTCGAGACCCTATACTGCCGCATCGCGCCGATGCCTTCGGCCCGAACCAGCGCGGCAACCAGCAATCGCCCAACTTGGCATTCGCTTCAGTTTTGATAGCTGCTATTTTCGAAACCGCATTTAATGCCGCGAAACAACAAGCGGACCCGCTCGCGCTCCGCTTCTCAACGGCTTTTCCCGGCCTGGCTCCCAAAGCAACGTTCCCCGGGCAACCCCCATCAGAAAACCTCCCAGAAGCCGACCGACCTGCCGACGGGTGGCCTCGCTGCACGTTGTCGTCGCTGGCGCGCGTCACCCCAAACGAACACCGACGTATCGGGCAGCGCAAGTCTCCCCTCCCCTCCCGCTTTCCGGGTCGCCGATGGCGTCCGCGTCGGCGGATAACTCGCCGACTGACGCCTCGAAACCGAAATCGCCACATCTGATAACTGGAGTAATCGCGCGTGGCGATTCGCTAAATTTGACCGCGTGATCTGGCCGCGACTGTAGACCGAATCAACCATGGCCCGAGTTCGACAGCAGGCATCCGGGATGCTTGACCCTCTCTCCTCCAGCCGCTCGACAACTCCTCGCCGCGCCGTTATGAGTTCTGCGGGAAGTCGGGTCACCGTCTGCTTCGGAAGACCCAACAT
>NZ_JARESO010000092.1:0-20198 GCF_046030175.1 Paraburkholderia sp. RL17-373-BIF-A
CGAGACGAGCCGCTTACGTTCTAGGGTCTCCTGCACGATGGCCACTTTCTCCTGGATAGAACGTCGACGACGACGCTCTGGCTCGGTCAGAACTTCAATGCTTTCCACAACTTGCCTAGGGCTTGAAACTAGTCGCAAGACTACCTTTTGTTTTAAGAGGTGCCACGTGTCCTGAGAATCAAGGGGCTACTCCACGCCCGCCGAACGGGTCCAGCAAGCTATTGCATCGACAAGTGGAATCTGCCAAGGCATGAAGACATTGATCGAATATTCCAACACGCCATTCCCAAAAAGAAAAAGCTCTGCTACTTCTCTAATGTCACGTTCAAGAAGGATGGCTAAACTATAATCAGTCACGATAGGCTCATTCAACTAGTGTTGGACGTCGATGTAGATCCGCGCACAGATGCTTCTTGGATCGTCGGGAACGTGCGCAAACGAAGCTCGGACACCGAACACGCTGGACATTAACTCGCGTCCGGCCGTGCCGCAGAGAGATCGAAGCGGATGCCCCTCCTGCTGCGAGACATGCGGCTTCAGTTCGAGCGATCAGGCCAACCTGATCTACCGGGCTCCATCGGAACATGAAGTGTAAGAATTGGAACATCCGATTCGAAATAAGAGCTGAAGCATGCAGGGATCATCCGGAAAATGCTGCAGCGCCCACTGTTGAGAGTGCAGTATGGTACCGCCTTACTGAGCGAATTATGTCGTTTCCCTCGTCGGCAAAAGCGGGCTGTTAATACATGATCTCAACTATCTTCTTACAAAGGAACTGAGATGACCCATCCTGGAGCGAGTCTTAGGCAGGAAATTCAAAGCGGCAACGCGGTTGAGCCATTCATCGGGATATTTGATGCCTTTTCTGCATCTATTGCTGCAAAACACTCAAACAATCTCTTCTACTCAGGATTTGGATTCGCCGCAAGCAATTACGGACTTCCGGATATAGGTTATATCTCGTGGAGCGACATGATCACGGCCGCATGGCGCGTACGCCAGATTCTGCCGGAACATAAGTTGCTCGTCGATGTAGACGACGGCTATGTAGACGTTTCTGTTGCGTGCTACGTTGCCACTCAGCTTGAGAATATGGGTGTTGCGATGATCATGCTGGAGGATCAGGCACGTCCGAGACGTTGTGGTCACTTTGATGGCAAGGTCTTGTTGCCTTTGGATCAGTACATGGAGAAGTTGGAGGCCGTGTTGGCCCAACGCACGCACATGTGTGTTCTCGCGCGCACTGATGCCTCTGGAGACGAGATTTACAAGCGCGTGGAACGGATTTCTCGCAGCGACGCAGATGTTATTCTCGTCGACGGGGTGCGCTCCCTTCAAACTCTGAAAGAGGTCCGGCAGATTACCGATAAGCCGCTCCTCTTCAATCAGATTGCGGGAGGGAAAAGTCCGCGCGTGACGCTTTCCGAGTTGCGCGAAGCTGGAGCCTCCCTAGCCTTGTATTCAACTCCATGTCTTTTCGCGGCGCAATCAGCAATACAGGACTCCTTGTCAACTATCTTTTCCGATGACGGGCGTCTGCCAAACACAGCGGATAAGAAGACGATCGGCGTGACCGAGTCCAGTGCGCTACTACGTCAGAACATGGAGAGCCATATGCCCCCATCGGTACAAATTTTAACCGCATGACGAAGGCACAAAAATCGGAGGTCATGAAATTGGAAAGCGGTGTCCGGCGGTTTGGCTAGCACGAAAGGAGGGTGTCGGCTTCTTCTTCTGTCGTACCGTCCTTGACGCCTCAATGACACATCCGTTTCCGCATCGGCGATGCGACGTACCGCTATCGGCGCAGAAATGGAAGGTGCGTGTAGTCGGCGCGCGGCCCCGGCGACGAGACGGAAGGAGGGTCCCGCGACTGCGTCATATGAGTGCTAGGCCGCGTCGCAAGACGGACTTCGACAGTCGCTCCGCGGACTCAGTGGTCGGTCTTGCTGTCCGCAGTTGGTCTGGCGTGGCATGCCGCGTGGCAATGCTTCCCCCAGAGAGAAGCGGATCTCTCTTATCTACATGGCAAGCCCAATCTCTATATGACCATTGAGACTTGAGAAGATGGCGCGTTCAAAAATACTTCCGCATACCTTCACACTGTTCTTAGTCGGCGCAGTGTGCCTCGCGAGCCTTCTACCAGTTCATGGCCGTACAGCGTTGGCGTTCAACTGGGTCACGAACGCTGCAGTCGGCCTGCTGTTTTTCCTGCACGGCACGAAGCTATCGCGGAAAGCAGTCATCACGGGAGTGACGAACTGGCGACTCCATCTGGTTGTACTGGCAAGCACATTTGCATTCTTCCCGATCTTGGGACTTGCGCTAAAGCCGCTTCTCTTGCCGCTCATAACGCCTGCCCTGTATGCTGGCGTCCTTTTCGTCTGCACATTGCCGTCGACAGTGCAATCCTCAATTGCGCTCACGTCAATCGCGAAAGGGAATGTGCCCGCAGCTGTTTGCAGCGCGTCGGCTTCCAGCTTGCTTGGCATATTCATTACGCCGTGGCTCGCTGGTTTGATGGTCGCAGATCAAGTGGGGGGCAATACGTTCTCTTGGCATACGGTACGGGACATCGTGTGGCAACTGTTCATTCCGTTTGTCGTGGGTCAAGCGCTACGACCGATGGTTGGCCAGTGGATGGAAAGCAAGCGCGGCTTACTGAAGTGCGTCGACCAAGGCTCGATTTTGTTGGTGGTATACGGCGCCTTCAGCGAGGCAGTCAACGCAAAGCTTTGGCATCAGGTTTCGCTCGGTACGCTCGGCGGCCTACTAGTGACATGTTTTGTGCTGCTAGCGCTCGGGCTGCTTGCGACGCTATTTGTCAGCAGTCGGCTTCATTTCAATCGTGCCGACCGAATCGTGATCGTTCTCTGTGGCTCAAAAAAAAGCCTTGCTGCCGGTGTGCCGATGGCAAAGGTCATCTTCGCAGCCCATGCTCTGGGCCCCGTCCTCCTGCCGCTAATGCTGTTTCACCAAGTTCAACTGATTATATGTTCTTTGCTGGCGCACCATTGGGGCGCGGACAACGTTGGAACAGAGGAAAATTAGTTAGCCAGACACGGCAAGTGGATACATCTGAAGAGGCACGAGATACGACGCGCGTCAAGGGGTGTAGATTCGCCTGCACCGGCCCCAGCATACTGCTGGGCTACTCCCGAGGTGCTGCTACGGATGGGCACCGGCAAGGCCTCGTCGGCGATCAACATGCGCTGCTCATGTCCGAATAGTCTCGCAACGATTGAGTGCTCGTCACGCTATGGGCGTAATTCGGGGGTAAGCATGGCACCAGCGACGTCTTGACTGGAGATCGTGATCTTCGGACTGCCGTGTGGAGCTGAGCTGCAACGACCCACGGTGCGAGTTCATCGATGCGGTCGATAGCATGGTCTGCGATGCGTAGGACGTAGCGCAGATACACCTCAGGATGGATGCTGTTTAGGTTTGCGGTGCCAGCAAGGCTGTAGATCGCGGCGGCACGTTCGCCACCGGAGTTCGCGCCAGCGAACAGATCGTTGGCGGCGGCCGGTTGGGCATTTTGGCCCTGGCAACCGTACAAACCCAGTTGGATAGCGAATCGCTCTACATCGCCTGTTAGTGTGTTTTGTTGCCTCCGAAGATCCTTCGGGATTGCCTGCTTATCGGCTTCGTGCCCGCTGTGCCAGGCTTGCCTTAATGCTGAGCGTTGAGCCAGATGGAAGTCCGGCTGCGCCTCCACCCCCAGTGTCGCCGCCACCGCGACGACGGTATGAGCGGCTTTGACCGGCTGAACCACTTCCGGCGTGAATTGAGCGGGCAGCGCGCCCGCGTCGTCTTGCTCACCGCTTGACTTTCCCTACTTGAGTTTAAACGCACACACGATGATGCGCGCACGGACGAAACGGTTACTCGATGTGACATAGGCGGCAATTTGCGTGGCCCCCGCCATCCCGGCTCAGGCCAGTTGCCGCGCGTGACGAAGAGGTCCGCCTCCTTGCGATTCGAGTCTTAACCGCCAATCGCTGGTTGGAATCGTGTGAAACGATTGTTTGATGTCCCTATCATAATTAGCACTTTTGGCCGCTTCGATAAACCGCGTATTTGACCTTACGCAAGGTTGCTTTTGCCGTCGATGGCCTGCTGACGTTTCTGTTTTAGCCTGTAGCGAACTTCCGTCTCTTCGCTGTCTGCGCCGGACACTTTCCAGCCTATACGCCTGTTCGAGATAATTTTCAGTGTTACCTTCTCGTCTCTCACCGCCCCACGCCGACCTTGCTCTTCAACGGCTCCACGGCTGCAAGCGCGATTCGATAGGCGCCGTCGCGCTTCCGTCGTCAGCGTTGAGATGCGAAAGTTTGAGTCCAGCGTCCCGTGGCGTCCACTCAAGCTTGACGACCTGCGCTTCACCGCGGGATTCGAGCTGAAGTTCGGTCGGCGAAGTATGATGGACGTCCAAGCAAACCCTCTCGGCATTTGAGCAAGTGTCTAGCTGTGCACGGTCGTAGGTGTCTGCCACCAACGCTCTCGAATACCCGTTGTAGCTTATCTTCGACGACCCGCCCACATCGCTTGGTTTCTTGTCAGGAGAATGTAGCGCGGTGTGCCGGGGGTGAAGAAAATCGCACGAGCGGCCGAAATTCTATGGAGAGGCCATTGCGAACGCTCCAAAATGGTAAACGTAGCGCATCAACGCAATACCGTAGATGATGGCGGCCGTCATAAAAAAATCCCTGTGCTCCCATGGTCGTAACGTGTTTCATGCGCTCGAACGCGGCAATATTTGCGATTCCGACGGTAGCTTGCTAAAAATACACCCGCGAAAACCACTCCCGACCACCTTTTGCCGCCAAGCCGGCGCCGACTAGGGGGCGCCCCAAGCCCATCAATCTCGCGTACAGCGGTCTATCCAAGCGACGCACGTACATCAGGGCAAACGCGATTAACGATACATGATACATCGCCCACTTTGGATGCAGGATGGATGCGGAAATCTGCGAAACGATAACGTCTATTATGCTATGTGGGAGCGGCAGCTATTTGCGTCGAGCAGATGGCGAGCAATCGCAACAACGACTGTCACGTACCAGTCCTTAGAATCTGACTGCCGGGTTAATAGTGCTGATTCTTATGGCTGTTCCACTGGAGTTGACCCTATAACTCAGGACACTCGGACATCGTTAAGTTGATGATGCAGCAGTTCGCCGGAACTCCCTTGGGAAGCGGTACTGTAATGCCTTATGCGGGTGCCGCTCGTTATAGTGTTCAAAGGCGCCGGCCAGATGTGAGAGCGCTGTTGGCACATCAGGCTTGTGCATAAATCGTGCTTGATTGTCTTCACGAACGACTCGGCCATGCCGTTACTCTGCGGCGAACGAACGGGTGTAGTCAACGGCTCCAGACCCAGCTCGCGAGCGAAACTGCGCGTGCGATGGTCGATGTAGGCAGAGCCGTTGTCTGACAGCCATTCGATGGTTGCGTCTGCCGGCGTCGTGCCGAAGCGTTGCTCGACCGCTGCGAGCATCACATCACGCACGACGTCGCCGCTATGACCGCCAGTTGTCGCTGCCCAGCTGATAGCTTCCCGGTCATGGCAGTCCAGCGCAAACGTCACGCGCAACGGCGAGCCGTCGTACCAGCGGACATTACTCTGGTCAACGGCAATGCGTCCGTCATGCCGGCGGGTATCGCGACGTTGGCCAAGGCGCCGAAGGAGCAACTGATGGTCGCGCATGACGCGATAGACCCGCTTGGCGTTCACGCACGGCGCACCAGTCATTTCGTGACTACGCCGCAGCAGCGCCCAGACTCGCCGGTATCCGTAAGTCGGCAAGCCCGCCACATGTTCGTGGATTGCGGTGACCAGCTCCGTGTCGTCGGTCTGTCGGGCGCGGCGGCCGTCCTGCCAGTCCGGGGAGCGGGTTTTTCTGACTGCCAGAGCAGAGCGCGCCACGCCGAGAACATCGCAGACCGTTTTCACTGGTCGTCCCCGGGCAGTAAGGGCGAGCGCGCAATCCAGTTTTTTGAGCGGCCATATTCGACTGCTTCCTTCAGGATTTCTGCCTTCTGCGTCTTCTTGCCAAGCAGACGCTGCAGCTCCCTGATTTCCTTCATCGCCGTGGCTAACTGCGAGGCGGGCACCACGGCTTCTCCAGCCTTTACCGCAGCCAGGCTGCCGTCCTCGTATTGCTTGCGCCACGCAAACACCTGGTTTGGGTTGACCCCGTGTCGCCGGGCAACCGCTGAAACCGTTGCTCCCGGCTCCAGGGTTTCCTGCACGATGGCCACTTTCTCCTGGACCGAACGTCGACGACGGCGCTCCGGCTTGGTCAGAACTTCAATGCTTTCCACGATTTGCCTAGGCTTGAAACTAGTCACAAGATTCCCTCTTATTTTAAGGGGTGCCTCGTGTCCTGAGAATCAAGGGGCTACTCCATCCACTCTGCGCATTCATCATCCGCCGGAACAAGGCGCTGGGATTAACGACCAATTGCCGAAGAGCCTGCGGTGAGTACAAGCATTGCATTGGCGCACCGCATCACTAACATGGCATAGTGCAGTATTTCAACTGAGGAGACGCAAATGGCGACCTTGGAATCCTTGCAAGCAAAAATCAAGAAACTCCAAGTGCAAGCTGAAGCGCTCGCTGCAAAGAAGTCGAATGCAGTCATCGAGAAGATTCAGAACTTGATGGCAGAACACGGTCTGACGACCGCCGACATCGACGCGCACACTGGCGGCAACCGGCGCGCCGCGAAGACAGTTCTTAAGACCATGAGCAATGGCAATGTTGCTGCGGTCAAGTATCGCAACCCGAAAAGTGGTGCAACTTGGACCGGACACGGGCGGGCACCGAATTGGATTGCAGCCGCGAAGAACCGAGACAAATTCCTTGTCGACCGAGAGCCGGCGACGGCAAAGCCGGTTTCTGCTAGCAAAGCGAAGGCGGCTGGCAACCATGTCCGCGAGCCGCAGCCAGCGATGTATCGGGACCCAAAGTCAGGCGCCACATGGTCCGGACGCGGCCGAGCACCGTCGTGGATTGCCGACGTAAAAAACCGCAGCAAATTACTGATTGCAGGCGGTGCCGAAGCGACTGTTGTGGCGACGGCGGGTGCTGTGAGCAAGGGGAAAGCTGCGGGCAAGAAGCCGGCGTCGAAGTCTGTTGGTGCGGCTGGTGCTAAAGGACGCCGAAAGGTCCGCAGCCGGCCAAATACCGCGACCCGAAGTCCGGCGCAACGTGGAGCGGACGCGGTAAGGCGCCGGCGTGGCTAGCTGTTGCCAAAGACCGGGCGAAGTCTCTGATTGTTGGAGCCAGTACGACGGCCGACGTAACTCCAGCAGTCACGAAGGCTTTTGTGAATCAGGTCTTCGCAGCGAAGAAAACTTCTGCCAAGAGGACCGTGAGCGCAAAGTCGCGAGCTAGGAAGCAGCAGCGAAGAACTCCGTGTCGGCCCCGTCAAGAATACGCCGCACAAGACCGCAGCCGTGACTGCTCCGGTGGCGACCGTCGTGTCTGGCGCCGAGTTGACGACCTCGTCGTAGTTGTCAGGCGCCCGGTGGACCAGCGCTTTTCTGCTTCCGCCGGGTACAACCAAACCGACGACGTTTCATTGCACCGACTGTCGCCAGTCTTCGCCAACCCATAGCTACCGTTGCCTACCACGCTGAACTACGGCGAATTTTCGTCCATACGTTAGCGCGCAGGACCATGCGAAACAAATCGCTGGGAGCAGGACCTTGCGAAGACCGAGCGGAGATATACTCGCTTCCCGACGAGACAAGCGTTTGCTCGCCTGGCAGTTCGGCTTCCGAGCGCCCTTTGCTACCCTAGCAACTGGAGGGGCCCGTCGACATCTGTCTATTGGTTTGGTACCTTTAAGCTCTGGTGCTGAATTAATCCAGTCCGCTCAAACGGAGTGAGTTCGCCGGAGCCCGATATTGCGAGTGCAGCAAGCCGGTCTGTAAGCGCAGACTTTTGCTCCGGATCGCGGCAACCAGCGATTGAAGCGGAATGTCGCCATCCGCGCGCCCTGCGCCCAGAGCTTCGGCAACCGTGCAGACCACACTCTGCGCGTCGTCCACCGAGGCAGCGTGATAAAGCACACGTCCATGCCCGCCGCAGCCGCGATAGAGCGCGCCACCGCAAGGCCGAGTTGCGTCTTGCCGATGCCGCCCGGGCCGAGCAACGTGACGATCGGCGCGCCCTTTAGCGCGCGGATGATGTCGGCAATCGCCTCGTCGCGCCCGATCAACGGTTCTGGCAGACTGGCAAGCAGTTCAGACTTGCCGCGACCGGCTGTTCGGTCGGAACAGTTGCGCACGAGCCCACTGGCTCATACGCCTCGACTGAAATTGTCAATCGGTAGCCTCGGCCGGAAATGGTGCGAATCACCTGGCTGTCGGCACCAAAAATCTTCCTGACCCCCGACAGCTGCACGTGGATGTTGTTTTCCTCCGCCACCGACTCGGCCACACATGCCGAAGGATCTCGTCTTTCGTGACCGTTTGTCCCTCTGCCCGGATCAGCAGTTCGAGGATATCGAAGGCGCGGGATCCGACTTGAAGCAGCCGGCCCTCCACATACACCTCACGCTGTTCCAGCGACAGTGTTACTCGACCGATCTTCATCATGCTGCACTCGCGCTTGGTTATTGCATCGACGCGGAGCGTGCGGGCTTTGCGAAGCAATATTAGTTGGGAAAGTCATCCAAGACTATTATCCATAGGGATACGATGCCCCCTCAGGGCGCCCCCGATAGCGACTCAGCCGGGTCTAACCCACGCCTGGGCGACCTTCGCCGCGTTCAGCCGCCATCGCGGCATCACACCAATGTATAACGCGCTCATGCGTCGGGCTGAATTGCCCGCCAAGCATGATTTTCCGCCTTGAACTGCGGTTTTGCGGCGAGGCTGCTTCCTGCCTGCAAATCGACAAGCCACCGTGCTGCCGTGAAAACTCGTGCCAGGACTCAACACGACACTGGGCCCGGACGACCTTCACTTACCGATCAAGGCGCGCAGTCCATTGCAGTCGGCGCCAGGAGAACACATCATGCGCGCCAAAAAAGCAATCTGGCTTCGACCCGCCTGCGGCTATGTGGACGCTGCCGTCTGCGTCGCAATCGCCACGTGGGGCGCGTCGCGGCCGCTGCCCACCCTTGGCTTCGTACAGGCGCGCAACCGTGCGGACCGCGACACCCAGTTGCCACTCGAACGGTTTCGATCGAGGCAGGCGATGCGACTGCTGCGTCGCCTCAGTCGCAGCCCGGACCTCACCCTCAATCTCAGCAGGCAGCGCAATCTTCGCAGCCGGATCAATGCATCGATACCTCCGCAGACAAGCGGCCGGGAGGAAGATCGAAGACTGAAAGAGCGGGACGTGACTCGTCCCTCAACTCCAACCGCCAACACGCCAATCACCGGAGGTATTCCCTGATCAACGAATCACAGGGACAGGCAATGCTGACACGGTCCGCATCGGCGGTCGCCATCGCGGACCCGAGGATCTGGCGCTGGTATGAGGATTTGACGGACGATCTGCGTCTCGTCTGCACGCACGACGGAATACGCTGGATGGTCGAAGTGGACGGAAGACGTCTTGCCGACGAACGCGCGTTCGGAGCCGCGGTTCACCGAGGCCTATGCGATGACGCGCGCGCTGGTGGCACTAGACAGGCACGAGCGGCCTAAGCCGCTCGTCGGGGAAACAGTAGCGCTGCGGCAGCGGCTCGCCAATCAATCCTCGTCGGGGAAGACACCTGCCGACACGAGGCAAACGAACGCCGTCGCTTTCAATACGCATTCCGTTGAAGACAGCACGAACCCCAGCCGAAACACCCGATACTCCGCGGGGAGTCCGAACGCCACAGCCATCAGACCGATCGCGCACAGAAAAGCGTAGGCGATGCGCGCCACGCGACTGCCCGCCAGAACGAAGCCTACCAGCGCGACCCATAGCAGCTTCGCCGTAACGCAGGCCACCGCATCGCGCGTGGACAGGCTGACCCACATTTCAAACGGCAACTCGAAGACTGACCAGATCGCGGTCGCGATGACGAGGCGGCGCGTCCACCGTCCCAACGCAGGCGTGTCGGCAGGTTCGGCTGGCGCGAGGGCGTGGATACGCCAGTCCGTTGCGTCGACGCGCTCGGTGGCCGGCAGAAACCCGAGATTGCTGCCTTTCAAGTCGCGGTGTGAATCGTCCAGGTATCGCATGGTGGTACTCCGGTGAGGCTTAGGTGTCGGCGCGCTATGGCTCGCGAGAAACGCGGCGGCGCCGCGCCAACTTCACGCGATCTCGCCGGGTGAAGCCATTATTTGCCAGCGTGAACCACCGATCTTTTTAGATCGCCTGCGACGTTTCGAAAATGCACGGCGTGCGGCGATGTATCCGAATCCCGCCATTGCTGAAGCAAAACGTCGTCTCCTTTCTGTCCATTTATATCTAGCGTCACTAGGTAAGCTTGTTGGGCCGCAACGTCGTCAACTGGGCATCCGTCATGGCCAACAACATTTCGGCGAGTTAGCTTCGCCACGGCCCTGATCATAGGCGCGCACGGCAGCGTCGAGCGCGGCGTCGCTCTCGGCCTCCCCCATGACCGGATAGCTTCCGATCGGAACCTGCTCCGGCTCGCCGGAGCCGGGAGACTTACGCGCGCAGACCGGCGACCAAAGGATGTCGCCGAAGGCGTTGCACGATGCGGTATTAAGCGGGCAACGGCACGGATCAAAGCATGTACGCAACCGACTGTCAACTGGACGGAAAAAGCGCTCGCGCCGGTCTCGCGGGCCGAACAGGAAAACAACGATGACGCCCTTCGACACAGCCCGCCGTTGGCGGCAAGACAACGGATATGTCGGTCGCGTTGGCGTTGTAGTGCTGTTCAACGGCGAGGTACAGAGTTGGGTGAACAAGCTGCGCAATCCAGAACACTGGCAACCCGGATGCATCGCGGTCGATGAGCAAGGCCACACGTGGACGGCAATCGTGGGCGATGAGCGTGACGGCGCGCTAATGTGGCTCGCTAATGATGAACTGTAGGAAAACGGCACCGGCCGAAAAGAGGAAAGAAATATGTCGATCGCAGCACATCCCCCAAAATAAATTGCAACATGAAGCGAGCGAAACTGTTCACCGTAACTGCGACGGCGAAGATCAAAGGGATCAAGGACCGACGCAATATTCGCCCCCTCGCGGAGATCAAAGAGCGCATCGCATACGATCCGGCGACAGGCACTTTTACGTACCGTCTTGACTGCGACGCGGGCAACGCCGGAGAGGACGCGGTGTGGCGCTGTCGCCGAACTGACAATGTTGGTACACCGTACGAGAGCACGCGTTACTGGGAGCTGGTCAAGTTCGCGAGCGACCACTGGTACGATCCGCGCAAACTCGCATACTACTTTGTGACTGGCGTGTGGCCTCCCATAGACACGTGGGTCGCGGGTGGAGAAAAATTCGATTACTCCGCCAAAACGCTCCAACTTGTGGCCACCGGAGAATTCACCTTGCGCGCCAGAACCGCCGAGCAATCTGAGTTGAATAAGCCTCCGATCGAAGCGGAGACGAGATCGCAGCAGCCGAAGAAAGGACTGCTCGCCCGCTTGTTCGGCCTTTAGCCGATAAGACGCGTTTAAACATGGAAAAGGCTATGAAGGAAACAACGTACGTCTTCAAAAGCAGCGACGGGAAACGGGTGTCTGGCTTCCCGTCCCGGCGGTCAGCCGTTGACGCCGCTCTCGCTGACGGTTTGACAAAGGTTGAAACAGCCAGCGTGACCAAGGAGCCGCCTGCATATTTCGTCCGCTTCCTCGGGCCAGTCGCGCCGAGGAAAATGATTGATGGGATGAGCGACGGCGAAAAAAGCGGGCACGTAGTCGACAGCAAAGAAGCCCGGGAGATTTTGGAGAAGGTGGCCGCCGCGAAAATTTCGGACGGCTTCCCGCCTACCGGCGACGAATCCGGACACTCGGAATGGGACAAGGTCGTCGACCTCATGAATCGTATGCAGGACGCAGCAGCGACTTGGTTCCGTGAAAATGGTCTTGATCACGCGACCGTCGGCTTCATAGATTACGGAAGCATAGAACTGCATATCAAAGGGACAAGCTTGAACGTCCCGCTTCTGTGATGCCAGTCATCGGATCGTGCAAGCGCGCGGAGCTACGATGGCCGGGAGCCTTGAATGCAAGCGGGCCCCAGCGCGTTGGCACTTACCGCGGCCTGGTGAGTTGTCCCAGTTCGATCGGAGACTACGATGATAGAACGAAATAAGGTTACGACGGCGTTTGAACTTCCGGGTTACAGGATAGAGCGATCGTTTGGCGTAGCTCGCGGCATCATCGTTCGATCGCGATCCATAGTCGGGGCGCTCGAAGCATCCCTCCAGACAATATTCGGTGGAAACATTTCGCTGTATACGTCGCTATGCGAGCGAGCGCGACAAGATGCATACGAACGCATGCTTGCCCAAGCTGAAGGGCTCGGAGCAAACGGCATCATCGGAATGCGCTACGACGCAACGGAAATAGCAAGAGGAATCACAGAAGTACTGTGTTACGGGACGGCCGTCCAAGCGACGTCGCTACACTAAAAAGCGTGTGCTGAACGGAACCGACGGCACAACCACATTGCTAACTCGCCAGCGGCATGAGCCTCAGACAGGTCTTCAACGCGGCCAACTTGCCTGGTCCCGCGGAAGTTGGCCATGTGGGTCGTTGACCTCGATCGAATTACCGTCTCCGAGGCGGTCAGTAAACACCACGACGTTTGTACCGCTCTCGTGGGTCTGGCTGGGAAACACAATGCCGGTAAAGCCCTGCTCCCGAACCATGTCGCTGAGAGCCCAGGTTGGGGGCTCGATGTGCAGCTCGAATTTGAGGTGCCGCCAATCCTCGCGCCAGTCGTGCCAAAGGTCGTCCCAAAGAGGGCTGCGGTGGAGTTGCCGCTGGTCGACCAGATCACGCAGCGCGACGGTGTAGGAGCAGACCGTGCAGGGTGGCAGGAAGGGCGAGGTCTGCTGGTACTCGCGCAGCGCCGTCAGTTCTTCCAGCGACAAATACAGTGCCTCGACACCTTCACGGTTGGAGCGCCCGCCCTTCGCTGCGGCGCCCGCTGCACTGGCCGGCCGACTGGCCCAGCGGGGTGCATGTGCGCGGTAAAGCACAGTGCCCGCCGGCAAGTGCGTCAGGATCATCCAACAAATCCTGCACCGATCGCCTCCAGATAGTCGATCGCATCCTCAGTCCGCCCGTCCTGGAGCAGTTGCAGGATAGTCTTATGGCGAAACGTGGGGATTGGCTGGTTCTTGACCAGAAACAGCGCTCGCTCGAAGTCCGGCTGTACCGCCACAGCTGCCGACAGCACGCGCATGAGGTCGCGCAAGGCGGACTGGAGTTTCGGCGACTCAGGATGGGTGCGCAGCGTATTGCGATGAACACCCGCCAAGGTTGCTAGGTCTTGCTGCTGCAAGCCCAAAACGTTGGCGAGGTTGGCGGCGGAGAGCCGGGACGTTCCCGCTTCCCGCGCGGACTCAAGCACGTCGGCAAAGGCGATGGCGCTCATGGGGCGCTCCAAGTAACGAACTGTACAAGCACATTATACGCACAGTCGGCGCATAGCTCAACGCTCCACAATGCGCGCTGGAGTTCGGCCCGGAACTTGCGGCAGTGACGCTGCACATTAGGAGAAGATCATGGTGCATTTGCCTATCGATGTCGGGGTGATGCAAAAGTGCTCAAAAGGAAGGAAGGTTGCGGTGCTATGAAACCCATCACTTTCATAGAGCAAGCCGAACGGGATGCAAAGATCGTCGATGCGATTCACTACGCCCGCTACGCGCTCGTCCGGTACCACTCGCTGCCGGTGACAATGGAAGGCGAGCAGTTTGGCATGGACTTCTGGCTGGAAATCGCGAAGCTCACCGAGGCAATGGAGTTGTTGGGCATCGACACGTCGAATGGGCTTATCGCTCCGCCCTTTCCGGTCGAAAGAGAAGGGTGACCAGTTTCACAGCATGTCCGCGGCGCGCCATCTCTCGCGGAGCAAAATGACGCGTAGGTGCTCGAGCGCGGCGATCTGGCCGCCGAGATCGTCTTTCACGACGCGATCGAACGCGATGCGAACTCTTCGGTGTTCATCATGCGGTGTATCAGACCGCCAGTTCATCGAGTTTCGTCACGACATTTCTCTAAAACGTCTTGGTACAATACCGCCGGTCTCTCTGGAGGTGCCATATGGCTACGTCGGGCGAATTGTTCGATCAGGAATTTGAAACCTAGACACCGGCTCAGGCTAAATCATTCTTTCGGGCCGGGATGGTCGATGATTTTTTTGCCACGAACCTTGCAGACGGAGTGTGGGTGCTGACGCTCCTGGTCGTAGGCCGTCAAGGTCGTCAGATGTTCGTCCAGTTGCGAACGGCTCGCGAACAGGACAAGCACACGTTGCGGAAATTCAAGACGCTGGATGCTGCTGTACGTGCCGCCGGTGAAATCGGATTTGATGTTCGATCCATCGGCATCGCAAGGCCCGGGCAGAAGTCCCTGCAAAGAGGGATTAAGGCACTCGGAGGCCTAGTGCAGATGTTGCCGGACGCCGACTGATTTTCTCAATCGTTGGAAGGTCTGAACTGGATAATTGGCCGAAATCGAAGACGGCCTCGCCACAATTAAAACCTTAAAGCTCGAAGCCAAATCAATGCACCGCTCATCGAAAACATCGCGAGCTTGCGCAGCCCTCGCACTTGCCGCAACACTCGCTGGCTGCAACGGGAAGTCCGATCCAACGAAAGAAAACTTCACACAGGCCGTGCAGAAGCATCTCGACGCGATCGACCCCGTTTGCATCGTGAGCGGCCCGGTTCCTTTTGATCTCCCCGATTTACAGACCTATACCGAAAAACAGGCTGACGTGCTCGTAAAAGTCGGTCTCCTCGCGAAAGAACCCACACGTGTCATGGAATCCGGGCGAATGCTTCCGGGGTTTCATTATTCACTAACGGACGAGGGGAAGAAGGCGTACCGGCCGGCTAACCCTGCGGCTGGGTCTGCATTGTGTGGTGGTAAATCACAGGTGCAGGCGATTACATGGTCGTCGTCAGTGCCCGACAAGGCCGAGGTCGGTACAACCGTAGATGTGCGATACACGGCCAGGTTGATCGACCGGCCGCGCTGGGACGACGAAGCACTCCTAGGCCCGATGCATATCGAGTTGATCTCAACGACCAACGATATGTACAACGGTGAAAACTTCCTTGAATTGACCAACGATGGCTGGGCGGTAAAGCAAACGCCCGGATGGCGTTAGCCACAGCGCTGGGCGGCACAAGCGGATGATTTTTTCATCTCTCAGGGTCTGGCGAACCCTGGGAATAGCCAGAACTTTTAAGCCGGTGATTCGACACCGGTTTTTTTCGCCCGCCGCCTGGCGAACGAGCGGCCTTGACATTGCACGCAGCCCGGTAGCCTTGGAGAGTCGCTGTCTTTTCAGGGGCACTTCCTAATCACTCGTCGATGCAAATGCAGAAAGCGATCGCAGTACCCTCCCCGTCGAATGAACGAACCCCGCTCCCGACGGTAGTACCTTCGTCCGAACAGTGCCGCCGCCCTACTTCACGCCAGTTTGGCTGGGAACACCCCTCCCTTTTGCGGAACATGGTGGCGAAGCGGTAGCTTCGCCGGTAGTATGGGTAGACGTCAATTCAGTATATAGGTTTTTATGGGAACGGAAATCTGGCTTAGCGACCCCGAGATGGCCTATGTTGAATGGCAACGCGCCGAAGCGACCGGCGCTGACCGCCGGGCTTTCTCCGAGCAGTCGATCATTCAGCACAGTTCAATGTTTTCCCGTTTCAACAGGTATCTGATCGCCCATCGCAGCAGCGTGGCCACCTTCGGCGCCGATCATATCGACCGTTTTTTCGCTGACCTTGACGGCGGCTGCAAGTCCGGCACGTCGACGCGCCTGCGCTACCTGAAACTGATAGACCGCCTCGCCCGTCACCTGATCGCGCAAGGACTGCGAACAGACAATCCGACTGGCGAACTTCTTTTGAAAGAGCGCTGGCCAGAAAAAGAACCGATGCCCGCGTTCCTAAATTCGAGCGATGAGGCGCGACTGAGGTCAACGTGCGCCGCCCGCCCTTTCGATTCGTTCAAGAATCTACGCAACACTGCGATCGTTGCGCTGCTCCTGGGATCTGGCCTCACCGCCGCAGAGCTAAGGACGCTTGTCACTGACGACCTCGACGTCAGCAGTTCACGTGTAAGCGTATTCGTGAAGAAGCACGGTCCGCGCATTGCGCGTCGCGTTCCTGTTGATGCGTTCGCGGCCGACGTGCTGCGACTCTATCTGGACGCCCGAACGAAAATGCCATGCCAAGGAAAGTGGCTGTTTGTCGCCACCGCGAGCGGCGGCCCGATGAAGACCGATAGACTTGGAGTCTACGTCCGGAGCGCACTGCGTAAGGCCGATCTGTCAGCGTCCGACGAGAGTCCGCGATTGCTTCGCAATACGTTTTGCCGAAGGCACCTAGCCGAGGGGAAGTCGAACGAACAAGTGAGCGGTCTATTGGGGCTGACGAGCCATCGAACCGTCACCCGTCTCCGGGAAACGTTGTCCGATGTCGATGAAATCGGCGGTACGGCCGCCGCTTTGCGGCAATGAGCCATTGTTGGTGCGGGCTTCCGCCCTCGCAGGAAGCGCTATTTCACATCCTTGACTTCACGTAGGACTGCGTACCGTTGTTGTGAGCCGCACATGGAGTCGGCTGACAACCAGAGAGGCATGCATGGTCAACAAAGGTCCCTACGCCGACATCATCTATCCATCATCCACCCGGGAACCACGCGTCGCGCGCTACCGGCTTGTCCTTTCAACGCACACTACTGGTGTCCGCGCTATCGTGCATCTGCTGCGCAGCGCTACAGGCCAGTCGCAAGAGCAGATCCCCGACACTGCCCTTGATGTCTTGCTAAATAGAATCATCGGGATGCAACTGATCGGTATCCGACTGGACTGCATTCGGTTCGTCGTTCAAAACGGCGATGATTTCATCGCGTATCCGATCCGGTTCAACGCGCTCGATATTGCACCACGGAGCGCGAGCCGCTCGCGAGGCACCAAGGACCATCCGGTCCATATCCGTTCCCAAGATGTCTTTGGCGGGTCTGTGCCTTTCTATGTTGATCGGGACGAGGGCAAGCCCCCGGCCGCGAAGATAGCGAAGATGCTCCGACAGGAATGAACCATCTTCGATACGCTGTTGGCGTGTGGGATTCGGTCTGGCCATGCGCGCCGTGTATGTCACATCGCATTGTGGTCGACCTTTCGGCTAAAAGAGTTGCCGGGGGGCAGGATCGGGTTCGCGGACGATGGCACACGATGAGCACCAAGAGCGTCGACTACATACAGCAAATCATCGACGAGACCTTCCCCGATCTCTTTGAAAATCCGCACGAGTACCACTTCCACTCCGTTGATGACCCGCCGCAATGGGCACTTGACGCATGACCGTGGCCGCAACTGCCAGAAGTGGACGAAATGTACCACATCTAAATAGAATGATCGTTCGATTGGCGTTTCCCCCGGAGAAACCGTGCTCGCACCGCTGGCAGCACGGCTTTGGCTGTTTCCCCGGGGAGACGATCGTGTGTTGAACTACTCGCTAGTCCGACGACTTGCATACCGACAAATTCTCACGGCTTTGACGAGCACGCTCACCAGGATATACTGTGTTTTTATACAGCATCGGGAGGCAGCCGTCAGCGCCGTCATGGTGCCTGAAACGATCCACCCCGATTTATCGAAGGGAAACCAGCTTGCGCGCGCCGCTTCCCGCGTCGTGGAATGTGGCGACGAGAGATTGCCCGCGGAACTGCCCGGTGGAGGCTGGCCACGCGGCGCACTCACCGATCTTCTTGTCCAGCAGGACGGTTGCGGCGAGTTGCGTCTGCTTCGACCCGCGTTGAAGCAACTCGCGTCAAAGCCCGTTGCGCTGCTTCAGCAGCCGCACGACCTGCAACCCACAGCACTCGCCTGGTGGGGCCTGGACCCGTCCAACCTGATGACGATCAAAGTGCAGAAAACGGCTGACGCGCTGTGGGCCGCTGAGCAGATCCTCCGCGCGGGCACGTGCGGTGCGCTGCTCTTCTGGCAACAGCACGTGCGGCCGGAAACGGTGCGCAGGCTACACCTCGCCGCGCAAACATCCGAGTCACTGTTTTTCATGATCCGCCCCCTTGCAACGACTCGCGACGCCTCGCCGGCACCGCTGCGGCTCGCGATCCGCGCGGCGAAAGGCGGTGTCGATATCGAGTTTGTGAAGCGCCGTGGACCTGCCCGTGACGAACCGCTCTTTGTTGCGCGCTGATACCCTCCCCGATCCTGAACGAAAAGCGCCATGCAATTGTGGATAGGCGTCCATCTCCCGTTGTTGTGCCTCGAAGTGTTCCGGCCGAAGTGGTCGCATGAGGCGGCGGAAGGCCTTGCGGTCCTCGAGAAAGAGCGCGTCATTGCTGCCGACCGGCCCGCACGCGGGTCAGGCGTCTGCCTTGGGATGAGGCGCGGCGGTGTACTAACGCTCGTCCCGGCCACCGTCATGCATGAGCGCGACAGCACAGCAGAAGTCAAGGCGGTGCGCGAGATCGCGACAGGCCTCCTCAATCTTTCACCGCAGGTCGTCATCGCCGAGGAAAGCACCATACTGGTCGACGTGTCGGCAAGCCTTCGACTGTTTGGCGGCATCAGGTCGCTGCGTCGCATCGCGCGCCGCGTAACGGACGCGATGGGTGTGACCGCCACCGTCAGCGTTGCACCAACGGGACATGCGGCATGGCTGCTCGCGCGGCATCGGGGCGGGGTCGCACTTTCCCACGGGGTCGCTATCCCGGTTCCTTGCCGGACTGCCCGTTAGTCTGCCACCGCCTGCCCGACGCCATCTGGACTGGCTGACAGGCATCGGTTGCGAGACAGTCGGGCAATTGATGCGCCTGCCGCGCGCGGGCCTGAAGAAACGCTGGGGCACGGCACTGCTCGATGTGCTCGACCGCGCCAATGGAGTCGCACCCGAAGTGTATGAATGATTTGAAACGCCGCCGACCTTTCAGGCGCGCGTCGAACTGCCCGATCGCATCGAGCACGCCGAAGCGTGTCTTTTTGCGGCCCGCCGGCTCGTCGTCCAGCTAACGGGCTGGCTGTCACAGAAGCAGCTGGCCGTCACGCGCATCGCGCTGCTGCTCGAGCACGAACGAGGTCGGGACGCGATCGACCCGACGACAATCGAGGTATCGCTAGCAGAACCGACGTGGCGCGAGGATCACCTGATGCGTCTGCTGAAAGAACGGCTGGGCCGTGTCGAACTCGCGGCCGCCGTCATCGCGCTGCAGCTCGTCGTGCAGGAAGTGAAGGAGGCGGAGCCCGCGTCGGACTCGCTGTTTCCGGAGCCAGGCGGTACGGCCGCTGATCACGCGCGGCTGCTCGAACTGCTGGTCGCACGCCTCGGTGCCGAAAACGTGCTGAAGCCCGCGCCCGTTGCCGATCACCGCCCTGAAGTCGCCGCCCGCTGGGTGCCCGTCACGGACAAGACGAAGTACGTAGCTCCGGCGCAGGACACGCCGCGTCCCGCCTGGCTGCTGGAATCGCCGATCAAGTTGCTGATGCGCGGTGAGCGACCATTTTACGGCTCGCCACTGCGCACAGTGTCATCCGGTGAACGCGTCGAAGCGGGCTGGTTCCGGGGCGAGCCCGTGACGCGCGACTACTTCGTTGCCGTGGCCGACGACCACATCTGCTACTGGATCTACCGCGAGCGGATTGGCGCCGTCGACGAAGACGAGCCGCGCTGGTACCTGCATGGGCTGTTCGGATAAGCCATGCTGCCCGCTTCCTTCGGCCTGCCCGGCTATGCCGAGTTGCAGTGCGCGTCCAACTTCACGTTCCTGCAGGGCGCGTCGCACGCCGAGGAGCTGGCCACGCGCGCGGCGCAGCTTGCGTACGAGGCAATTGCGATCACCGACGAGTGCTCGCTTGCGGGCATCGTGCGTGCGCACGTCGCCGCGAAGGAAACGGGCATCAAGCTGCTGGTTGGGGCGCACTTCCGCGTCACGAACGCGGACGGCTCACCTGCCCTCGCCTTCACCGCGATCGCCCAGAACCGCGACGGTTACGGCAACCTGTCGGAACTGATCACGCTCGCGCGCACCCGAATGGCCAAGGGGAC
>NZ_JARESO010000093.1:0-19294 GCF_046030175.1 Paraburkholderia sp. RL17-373-BIF-A
CGGGGGAGCCTGCATCATGCGGCTTGCCACTCATTTGTCACTCTCCTTTTGCTCTCGAACGCTCACATCCGCAATAGACTTGATACTGCGCCCGCCATGTGTTTCCTGGGCAGGGCTTCGAGCTGCACAACCCTTCATGCGCAAGCCATCCCGAAGACGCGGAATGGGCAACGGACTCGCGACCTCCGCGCGTCCGACGTAGCCGGATCGCACCTTTCTGCATCACGTATTCTATTCATCATGCTTGCCGGTCTGAGAGCGGAGTTGCTCGCCAATCAGAGCAGGATTTCACGACTTGAAAGCCATCACCGGTCGCGCGCGTGTTCATCTAGGAGGACCTGGCGACCTCCTTCCTGAGTCACGAGGACCTCGCCCCGTGTGCAACGCGGTACAGCGGTGTCGGCTATGCGAAGCGGGCTTCGTCTGCGTTGATCTTTGCATCCGAACGCCTACTCCCGTTGTGCCTGCGCCGCTGTCCGCTTGCGCGGTCATGGCCGCGCGATCCTTTTAAGTTCGGGCCGGCTTGCCGATCAGTTCCCGGTATTCATTGGCCGTTGCCGGCTTACGGCCGAGCAGGGCGGCAATGTCTTTCGCCATCATGAACATCTCGAGATTGCTCTTGAGGCGCTCGTCGCTGTTCGGGTATTTCCACGGCGTGTCTTCCGTGCCGACGCGGATATGCAGACCCATCATGGTGGCGAGTGTGGTCATATAGAGCGATGCGCGGCCTGCCGCGCAGACGCTGATAACCGAGGTCGGATCGATCTTGCGAATCTGGTCGACCATCAGGAACATGTGTTGCGTCATGTCCTGGGCGTCGCTAACCCAAGTGCCCGACACCAGCGTGCGGCCGACATTGAACGGCAGACCGTAGAGGATCAGCCAGTTGTACGGCTTCTTGAGAATGCCGGTATCGATCAGCTTGCGCTTGGCAAGCTCGATTTCGCCGGAGCTGTGGACCGCCAGCTCGGGCTTGACCCCTACTTCCTCGAGCGTCATGACGGCCGGCAACGCGAAGGCCTCCGGATGGCCCGGCGCGCAGGGTGCGACTTCGGTCAGGCCTTCGCGAGCGGGACTCAGGCACATATCGAACGTCGTGCCGTTCAGCACGTTCACGTTCGGCACGAAATCGTTGCCGAAGCGGGCGCGCAGCGGCTCGATAACCTGCTTGTACGCTTCGACCGGCAGGATGTCGCGATCCATGCGGCGCCCCTGCGCGTCGGTCATGAACGAGAAGTCGATGTGAACGCCGCAAGCACCGGCCTCGATCACGCTGGTCGCTTCATCCACGTACGCCTGGAAGGACGACGTGTCTTCAAAGCGGCCGGAAACCGCGGCGTTGATTGCGACCTTCTCCGATACGTTCCACTTGGGCTGCAACTCGGCCCCTGCAATGAACTGGTACTCCTCCAATTCGCGTTTGGCGGCTTCCCAGAGTGGCAGTTTTTCGGTCATGATGATCCTCAACACAGGTAGTGAATTTAGGTTCGCAAATCTTCCGAACCCACGGCAATCAATTTGAGAGGTTCTGGCGGGTCGATCCGGAGAAGCCGCGGCCCGTATCCGCCTTGCGCGAGACGCGAAACGTTGCGCTGCGTGGAGGCTTCCCGGATTGCCCGCATAGGCGCTTCGAGCCGCACGTCGTTGGAGGGGAGACCCGAACCCCGGCTGGAGTGCTTGCACACCACGGCGACCTACTCACCACGTCCATATCCACACATTCGAGATCCTCGAGTCCGCTTCTGCCCCTGCGACCCCTACGCGGTAAGAAACGCAGGGATGCAAGGAGCTGGTCACTCTCGTAATTAAATCGGTTTTGCTGAGATAATTCCGCAATTAATCGATTTATATAGAATCATGCGTCATAGAATGAAATAAGTCAAGGAACTCAGGGAAAGCCCTGATGAACGGCGTGTGGGCGACGGTCCTGTGCCGCCTGTCGGTGAGCATTTGTTGAGGAATGAGCGAATGGCCACGTCATACCCACTTTAATCGCTGCAGCGGATCACTTTGACAAGCCCCCAATGACGCGGCCGTGAATGCGCAGACGGAGGTCGTCGATGACCGTGACAGAACCTTGTCGTGGTTGACGCTAACGCTTCATCGTCTCTACGACCTTGAAGCGCAGAAGATCCTCGGGAACCGGCTGTGTGCATACTGCAGGGTGTTGCCGAATCGAAGATTGTTCACCGAACTACCGTCCGACGTTGGGTGACGTAGTCGGGCCCCCGCGATGCTCGCATCCGGTGTCACCCTGCTCTGGGCATACGCGTCGCGCGTACCTAAAGCCACCGTTGTAGCGCAACGAATTTGCGCCCGACGCGGTCGCCCGGGCGACGACGGATGCCGTCGCCACGAGAGCGAAAGCGAAAGCGATTAATACCTTGGAAGGCATGCCGATCAAATTGCGCATGCGAAATTCATTGGATGAGGCATGGAACACTGACCGGGACATTGCCGGTCCCTGTCCTTGCCACGGCGAAGCACCGTGATGCGGTTGGCGATTTTTTGCGCTTCGCGAATACGGTGGCGTGCGCCGGTTCGGTGTTACCCGAGGTTTGCTCGTCATTGATGACGACGCGCCCACCGTCAGCGACGAGGGCGCCCGAAGCCACAGCCATGAGGGTGGATTTGCCCGCGCCGTTTTCTCCGACAGGGTAACGTTGTCAAGTGCCCGCACGCCGGGAAAGATCGTCGCCGCCTCATCGATCTGCAGCAGTGAATGCTGTTCGTTCAGGACTCTAATCAGCTATCAATGCTCGAATACGGCCTTCAGCTTTTCCGGCGGGAGCGCGGAGGTGAGGTCGGCATCCGGCGGTGCCGCGGGATCGCACTTCGGGTCGAGCCCCTTCGCGCTGTCCGCATACGGGAACGGAAGGATCGAAGGGGATTCCTTGTTAACGGTTCCTTGGTAAGCAGCGACGCCCTGGCGTACCGCAAAACGCACGTAAGTCGTCGTGCCGTCGAGTGTGTAATAGGGATATGGCTTGCCCGACTGTTTCGCCGCGACAAAATGGCAGTTCACCTGGTTGTCGCTTGCAATCGTCGCGATGGCGGGGACCGGAAGGTGAGCCTGTTCGAATGCCTTTACGGCGGCCAGCGCGGTTTCGCCACCATCCGTCACGATGGCGTCGATCTTCGGATACTGCGCGATGAGACCAACCGTGGCCTTCTGGGCGTCGACGGGATTCCAATTCGTCACGATGTACTGCTCGTTGAGCAACTTCAGACCCGGGTACTTCTTGAGTCCGCTTCTCAGACCGTCCATGAAGTTTTGGGAGGTGGTCGCTCCGGGCGATCCACCCATGAACACTACATTTCCCTTCTTGAGTGTGGTTCCCAGCCAGTCAGCCCACATGACACCGATCTGCTGCGTATTGCCCACCACGTTGACGACGTAGTCACGGCCGGGTACGCCAGCCATTTGAGCCGAGTACGGGACAACCGCGACGCCCGCCTTCATGGCCGCCCGCATTGCGGGAAGCTGAACCGCGCCGAAGTCAGGAAGAAGAATGAGGACGTTGATGCCCTGCGCGACCATGCTGTTGATGTCGGAATTCGCCTTCTGCGGATCGCCGTTGGCATTGCTGTAGATGACCCGTGTGACATTCTTGCACCGACTGAGCTCGTCCTTGACTTCCGCGAGGCCGGTCTTGCGCCACGTATTACCGCCGTAGCCGTCCGACACGCCGACGATCATCGGCTTCGCGCCGCACATCGGTGTGATGTCGCCTTGATGGTTCGTGATGGAATCTTCCGCCGCGTTGGCAGCGGTACACATCAAACCCGTGGAAAGAAGCAAGCCGGCGCTTATTTGCGCAATGGAGACGAGCATCTTCCCTCGCCAGTATCGAAGATCGCGCCGGTTCTTGAGGCCGCACTGATGAGCGCGCCGAGTCTCTTGCGCAACGAACGGACTTTGCAGTTTTCGCACTGCAGCCTGCAATACGCGAAGCTTGAAGAACATGGTGATCCTCGCCTTGGGTGAAGGATGAGTGATGGAAATGGGCCGATCAGGAAAATGAACTCTCCTGTAGCGGCATTGATACGCGATCCTAAGTGAAGCGATGCGCTACAAGATAGATTTATATCGAATAATGTGTTTCGGGATGAATGAAGTCAAGCCCCCTGGGGAAAGTCCCTGGCAAGGGCGCACGTGAACGCGCCGGGTGCTGCGCATCCACCCACAGGCTGAAAACGAGACCGGCAATGACCTTCCACGATTCTTGACACATGTAATTCTTAGTAGGATCATGCGATATAGGATCAAATGATTCTGATCTAATCGGCCTCCAGGTACGCGTGGCTGGCTCGTGCTGACACTTTCGTTTCGATTGTTCCGCAACAAGGAGAATAGGTAATGGGAAATCAAAAGCTTCGGCTGTCTATCGCCGTTGGCAACTATGACCGCATGCGGCCGCTGATCGATGGTGATGTTCAGATCGACGGCGTAGATCCGGTCTTCATGCTGCAGGAGCCTGAGGAGATCTTCTTTCGCGCGTTTCGGCACGCCGACTACGACATCTGCGAGCTCTCGCTCAGCAGCTACTCGGTCAAGACGGCCGCGGGCGCGTCGTCTTATATTGCCGTGCCGGTCTTTCCGTCGCGGGCGTTCCGGCATACGTCGATCTACGTCCGAGCGGACCGGGGGATCGAGAAGCCTGAAGACCTGAAGGGCAAGCGCATTGGGGTCCCCGAGTACCAACTCACCGCCAATGTCTGGGTCCGTCTCTTTCTTGAGGAGGAGTATGGGGTCAAGGCATCGGACGTGACCTGGGTGCGCGGCGGCTACGAAGATCCGGCCAGAGTCGAGAAGATCGCGCTGAACTTGCCTGGTGACATCAGGCTTGAAGACGCCCCCGAAGGCGAAACCATCTCCGGACTTCTGGCGGCGGGGAAGATCGATGCCGTCATCGGTCCGCGTGCGCCTTCTTGCTTTGACCAGGGCCATCCGCAGGTTCGGTATCTCTTCGACGATCCACACAAAACTGCGGCCGATTGGTATGCGCGCACAAAGCTGTTTCCGATCATGCACACGCTGGGTGTCAGAAAGACGCTCGCCGACCAGCATCCGTGGCTGCCGGGTGCACTCGTGAAGGCATTCGAGAAATCGAAGGCCCTCGCGCTCGCGCGGCTCAGCGAGACCGGGGCGACCAAAGTGACCTTGCCGTTCGTCGAAGATCAGTTGCGGGCAGCGCGCAAGCTGATGGGCTTCGACTTCTGGTCGTACGGATTTGCCGAAAACGAGCAGACCATCGATCGCTTCCTTGCCCAGCATCATGCCGAGGGGCTTTCCAGCCGGCGGTTGCAGCCGCACGAGCTGTTTCACCCTGCGAGCCTCGAAAGCTTCAAGATCTGATTCTTACAGCTGACCTCATTAGGGGCAGCGCGTTGCCAAGCGCGCCTGCCCCGGTACGTCGTTCTCGTCCCCCGATCCGCTCCAGGCCAGGAATCCCGTCTCGAGCCGCGCCGGCTAGCGTCAGCGCAGCGTGCCCGCCAGCGCGCGGCACGTGAACGAAGCCGCCCCGTTGGTGAAGCGGTTTCCATCCTTGCCGACCGCGATGAAACCGCGTTGCTCATCAATCCGAGTTTGAGATTGACCGTAGGCTTGCGGGAGTGCTCGCGGCGCATGTCAGCGTTTCCCGGGTAGCCGCCGGTTGCTATCACCACACCGCCGCGCGCACGAACACGGCTGGCACGTCGGTTGCAAATCACTTCCGCGCCCACGACCGTGCCGTCTTCCGTAATCAGTCGGGTCGCGGATGCGTGTAGCCAGACCTCGACCTGACGATCGCGTAGGGTCTTGTACAAACGGGCGATAAGCGCGTTTCCGCCAACGAGCCGAGTGCCGGGGTGATGATTGAGTCGATCGACACCATGGAGAGGTTAAGCGCTTCAGCAAGTGAACGAACGAGCGTGCGGACCGAGTGAAGGACAGAATGTGAAGGAGAGCGACCAGGTCAAGCATCATGCCGCCGAACGGCGCGAATGCCGGCAGTGGTGCACGCAGGTCCTTAAAATGAGAGCCAAGCTGGCGACCATCGAATTCGAGCGGCGCATGGGCGCGCCCGAACGTGCCACCGGGCAGCTCGGGACAGTAGTCCGGGCAGTTGAGCACGACCACTTCCAGTTCGGAATGACGCAACAGATGGCCGAGGGCGACGCGGCCCTCGGTTTTCTCGAGCAGGAGAGCTCGAGCCCCTTGTTCTCCGTTACGATCGCAGCACTCGTGCCAGCCGCGCCCGCACCAATAATGATAACGTCGACCTCATGACTCAGCGTCTCTTCGTAGCGTTATACATCGTGTATGTGCTTCGCGCTCACTCTAGAGACCTGATTTCAATAGAGTAGCGTGCCGAGGTTGACGCTTCCTGTCCGGTCTCTCGTAGCGAGGACCTTTTCCGTTCCGTCCTTTGTCACCCGCAGCTCGATACGCGAGGACGGCGCAATCAGCCCAGAGAATCGGAAGTCGCCGAAATGGTCGGTCCTGGTTGTGCGTTCGCTTCCATCGGAGGAGTCGCGCAGGACAACTTCGGCACCCTCAAGATTGCGCAGTTGGCCGTCACCCAAGTCTTCGCAGACGTTGCCTGCCACCAGATGGCTGAGCGCATCGTCCAGATTCTTGTAGAAGACGCGCGGCTTGGTGCCTAACTCGGGGCGAATCACTGACAGGTGCTCTTTCTCGACCATTTCTGCCAATTGGGCGTCCTCGACATTGAACGCTCGGATCGCCTTGGTGGGACAAGCTTGTGCGCAGCGCGGCTCTTTCCAGCCGGCGTCGAGCAGGTGAGCGTCGAAGTTCCAGTTCTGCGGCACCTGTTCCTGTTCGTTCCATTCGATCATGCCGTAAGGGCACGTCCCGACCAGATCGCGCTGGCCATGCGACTTGATCGGGTCGATCACGACGACGCCATCCGGACGCTTGTAGATCGCACCGTCCGAAGCCGCTTTGACGCAGGGTGCGTTGTCACAGTGATTGCAAGTCTTCGGGATATAGGTGACATCGACGAGCGAGCCCTCTCCGCGAACGTGGCGTTCGATCCGGATCGTTTCCAGGCCTTCCGGCGGATGAGGCGCGGAATAACCCGGAAAGGCATTGCCGGCGTACTCGTCCTTGGTTGCGAGGACGCAATTTCTGCAATTGATGCAGAGTGAAACGTCAATGACCAGCGCCCAGCCGTTCACGCTGCTTTCCCGAGTTTTGAGTCCCATTTTTCCACCTCCACCCAGCAAGTATTTGGCATGATCCCGTCCGCGGTCGAACTCATTTTTCCACCTGGCGTCAGGAGATTGAGACAGCCTCCGCGATCGACCAGGCCGATTGAAGTCTCGATCATGTCGAGTTCGGCACACGACTCGTTGCCGCGGGCCACCCCCGCCTTGACGAGCTGAGAAACGTCGACGGCACAGATGACGGACGCCTGCGAGTTGTAGACCCGAACCAGATTGCCACGCTGTAGACCGCGAGTTTCTGCATCCCGGGAACTCAATCGCAGGACCCAATATCGATATCCACCGACCTCCATCCGGTGTTCGTCGATCATGCTGATGTGACTGTTCTTCCCGTCCGCATGCGTATGGAAGCTGTAGACCGGATGGTTGGTCACGAGCTGCAGCGGAAAAAACGTTTGTTTCACGGTGCTGGCGCGGTTTATGTACCGGTTGACGGCCGGCCTCGCGGGATCAATCTGTTCGATGCGGCGTAGGCTCGACGGCACGAACTCGAACTTGCCCGACTGCGTCGGCAGCCCGTCGCCAAAGCCGATCGAATACGTGGCAGGTAGCGGATTGGGTTCCGGCAAATCCTTCGGACGGCCTTCCGCAAACCAGCGCATATCGACAGGCGGCTTGTCGTCGTCTTTCGGCGGTGGCACGACGTGATAGCCTTTTTGCAGGAATTTCTTCCAGGTGGTCTGCTTGGGCAAGTCCGTTGAATTGAACATCCGCTCGCACCAGGCCAATTCGGAGCAACCGCCTTCCGAGAACATCCCGCCGTATCCAAGCCTTGTCAGGATGTCCAGAAAGATCTGATAGTCGGACTTCGATTCGCCGAGGGGCTCAATGCATTTGTGCTGCATGGTCACTACACGGTGATTGAGCTGGCTCTGCGCATGCTGGATGTAGCCGCCGCAGTTCGCCCATTCGGAGATGTCATCACGTTCGAGCGCGGTACACGCAGGCAGAATGATGTCTGCGAACTGAGCCTCATTTTCCATCCAGATCGACTGGTTGACGATAAATTCCAGCGATGAATGACGATACGCTTCGACCAGCCTGTTCGATCCCGGCGTTGTACCGAACGATGACGAGCCATAGCGGTACAGCATGTGGATGCGGGAATAGCCCGGCCTCGGATACGAGTATTCGGCAAATTGCCCCTCGATCGAGAAGCCGTCCCAAGCGTAGCCTTCCGCGTGTCCCTCCACGATGGCTTCGGCAAGCCGTTGACGCGGAACGGACTGCTTCACCGGGTTGATCGTGATGATGTGAGGCATGCGGCAGTAGTTGTTGGCCGCGCTCGCGGTGTTGTTCAGATCGCCCGAGATTCCACCCTCGGCGTACCCGGGAAAGTAAAAATTGAGGTCCTGCGGGGCACCGATCTGCAAATTGCCGAAGTTGATCCCCGGTTTCCCCCATCCCTGCATCGCCATCATCATGACGACGCTTCGCGCCCATTGAGCACCTGTCTCGGTGCGGCATGCGCCACCAAAGCCCGCGCCAAGACCGCCCGCTGCGAGATAAGTCTTCTTTGATGCCCACAACTGCGCCAGACTGCGGACATCCTTTGCAGGTACACCGGTTTCGGCTTCTTGCCACTCCGGTGTCTTCGGTGTGCCGTCCTCTTCGCCGAGAACGTAGGCACGCCATTCGTCGAAGCCGGTGGTTTTTGACGCTACGTATTCCTTATCGTAGCTGCCGCTGATCATCCATTCATGCATGATCGCGATCGCGAGCGCCGAGTCGGTACCAGGTTTGATCGGCAGCCATTTTCCGCCAAGGAACTGAGCGGAGTGCGTCAGATAGGGATCGATATGCACGAACTCAATACCGAGGCGCTTGGCCCACAGCCGCCGCTCGGTGCCTTCGAATCCACCATAGACGCCGCTGGTCGATTCGGGATCGCTCGACCAGAACACGATTACCTCGGCATGCTGAAGGCAGTCCTCGGTCGTGCCATAAAAGCTCGGCGTGCCCAGACGCAGGCTGTTGCCGTAGTGATGCATGGCCCCCCAGTACCAGCCTTCCCAACTGATCGGACTCGGTTCGACGCGGGTAAAGCCGATCAGGTTGCCGAAGCGCAGCATCGCGCTCAGGTAGTAGTTGATGTTGCCCCACTGGTGATGTGCGCCCGTGACCATGGCTATCGCTCCAGGGCCGTAGTCCTTCTTCATGCGACGGATTTCTCCAGCGACGATATCGAGGGCTTTGTCCCAGCTGATGCGTTCATAGCCTGAGATCCCGCGATTCTGTGGATTGCGTTCGCCATTCGGGTCGAAGTCGACGCGCTTCATCGGATAGAGGAGGCGCTTTTCGGAGTACACGAGCGATTTGAGGGAGAGCGCGTGCGGGCTGACCGTCGCGCGCCGTGCGGGCGAAAACCGGCGACCTCTCGCCGTGATACTCCAGCTCGGCCCATCTTCCTCTTCGAGATCGATGGGCGTGGTGCGGACGATCTTGTCGTCTTTGACGAAGACGAACACGGGTCCGCCATTGGTGAGTGTGACGTAACGCGTGGTTCCGTCCTTCATCGGCATGCCCTTGCGCCACGCAGCCGTCTTCATCGTGTTGACGAGTTGACCAAACCACACGAGCTTCTGGTCGCTTCCGCCCTGCGTGATCTTGAAGTTCTTGAGCGCATCGATCAGGAACGCATGATCGGTATTCGGCGCGAGCATCTGGCGGGCTGTTGCTACATCCATGAAGACAAGCTCGGCGTCGGGTTTGGGATTCACACCCCAGCTCCCCGACACGGTGCCGTTTCGGAAATGGAGTTGCCTCGAGAGAGTGTTGTCTCTGAGCCGTAGCTGGATGACTCCACTTCCTGTGGCGAGATGGGCGCGCATGGACGGAAACTTGCGTGCCGCAATGCGCAGAACGGTCGGCATGAGCCAGAGGATAAATACAAGGATTTTTCGTTGCATGAGAACGTCACCCCTGAGCAGAACTGCGCTTCGATTGGACGCAACGACTGCCGGTCAGCCATCGGCCGACCAGCCGGCTACCGGGGCTGATCCGAGGCGTCGTTGCCGATAGGGTCTTTCTCATTTTTAGATCCACCTTTTGTCTCCGTGTTTCGGGAACGGTCCGCGACGTCGGTCCAGACTGTTCCAAATTGCGCCTTGATGAGCGAATTTTGCGGAGCAGTGCGACGCAGCGATCGATCACGTTGTATGATCTTACCTGCAACGGATCATTTGCAGGGCAATGATACCGATAAAAATAAACCTACATCGAATGATATTGTTTGGTATAAATAAAGTCAAGTGCTCCTATGGTGGGGGTGCCCTGAGTACTGCTATTCGTGGCCCCGTTTGCCCATACATAAAGGAATGAGGAAATGCCCAAGTCGAATCCCGGCGTCGCCAAGGCAACTTTGGATCGTGAGCCGCCAGGCGAGGCGGCCGCGAAGCTGTCGCCCGAACTATTTGATGAGCGTGGTCGAACTGTGCCGTGGATGGCCAAGACGGTGCGCCGGCTCTATGATGCACAGGGTCAGAAAATTCTCGATAGAGAAAACCTGGCCATTGCGTATTGGTATTACCTCCGCGTACTGGCCGAGCGCGGCGAGTTGAATCAGCTCGAATTAAGTAAGCGAGTGGGGATTGCCTCGACGACCGCAGTGCCGGCACTCGACAACCTGGAAAAGCGCGGGCTGGTGCAAAGAATTCGAGATCCTAAAGACCGAAGGAAGTATTACGTCAGTCTTAAGGACGAGGGTAGGCGCCTGGTCGACGACATGTTGCCGCAGCTCGTGGACATGTTTTCAGCCTCGCTCGACGGAGTTTCCCCGCAGGACATGCAGGTGTTCTGGAAGGTCGCGCACCAGATCGAGAAAAATCTGGTTCAGATGTCCAAGGACGATACGACCTTGGACTGACGGCTTCGGGTGGATATTGCGGTTTACAACGTGCGTCGTAGCCATTCTATCGAAGAGGGAAATAGATCGAAGCGCCGCGAACGCATCGCTGCGACGGCCAGATAGCCGACCATCAGGCCCACCAACGCGGGCACTGATTCGGGCGCGTCAGCCGGTATGGACGAACGCGTCGCTGAAGAAGTCGTCTTCCGGCAAGCCGGCCTTCACGAAGGTGTCGCGCGCGGCGCTCGTCATCGACGGATTGCCGCATGCGTACACCTCATATCCCGCGAGCGAGCCAAAGTCTTCGAGCACGGCCTCGTGCACGAAACCGCGCCGGCCCGTCCACGCCTCGTCGGCTTCGGACAGCACCGGCACGAACTTCACCCGGCCACTGTCATGCCATTTCTGCGCGAGTGCCGCGAGGTAGAGGTCTTCGGCGCAGCGCGCGCCCCAGTACAGATGCAGCGGCCGTTCGAGCCTGCGCTTGATGGCGTCCTCGACGATCGACTTCACCGGCGCGAACCCCGTGCCTGTCGCAAGCAACACGGCGGGCCTGTCCGACCCTTCGCGCAGCGTGAACTCTCCGAACGGCAGCTCAATGCGCAGCCTGTCGCCCTTCGCCATGCGGCTGAGCGCGCCTTCGGAGAACCGGCCGCCGGGCACGTGGCGCACGTGCAACTGCACGCTGTCGTTTTCGTGCGGCGCATTCGCCATCGAATAGTTGCGCCGCGTACCGTCCTCCAGTTCGACCTGCAGATATTGGCCGGCACCGAACTTCGCACGCACGCCCGCGGGCAGCCGCAACTGCAGAATGCTGACGTCGGCGGCCGGCTGCGTGATGCGGTACACGGACGCCTCGAGCGTCCTGCGCGCGACGGGGTCGCGCTTCTCGATGCGGCGTGGCGCGATCGCCAGGTCGGTGTCGGGGCGCAGGCAGCACAGCAGCGCGCGCTCGGCCGGCGCCACCACTGCGCCCTGCACCGGCGAACGCCCGTGGCCCGCCACGAGGCGTCCTTCGCAGGACGCGCAGACGCCCTTGCGACACGAGTACGGCACCGCATAGCCGGCGCGTTCGGCCGCGTCGAGGACGGTTTCACCGGCCGCGCACGGGAACGTTATGTCGCTGTCAGCGACGGAAATACGAAAATCCAAGATATGACCTCCATGCGTTGTTAGCTGGTGTCGGGCGAAGTTCGGGGCGGATCAGTCGATGGGCGTCGGCATCGTGCTCGTCGTTACGTGACCACGTGTGCCGAAACCGCTGCCGTGACCGACCCTCGAAAGGATCACGGAAACACCCGGCGAGAGCGCCGCCGAATGACGGCCAGCGTGTCGCGCACAAGCGCCTCGGGTGCGCATCGCCGCGCATGCCTGCGGATGACACGCGTGTCGCCGAACAGCACGATGCGCGGATGCAGCGCCGGCTCGTGCGCCCGTGCCCACGCGGCGTTGACGGCGATCTCCGGACCGATGCCGTGCGGGCCACCCATCGCCATCGCCCCCCCGGGCCAGGCTCGCGGGCGTCATAGCGGCAACGCGAGCAGCGTGTCGATACGCGAGCTGTCGCACACGACGACGCGCTCGCGCAACCGCACGCCCGCCTCGTCGCGCACGTACACGTCGCAATAGCGGCCCGTCGCGAACAGGTCGGTGGTCCCGTCGCGCATGATGCGCGCGACCATGAACGAGGTTTCGCTACGCGCCTCGGCGCCGTCGTCGCTGACCACGTACGGCTGCCCGAGCAAATGGCGGTAGACGTGCCGTTCATAGATATTGGCGTCGCGCAGCGACGCGACCCGGTCGACCAGCATCCCGTGCGAGGCCGCGTAAATCATGCTGCCCACGAGGCCGCGGCGATGGTTATCTGCAGTCGTGACCCTGTACACACACGACGTGGTGAAGAACTCGGGCCACTGCCCGAGGTCGCCATCGTCGATGCAGCGCACGTATTCGGCCTGCGCGCGGGCGATCAGTTGATGGATGTCCTGCGTCATCGTCAATATCCCATTGCGTTACGGTAGGCCTTCCAGAAGCCGCGAATCGAAGCTTCCGTCACGCGACTCGCGCTGCTGGTCGTGCCGTCGCCGCCCATCTCGATCACCGAGCGTGCGTCGCTTGCCCCGTCGATGCCGCGCTGCACGAAGCCGCCAACGCAGCCGTCTTCCATCGAGACATAGCCGGCCGGGCCCACGAGATTCGACTGGCGCAGACGCATTTCCCGCAACCCGGGCGTATCGTCCTCGAAGCCGAGATAGGTCCAGTTCAGTTCGGTCTGGCGCGCGCCCCGCGGCAGAATCTGGCGCACCGCGATGGCGTTCTGGATCTGCTGCAGCACGAAGCCTGGAAACACTGAAAGAATCTGCAGCGTGATGCCGTCGCCGAACTCGTCGGTGCCCGCAAGCACCGAGGTGTCTTCGAGTTGGTGGCCGCTCTCCGAGCGGATCTTCTGGCCCGCGTAGTCGTTCGTGGCCGCCTGCGCCGCCGCTTCAGCCGCGTGATCGACTGCTGAATAGCTGACGTGATGGCCGCCGGTGGGGTCGACGATGATGCCGCCGCGCTGCGACAGCTTGTTCAACTGGAAGGTGGTGAAGAACAGATGCAGGATGCTCGCATGATAGGAATCCTTCACGTTTTCGAAATAGAGCTTCCAGTTGTTCGGCAGCATCTGCGTGAAGCGACCGAGCACGACGGGCGTGCGGTTTTCGAGTACGCGCGCGATGCGTTCGACGATCTCGTCGCCGAGGTATTCGTCGAGCGGCGCCACGTCGTCGGAGAAGCTGCCGAACACGAGACCGTGCAGCGTCGCTACCCGCAGCTTGCGCAAGCCGTGATCGCCGAGGCAGAAGTCTTCCTTCATACCGCCTTGGCCGTTGATGCCGTCCCGGAACGCGACGCCGAGCAGATCGCCCTGCAGACTGTAGGTCCACGCATGGTAGACGCAGCTGAAGTCCTTCGCGTTGCCCTCGTTTTCCAGGCAAACCATCGCGCCGCGATGCGCGCAGCGGTTTTCGAATGCGTAGAGTTCGCCGTCCGCGTCGCGCGTGACCACCACGGGAGCATCGCCGACGAACGTGCTGCGGAAGTCGCCCGGATTCGGCACCTCGGCTTCGAGGCACAGATAACTCCAGTTCGGACCACGAAAGATCGCCTCCTGCTCGTCCGCATAGATTTCGTCGCTCTGGAACAGCGCATAGGGCACGCGCGTAACGCCCTCGGCGGGCCACTCGATGCTGGCGCGGCGCGCCGGCTGGATGGGGATGATGTTCAAGTTGCTGACTCCGTAGCAGGCATTTGTCAAATGCGGATTGCCGGGGACCGAGGCGGGACTGTCGTTGACAACCTCACCGGGGTGTGTTCGAATATCGTACGTTGTTCGATATGAGAACCAATATGACACCCATCAAAAGTCCTGTCAACACAGAGAGCGGCGCCTTGTCGCCTGTCAAGGACGAGGACGAGACAAGCCAGACCCGCGCGAAGGAAGGCATGGGGGGGCTGGCCAAGGGGTTGGCGATCATCGAGGCGTTCGGCGCGAACACTACGCGCATGACCGTCTCGGACGCGGCCCATCTGGCTGACCTGAGCCGCCCCGCGGCGCGGCGCTGCCTGCTGACGCTCGTCGAGCTCGGCTATCTCGCGCACGACGGTAAGTTCTTTACGCCGCTGCCGCGCATGCTACGGCTGGGTGGCGCCTACCTCAGCACGTCGTCGCTACCGCAGATTGCGCAGCCGCTGCTGGCGAGCGCGCGCGACAGGCTACAGGAGTCCGTGTCGCTGGCCGTGCTGGACGAGGGTTATTCGGTGTTCATCGCACGCGCCGAGGCGGTCCGTATCGTGTCGACCGGCGTGAAGCTCGGTGGCCGCCTGCCCGCCTATTGCTCAGCCACGGGACGCGTGTTGCTAGGCGGCCTGCCTGAAGAGCAGGTGCGCGCGCACCTCGAAAGCGTGCCGATGAAGCGGCTCACCAACCGCACAGTGGCAAATCTCGACGGCGTGCTGAAGGCGATCCGGCGCGCGACAGAGGACGGCTACGCGATCAGTGACGAGGAACTGGAAATCGGCATGTCAGCGATGGCGGTACCGGTGAAGAACAGCGCCGGGCAGATCGTGGCGGCGCTGAGTGTGAGCGTATTTTCAGGGCGCGTAAGCATCGAAACGTTGCGAGAAAACTTCCTGCCGACGCTGCGTGAAACGGCCGGGCGCGTGCAACGCTCGCTATAGGCCAACTGGCGGTCTGCGCATCCGGCCGCTAGGCGTGCTCCCGACTACCGGAGTTTCCTGACGTATGGTGGACGCCACTCAGGCGCACTCGTGTCAATCGAAATCAGCGCGGTGGCCAACAGGCCAGTCCGTTAGCCTGACCGGGTAGGACCGCGGTGCAACGTTGACAAGTGTTAGGTAGTCTAGACGCGCCTGCCACTCTAACTGCTGGTTGCAACATTGTTCGCCGCTCTTGACTGCCGTTCGTCAACCGGTTCGGCATGCAGGAAAGGACCAGGCCTGACGGAGATCACATCGTCGTGACGGCGCGAAACTGGGCGGTAACTGACGATTTCGCCGGTCCCGCGGGCCATCAACCGCGAGAGTGCGAGCCACACAGGCTCGCCGATTTTGTTTGGCAGAAGAGGCGGAGCGCTACAGCAGGGCGGCAAGGTGGCGGCGTGCGATCTCAAGTTCTGGCAGCAGGTGTTCCACCACGCCTTCGCGCGTCATACGGCTTGTGGATACAGAAAGACTCATGGCTGCAATCATTTCGCCACGTGCGTTGCGGATCGGAACGGCGATTGAGCGAATACCGATCTCCAGTTCTTCGTCGATGATGGCGTATCCGTGTTTGCCCACGAATTCAATCTCTTTCATGATGCTGCTGGTCGTAGTACGGGTGTGAGGCGTCAGAGCGGGACGTGCCATTCTGTTCAGCATGAATCTCACCTCGGCCGGTGGTCGCTCTGACAGCAGAACGCGTCCTGTGGCGCTACAGTAAGCAGGCAAGCGCGAGCCAACACCCAATCCGCTAGAAAGGCTGCGCCGATGCGTTGAGCGCGCGACGAAGACTGCATCCTGCGAATCCAGCACAGCGATCGAGGCAGCCTCTTGCGTGCGTTCGCTGGTGATCTCCAGGATAGGTTGTGCGACCTTGGTCAACGGTTCTGAGACTACATAAGCGTAGCCCAGCCTCAGAGCGCGAGGTGCCAGGACAAAACTGTGACCATTCTGCGCGGCATAGCCCAGCCTGCACAGTGTCAGCAAACTCCGTCGTACCGAACCCTTTGTATGGCCGGTTATCTCTGCCGCCTGGGTCAGAGTCAGCGGCCCCTTCTTCATACCGAATGCTTCGATGATGGACAGCCCTTTTTCGAGCCCCATCACGTATTCCGGTTCGTTTTCCCGTGGTTCCTTCCCCTCCGAATGAGACGCCATAAACCCTCGCGAAATTCGAATTTCGTACAAAAGTCCGGTATCCGGAAATTGTAGCCGGGATCTTTGACATCTGATCGGGTATGTAGCGAAATGCAGCAAAGGGCCCGCGATTCCTCGGTGAAACGGGCCTCACTCATTGCTACCTAAAGTCTTCCGACTGCGAAGGAAACTATGAAACCTGAATTACCCAAGCGCCTTATTGTCACCGGCGGTGCCAGCGGCATTGGCTACGCCTTCAGCGAACACCTTGCACAACTGGGGCACCGTGTCGTCATCGCCGACCTGCGAGGCGCCGAGGAAGCCGCGGCACGGCTTCGTGAGGCCGGACATCAGGCCATCGGCCTGCGCACGGACGTTGTCAGCGAGGCGGATGTCGCTGACATGACGGCCGCAGCGGTCTCGGAGTTCGGTGGAATCGATGGGCTAGTCAATAACGCCGCGCTATTTACCACCTTGGCACTCAAGCCGTTTGAGCAGATCACCAATCAGGAATGGATGCGGGTGATGGAAGTCAACACGCTGGGTCCATTTAACTGTGCCAAAGCGGTGTTGCCGCAACTGCGCCAAAGCGGTCGGGGGCGCCTGGTGAACATCGCTTCCACCGTGCCGATGAAGGGGCCGGTGAATATGGCGCACTACGTGGCCAGCAAGGGCGCGGTCATTGCCTTCACGCGTTCACTTGCGCGGGAGCTGGCGAAGGACCTCATCACGGTCAATGCGATTGCTCCGGGCTTCACGCTAAGCGACGGCGTGCTGCAGACTGATCTGCAAGACCGCATTGGTGAAAACGCCCGTACTTCCGGCCGCTGTATCCAGCGCGATCAGGTGCCAAACGACCTCGTGGCGGCGCTGGCGTACCTGGTCAGTGATGGCGCCGGCTTTGTCACCGGCCAGACCCTCGCCGTGGACGGCGGTAGTGTATTCCTATGAGCCAGGCCACCATGAGCCCCATAACCGCACCTTACGAAACACTCGCCCTCTACATCGGTGGCCGTTTTCTGAGCGCCGATGGGCGGCCCGAACAGGATGTGATCAACCCTGCGACTGGCAAGGCGTTCGCCCGATTGCCGCACGCTACGCCTCGGGATCTGGATGACGCCGTGAGCGCAGCGGCCGATGCATTCCAGGTCTGGCGGCACACCCCGGCAATCGAACGCTCAACGCTGCTGCGCCGTGTTGCCTCGTTGATCCGGGAGCGAGCTCCGCAGATCGCCCGAAACATTACGCTCGACCAGGGCAAGCCTTTGACTGAAGCCATTCAGGAAGTACTCAGCTGTGCTGAGCACGCTGAATGGCATGCGGAGGAATGCCGGCGTATTTATGGGCGCGTGATCCCGGCGCGCACACCGGGTGTGCAGCAGACGGTCTCCCGTGAGCCCATAGGTGTTTGCGCCGCGTTCACACCCTGGAACTTTCCCTTCAACCTGGCGCTACGCAAGGTGGTCGCTGCCTTGGGCGCGGGCTGCACGGTGGTACTCAAGGGCCCGGAGGAGTCGCCAAGCGCAGTGGTGGCGCTGGCGCGCATATTCCACGACGCGGGTTTGCCAGCGGGATGCCTCAACGTCGTCTGGGGCGTGCCGTCCGAGGTTTCCCGGCATCTCATCAACGCTCCCGCGGTGCGAAAGATTTCGTTCACTGGCTCCATCTCTGTCGGCAAACAGCTGGCGTCGCTGGCCGGCGCGCACATGAAGCGCATGACGATGGAACTGGGCGGCCACTCGCCGGTGCTGGTGTTCGATGATTCCGACGTAGAACAGGCAGCGCGTTTTCTGGCGCGCACCAAGACACGCAATGCGGGTCAGGTCTGCATGGCACCGAGCCGCTTCTTCGTGCACGAAAAAGTCTATGAGAAGTTCGTGGATGCCTTCGCTGCGGAGTACGCGCCGCTCCGGGTTGGAGACGGCCTCGATCCCCAGACCCAGATGGGACCGCTGGCCCACGAACGACGTTTGGACGCAATGCAGGCCCTGGTGACGGACGCGCGGGAGCGCGGGGCATCGCTGGTTTGCGGTGGCAGCCGTCTGACTGAAACAGGCTACTTCTTCGCCCCGACCATCCTCACCGGCGTGCCCGATACCGCACGCCTGATGGTCGAGGAACCGTTCGGACCCGTTGTGCCGGTAACAAAGTTCAGTAGCACTGAAGAGGCTTTGTCACGTGCCAACGCGCTGCCATACGGCCTGGCCTCCTACGTGTTCACCAGTTCGATCGCGACCGCCGAATACGTTGCTGGCCGTATCGAGGCCGGAATGGTCGGCATCAACCATTTCGGCCTGGCACTGGCCGAGACGCCGCTGGGTGGCGTGAAGGATAGCGGTATGGGCAGCGAAGGAGGCAGCGAGACGTTCGATAGCTACCTCGTGACCAAGTTCGTGTCGCAGGCCGGTCGGGTGCCCTGACATTAACGTGACCGGAGCCATTCGTCCGTGACCCCCGTACGAGCAGACTGGGGTGCATTTCTGAGAACGCGTTCGTATGGTGTCCTCGGCCGACTGCAACGGCACTGGCCGCAGTGCGAGCGAAGAACGGGGACGACGAATCGGCCTATTGACGTAGGAAATCGGGGAGGCAGTCAACGAAAAACATGCATGGCTAGCAAGCTGGCCCCGGCGAACGAATGCCGGCCTTGGTGGGCAAGCCAGGCAAATCATGATGGGAAATGCCAGCACGCCAATTGCCATATGAACTTTGCTTGCCGACGTCGACAGAGGAGGCAAGAGGCGACGGAGGCAGTGTTGGAGAACGAAGGAGGTGGACAAATGAGTGGCAAGCCGCATGATGCAGGCTCCCCGC
>NZ_JARESO010000094.1:0-19044 GCF_046030175.1 Paraburkholderia sp. RL17-373-BIF-A
GAAAATCCGATGGCGCGCTGAACGGGCGGGCCGATTTATGCACGCACCTGCCCCGTGGCACCACCACCAGCCTGAAAGCAATTGCGCGCGAAGCGCGGTAGCAGCGGCGAATACTCAAATTCAGTATATAAGACGAATTTGTTAGGTAAGTCGCACTGGCTCTGGAGGCGTTCGATTTCAATCGTTTTTATTGACGTTCGGGCTGCCGAAGCGGATACCTATGGTTCCATCGTGCGTGCAGCACCAGGTAGCTACCAGCTACCTGACTGGTACCTATCGTTTGTTTGTTTTGAAGATAGGAAACCTTTCGACCGCCTAACCGCCAAGCCATCGCGTAGCAGCGTTCTCGGGACGATTCGCGACTGACTGCCGTTGGCTGACCCTACGGAGTCCACCTCACCGCTCTGAAGACTCCCAGGGTCCCTCTTTCTGTGCTGGTTGCTGCACTTCGCGCACGACGACGGTCACTCTGGTCGCATGTGTTGTCGGAACGACCCGCGCGTCGCTCCCGAGAGCGCCAAGCAATCACGGGTCATCTAGTAGCTATCCGATACTGAATAGGTAGCTACTGACTAGTATCAACGGCCCTGTCCTTCTACGGGCGAGAGATGACTTGCCGTTTCTCTTCGGGTGCAGGTGATCTATCGGATAGCTACCATCGGCGCTTTGGTAGCCTACGAGCACTAGCCGCTCGGGACTTACGGCGTTCGTCGGCGCATATCGCATAGGCAGCGCGCCAGTTGCTTAACAGCTGCGAAATTTGAAAGGGTCCCGAATCTCCAGTTTCCCCCCACAGGACTACCGCACAGCATGTAGCCTTGGGGTGGATAGCTACGACTCAATTTACTAGTAGCTATCGAGTAGCTATCCGCCCGTCGCGTAGTCGCGCGCGACACTGCGTGATCCCGAGCGTGCCAATCGCCGGGGCAAGGCAACCGGGAGTTTCATTGGGAGCTTCATTGGTAGCTACTTGATAGCTCTCCGATAGCTATCAATTCTGAGAAGATCACGTCCCTTCAGTTTTCGTGCACAGTCATCATAAAGCGCAGCGTGCTATCTCTATGACAACTGCTAGGCAGCGTGCTAGTAGCTATCGAGTAGCTACCTGTCTAGCTTAGGGTCGTGCAGCACTGAGCGCGATCACTAACGTTCCGACGTCGTGCGCAACGTTTGAGGCAGGTTTGATGGTAGCTACTAGCTAGCTCTCCGATAGCTACTAGGGTCTACTAGCCGGACGAATCGACAATTCCCTTGCGCGATCTCCGTAGAGAGCACCATACCTGCTAACGCAGATAGCTACTAAGTAGCGTTCTAGTAGCTATCTATCCGACTTTAGGTCGCGCGGCATCCAGTCAGAACTGTAGCTTTCCGGCGATCGGCATGAGCCATTAGTGGCCTTTACAGTAGCTACCTGATAGCTACCAATTTTAAGAATGATATGGGTCTTTAGTTTCCTCGCGTGAAGGCCGCGCGAGCAGCGTGCCCTCGGCTAGTGGCGGCTATTACGCACGGCTCTAGTAGCTATCTAGTAGCCACCCGGTCGATTCGAGATCGCACGGCTGGCAGCATGGCTCCTCCCGCGCCGAAGGCCGAAGCGGACTACTAGGTAGCCTTCACGGTAGCTACCTAGTAGATATCCGATAGCTACCTGATGTGAAGTCACAACAAATGCCTGCAATCCGTTGGATACTATGTAGCTATCCGGTATCCTCCTCGTAGCTGATAGCTTCTTGGTATCCGATAGCTACCCCTAACATCTTGCGAGATAGTCTCCTCTGTCTCGCTCACAACGGAGAGTTGCATGCCAACCATTGTCTTTGTGAGCCCTAAGGGTGGGGCGGGGAAAACAACTTCCGCCCTCGTACTTGCCGAACAACTTGCCCGAAGCGCCGACGTGACGGTCGTGGACGCCGACCCGAATCACCCGATCCATACCTGGGCCAGCGGCGAGAATACGCCGAAGAGACTGCGAGTTGTGTCCGACGCGGACGAAGAAAACATGATCGAGATAATTGAAGAGGCCGCCGCCCAGACCCCATTCGTTATCGTCGATCTCGAAGGGACCGCGGCCAAAATCGTTTTGTTGGCCGTAAGCCAGGCCGATCTCGTCATCGTACCTACCCAAGGGTCGCAGCTGGATGCGAAACAAGCGTCCCGCGCCCTTCGGGTCATCAAGCAGCAAGAGAAGATGTCGCGGCGACCGGTTCCCTATGGTGTCTTACTCACACGCACCAGTCCGATTATTCGAACGCGGACCATGGCTCACATCAATACAGCTTTCGCAGACGCAGGAATCACGGTCTTCGCAACGGAGCTTAACGAACGAGAAGCTTTCAAAGCCATGTTCTCGTTCGGGGAACCGCTCGCGCATCTGGATCCGCGTGAAGTTTCAAATCTTGACAAGGCAATTGGGAACGCAGAGGCGTTTGCTACCGAGGTAGTTGCGACGCTGCGGCAGAACAAGACGGCGTCAAATACGGAGGCTGCATAACATGTCCCGCGTAAATCCCCTCGACGATCTCGCCGATTTCGCTCCCAAGACTTCCGGGGAGCGGCAGAGTAAGGCGCTCCGACCAGACGTAATCGACAGGATCGCCGCGGACAACAATTTTCCAAGTCGCCAGCCGGTCGCTCCGACTCCTCGTGGAAAACAACCTCGGCGGTACGTGACCGGCCGGAATCAGCAAATCAACATTAAGGCTACCGCAGAGACGATCGCCAAGCTTTACCAAGTTGCGGACGAACTCGGTGTGCCGCTCGGTGAGGTGCTGGCTCGGGCGCTGGAAGCGCTGGAGCAAAACGAACAGCGCTAAATAGTAGCTACCAGTTATCTTTTAGCTAACAGTTTTGTTCGGTGATGTTCTAGCCGGCGCAGTTCGCCGCTGGCAGCATATGCTTTGGAGTCAGCTCGCATTGAAGTCGGCACACGTGCCGCGATCCAGTCCGCCCAGTTCTACTGGCTCGGCCGTGGTCGGAATCTCGTCATGATATTTCGCCGACGGTTGCCTTCCAACGGGTGCAGGGCGCAACTTCTATCCGAAGAACAACAACAGGTTTGTTGTTGTGTTTAAAGAAACAACAACTTTAAAACCTTTGTCGTGCTGGAATCCTTGCTGGATAAGGTCAACAGCCAAGCAAGGTCAGGGTTTATGGGGCGATTGGTCAGGGTTTATGGGGCCGGACCCGCCCCATAAGTCAGGCTCTGTGGGGTAAAGTCAGGGTACGTGGGGAGACTTGATATAACGATTAAAAAAGTTATCTAGCTATCTGATTTTAAATAGGTTTCAAATCGATGGTTCTCCGCAGCCAGAGTAGGAAGTCGTGGTTTATGGGGCTAAAAGTCAGGGTCTGTGGGGAGCGGACTGCGGACAGGGGGCGGCAGAGCCTATGGGTTCCCCACAGATCCTGACTTTTGCCGCTTCAACGCGGCCGCAAGTGAGCGCTCGCTTACGTTGAATGCCAGTCAAATAGGGCGTTTTATCCCATACGTTCAACTGTTTTCTTGGCCGACCTGCGGGCGAAACCGGCCCAACGAGTTGGATCTAAGGGAAAGGTCAGGGTTTGTGGGGTTGCCCGAGCATTGACCTGTGCGTTTGCTGCGAAGTGGCTTCGGCCGGGAAAAGTCAGGGTCTATGGGGCGAGCAGAACGAGTGGTTACGTCGAAAGGTCAGGGTTTATGGGTCGACCGCGGCGAGTACTGGCGACAAAAGGTCATGGTTTATGGGGCGCTTTCTCGATGTCAAAAGCGGAAAGGTCACCTTTTGTGGGGCAACTTTCGGAACGCGGCCAACGTAAGGTCATGGTTTATGGGGCGCTTTGGAATCAGCTGAGGCAGAAAGAGGGACGGTTTCTTCGCTGTATCTTAGAACGGTGGAGCAAAAGTCATGGTTTGTGGGGCGGTTGTCCAATGCTGCCAAGGTCAAGATCGTGCTGCAGTGAACGCAAAGGTCATGGTCTATGGGGCGCGCCTAGTTAAAGTCATGCTGGTCGGGTTGAAAATATGACTTTTAGCTTCTACAATCGTCTCCAATCTCGGAGACAGAATGCCGAATATCAAACCCGTTCTCCCTGCAAGCGAGCTGCGAAAACACGTTGCGACAGTACACGTGAGCGGCGAGCTCTCACTCCTCGAACGCAAGATTGTTAACGTCTTGCTGCTCAACGCTTTCGATGAACTCCTGACCAAGAAGACTCACAAGCTGCCGGTTGGAATCTTATGTACGATGCTTGGATTCGACAGCAAGAACACCGATGCGCTTAAGCGAGCACTTCTCAAGGTGATGTCGACCCCCATCTCCTTCGACCTTCTGCACGAAGGTGGCAAGTCAGACTGGGACGCTTCTCCGTTGATCGGCTACGCGGGTATCAAGAACGGCGTCTGCTCGTATGAGTACAGCGACTGGCTGGCCCAAAAGTTAGCGAACCCCGACATCTATACGCTCATCAACATCAACGTCCAGCGGCAGTTCAGTGGCGGATATGCCCTCGCGCTTTACGAGAACTGTTTGCGCTTTAAGCGCACCGGTTCGACCGGGTGGATTTCGGTAGATACCTGGCGCCGGCTCTTAGGTGCCGACGCAAGCATGTACGATGAGTTCAAGCACTTTTCGAGCGAAGTCATAAAAAAGGCTGTGCAGGAGATCAATCAAGTTTCAAATATCATTGTTACTCCGGAATACAAACGTGAAGCTCGGCGGGTTGTACAGATCCGTTTTCTTGTTGAGGACAATCCACAGCGGTCCGTCTACGATGGCAGTGAAGATGAAGACCAGAGAATAATTCGGGAATCCGATGCATTTAAGCGTCTGACTGCGTTAGGCATAGGCGACCGACTGGCGATAAGTTGGATTCAGCAAGAGCCTGAGCGGGCGCTGAAAACCGCGATATACGTCGAGGAACGTGCTCGGAAGAAGCAGATCAAGGGTAGCGCTGGTGGTTACGCGCGGACTGTATTCGAAAAGGGTAGCGACATTGACATGGCCCAGGTTAATGGCGAGCAAGCGCAGAAGAAGAAAGAGGCATCAGCCGAGCGCGAGAAGGAGAGGGCGCGCGAAGACGCAGCGGATGCACGAGCCAAGCAGACGACGGCAGCCATCAAAGCGCTTTCCCAAGACGAGCGACGGGAATTGGCCGAGGCATACCTCGCTGATGGTGGCAAGGGCAAGACCTATCAGAAAGAAACTGCGACGTTCAAAGATGCAGTCGAGCGGACGGCCTTCACGGGTTGGTTGCGCGCTACGATTTCGGGCCGGGTGAACGCGAAGGCGTGACGACGACGTGCGAGCGTAGCGATTAGCACGCGAGGCGCGTTTGGTTCGATGCAGACTCGGGCAATCGACCACCCTGATCGATACCGTCGACCTAATCCGCCTCTAGCACAAGCCGGACGGCGGTAGAGACAAATCCTTCAAGCCTGGCGATATGCGGGAATAGCCGCCGAATTTCTGGCGATTCGATGCGAATGTGCATGGATCGCTCGTCTGCGACCAATCGTACTAGCGGCGCACCACCGTCTTTCCGCGCATCGATTATGGCCATTATGAAAGCGTCCACGGTTAGACGCGAGGCCTGACGCAGCAATCGAGCATTCTGCCGTACGACAGCAGTCCCAAGTGCTTCGATAAGTCGTTCAATGGCCCGGGCTTTGCGAACAGTTATGCCGCCGCCCCCGTTTTCGAGAGCCTGAATGACTTCGCCCGGGAGCCTCGCGGCCGCACGAGCCCGGGACACCTGCGCCGCAGAAACGCCCAGGTCAGCGGCGAGCGAAGCCTGGGAGCCCCACAACTTGCGCTGCAACAGATCTTCGTAGAATCGGCCAAGCATGACGGCTGATGCTGAGTCTGTCCGCAACCTCGCGTGCGCGATCGCCGCCGTGCGGCGGTCGAGTTCATTGTTTGAGTTCATTGTTCTGTTTAGCATTCGAAGGCTTCGGATCGGATGTCGTAGTCGAACCTATCCTGCGTTGACATCAAGTCAAGCACGTCAACAACTAGTCATCCCACTGCGCCAACTAGATGTGTAGATGCCTGCCCCTGCGATGGCTCTGGTTTATTGCTGCCTGAGCGCAAGCGGAGTGCATCGTCGTGAGCATTGTTGCTGAAAGTGAAACACAGCGCGTAACTAGTTACGCGCACTGGACGAACTGTTTTCAAGCCGGTCTCACGCGAACCTATTGATTATTCGATAAAAAATCGGTGTATTCGATCTCGGGTAATGCTGTGCAAGGTGTGCAACACGTGATCCGGGCGGTGATAAGTTTTATCAAATCATCGGTTGGCGCTTAAGTCCGAAAGCTTGGTCATTTTGTGGGTCATTTCGGCTAAGGGCGGTTAATGGATTATGCGCACCGACCGATTGGGGACTCGTCCTATGGTGTATCGGGAAAGCGCTCAAAAATCACATCTCTTTTGCATGACGTCCTTGCCTGTGGCGCTGCTCCAATTGAGTCGGCCCAATTGGATAGTCCGTCATGCGTTTCTTCAGAAGCAAAAAACAGATCGCGCTTGCTACCGCGCCCGGCGTGTACTCGGAAGAGGACCCGGAGAAGATCATTTTCGATCGCGGTACGCGGCTGCGCGTCGAGGCGAACCACTGGAAGACGCTGTGCTTCGTGCTCGCCTTCATTGCGGGTGGCGCTGTCTGGACCCGTAATCCTCCGCCGTCTGTCGTTAAGTCCTACGGCGTGTCGTCGGATGTGGCCGGACATCCGGTCCTGACACAACTCGCAGCATACAAGCCGGAAGACCAGGCGCTCCGAACCTCAATGAAGGATTCGGTCGAGCGCTGGTACACGATCGAGCCGGTATTGACCGACAGCCTCGAGAACTCCCGCATGGCCCGCAACATCAACGCCGTGAAGGCACAGATGGTGGGCAATGCACGCAACCAGTTCGGTACCTGGCTCAAGGAGGACGCGCCGTTCCAGGCGATCACCGCCAACCCGAAGCTGGTGCGCGAAGTGAAGGTCACGAATGTCTCGTTGCTCGAGGACTCAACGGCGATTGTCGAATTCACTACGAGCACAACGGACAGCCCGACCGCGAAACCGGTCGTCCAGAAGTACGCGTTGACCTGGCGCTACCAGATCGTGCCGCCAACCTCCGAAGACGCCCTGACGGCTAATCCGTACGGCATCTTCTATCCGTTCACCAATCTGCAGAAGACGTCATGACGCACCTACACCATCGACTGACTTCGCTGGCCGGCGCGATTGCATGCGTGCTGGTGTGCCTGCCGACGTTCGCGGCAAAACCCGGCGCGATGCCGTCAACCGCATCGCAGGACATCGCCAATCTGCTCGGCGACCCGATGAGCCCGGTCAACCCATACAACAGCGGCACTGACCCCCTGACGATGCCGGGGGACGCACGGATGGCTGTGTTCCCGTACAGCCGGGACCAGATTTTCAGGGTGATGACCGCGCCATTGAAGACGACGACGATTGAGCTGGCGCAGGGTGAGTCGCTTGTCGCGGACCCGGCGCTGGGTGACTCGATCCAGTGGGTCGTCGACACGGACGGTGCGAACCACGTGTTCGTCAAGCCGACGAAACCGGGCCTCGTGAACACCATGCACCTCACCACGAACCAGCGCGAGTACGACATGACGCTCGTCTCGTCACCGCTGGGTGGACTCTTCTATCAGACAGTCCGGTTCCGTTACCCGCAGTCGCTGATGGCGAAAGTGCGCGCGCGTCAGGAGCGCGACGGCGGGGGCGATCCGTCCGCCGGCGAGGACGGGGCGGGGCGTTCGGTGACGGATTCGGGGCCGATCGGGGTGTCTCCGGACAAGCTTAACTTCGACTACACCGTGTCGGGCTCGGCACCGTTCAAGCCGGAGGCCGTGTTCGATGACGGCCATTTCGTGTGGTTGCGCCTGCCGTCTGATGCCCCTTTTGCGGTGCCGGTCGTGAAGGACCACGGCGATATCGTGAGCCCGAACTTCATCCGTCGCGGGCAGTATCTGGTCGTCCAGCAGATGGCCAACGAGATCGTGCTGCGTGCCGGCAACGATGAAGTGAAAGTCTCCCGCGGCCGCCGCGGCATCTTCGGTTTCTGAGCCCGGCCATGGCAAACCAGAACGCGCAGCCGACCTCGGATCAGGCCGCAATCGTCAAAGGAAAATCGCCCCGTAACGCGCTGCTCGGCGTGGGTGCAATCGCCGCCGTCGCGATCGGTGCGATCGGCTTCTATTACCAGGTCAAGGCCAGCAACGACGCAGCCGAAGAGGCGCGACTGCTTAAGGCATCAAAGGCGGCCGAGGTCGTCGATAAAAGCCACAACACCGAAGACGTCGACAAGATCATTGCGGATCAGCAGGCGGCAGCGCGTCGCGCAGCAGCCGCGGCCCAGGCACGTGCTGCGTCAACGCCGCAAGCGAGCGACGCGTCGAAACCCTCGCTCACCATGGACGGTTTCGTGAACGACCAGAAAGTGTCGAAGCTGGCCGCTGAAGCGAAGGAAGATTCCCTCTACGCGGCGCCAATCTTCCGGCCGGGCGTAAAACTCAAGGATCAGGGCCAGCCGTCTGCGCTCGCGCAGGCCGGGCTGATCACGCCCCAGCAGATGGCTCTCCAGCAGGCGGCGGCGCAACAGGCGGCGATGGGCGCCGTCAGTGCGCAGACTGCGGCCCTCACGGGCAAACTCGGTGCGCCTGCCGCACAGCCGTCTTCGCAGGCGCGGGACAACCAGTTCCTCAACGACGCCAAAGCGCAATCAGCATCAGGGGAAGGATTTCTTAGCGCTGGTTTCGTTGGTCAGTCGCGAGGGTGCACCCTGTCGCCGCCACATCACATTCCTGTGCTGACGATTGAGGCGCTGAACTCGGATCGTCCCGGCACTGCGGCGCTCGTTGTCGATGAGGACGTGTACGACAGCATCCGCGGCGACTGCCTGATGATTCCCAAGGGCTCGACGATTACTGCGCCGTACGCGAGCGACATCCAGCCCGGGCAGGAGAGCATTCTGGTCGCGGCCACTGAACTGCGTTTGCCCAATGGCAAACAGGTGCCGCTCTACGGCGCGCAGGGTGCCGACACGAATGGGTGGGCGGGCTTCTCGGGGGACGTCAATAGCCACTTCCTCAAGATCTACGGCACGTCGTTCCTGACGGCCATTCTCATCCGGAAGTTTGACGGCGGCGATACGTCAACGACGACAGGTCCGCTCGGCGTGACGCAGGTTGGGAGTACGGCAGGGCAGGTGGCCGCAACGACCGCGCAGTCGATTTTGAACCGCTACCAGAACATCCCCCCGACGATCACGACCAACTGGGGCAAGCGTTTCATGATCAAGGTGAATCGCGACATCCATCTGGAGCCCTATCGTGAATAGGCACCTGCTCGCGACGATCGCACTGGCTGCCGCTGCCAGTACAGCCAGCTTCACTGAGGCTGCCACCATCGCGGCGGTAATCAGCCCCGTGAACTTCGTGGTCGCCGGCGACGGCGCACGCGAGCTTGCGTCGCTCGACGGCAAGCCGGTCTTTTACTGCGGCCTGGACGCGTTCACCTCATGGGCGACACCGCTCGTTGGTCAGGTCGTGACGAGCAATCCGCAGACCGGCATGACCGTGTCGATCGATTCGCGGACGGTTGCGCTCGAGCGCCTACTCGTTGAGAAGGGTTGGTTAGAGCCCACCCGACTGGACGATGACGCGCAGGCTGCGATCACCGAAGGCCGGGGCGGCTGGGCGTGTGCCAGCGCGCGAACGCCGTTCGATCTGATGCGCACAAGCGTTGACGCGAAAGTACTCGCCGGGATCGCCCTGAACGAGTCGGGTCTGAACGGACGCGCGTGGCCGTGGACGCTGAATGTCGCGGGTCGTGGTCTGTTTTTTCGCACGCGCGAGGATGCGTATCAGGCAATCCGGAGCCTGATCGGCGCCGGCCGGAGCGACTTCGACGTCGGCATCATGCAGGTGAACTGGGGCTATCACAGGCAGCGCTTCGCATCGCCCTGGGATGCACTGGCGCCAGCCACCAACATTCGCGTGGCCGAAGACATTCTCAACGAGAACTATCGCAAAACGCACTCGGTCGCGAAGGCGATCGCGTACTACCACAGCGCGAATCCGACGCCGGGTCAGCAGTACCTCTCGCGTTTCGTGCGCCACCTCAACCAGATCGAAGCGGGCCTTTGATGCGCATCGTCTCTCCCTTTGCCATTGCATGCCTGTGCCTCCTGGTGGGGCCGTCGGTGCTTGCGGCCAACACTGATCCGTTCGATTTCGACTACGAAATCATGGGCGGTATCACCGAGCGGCCTGCACTGATTTTTAACGATGGCAGCAAGACCTATATCCAGCCTCGGGCAGGGCAGGTCATCACTGCGGACGGTGGTCACAACGAGGGTCCATACGTTGTCGTCGACGGTACGCCTGAGACCATCAGCTACAAGGTGGCGGGTCACAGCGCAGTCGCGCGCTGGACCCGGGCAAACCACTTCATCGGTGGCTCTGGCGCGCTCGCAGCCCTGCGCGACGATCAGCCCGCTGCGTTCGACGGTTTTACCAACCGGCTCATTCTCATCGGCTCGCATGGCGCGCTCGAACCTGTGCGCGAGCTCAAGGCAACGATGCCTGTGGCCAACCTCGTCAAGGCGCTTGTGCCGCAGGGGTGGACTGGATCGGCGCAGAAGGATGTGGACCTCAACAACCAGTCGGGATTTGCGACGCGCCCGGGTGAAAACTGGCTGCAGGCCCTTGATCAGCTGATGACCCAGTCGGGTCTGTATGCCGACGTCGATTTCGGCGCGCGGCACGTGCGTCTGCGCCGCGAGGCGCCGAAGTCCGCGGCGCTCAACTACGCGGCCGGCGCGCAGAGCACAACCGTGACGGCTGTCGCGACGACTACGACCGCTGCGCCCCAGCCGTCGCTGCTCGCGCAGAACTTTGGCGCGCAGGCGATCCGGGATGGCGATGACACGCACACTCAGATCCGTTTTGCTGCGAAGCCGCCGAAGGAGCTGACGTTCACGAGCACGGACGGCCGATCGCTTCGCCAGAAGTGGGATGACGCGACCAGCGTCATGACGATCGAGCGGGCACCGCGCTTTGTGGTGTCTAACGGCGTGTCGAGCGTCGAGATGGAGCGCACAGCCGCCACCGTCTACGACTTCGACGCGGCAAGTCCGGCGCGGCTTGAAGCCGTGTTCGACAAGGACGGGGAGACGTACTTCAAGTTTGCCGAGTCGGTCGTCCAGGTCACGGTCGCCGATGTGCATCACCTCGGATCAGGTGTGCAGAAGGGCAGGTACTACCAGTTCAAGGGTACGTCGGAACAGTTCATCGTCACGGCTGATGGCAATACCGTCAATGTGACGCGGCGCCATGACGTGAAGTACGTAGAGCATTCGGCGCCCGGCGCTGCGCTGGCGACAACCGGAGCGAAGTCATGACGCGCCTGACGTGTGTCGCGCTGCTGGCCGGTGTCGCAGCCGTAGCGCCCTGTCACGCCGACTGTCTCGACGACGCGGCGACGTTTCGCCATATCAACTCGCAGCTCGTGCGCGCGATCGCGCAACAGGAATCCGGCATGCGGGCCGACGCGACAGCGATGAACAGCGACGGTTCCGAGGACATCGGCCTCATGCAGATCAACTCGTCGTGGCTGCCGAAGCTCGCGCGTTATGGCATCAGGCGGGAGCACCTGTTCAATGCGTGCGTGAACGCCTACGTCGGTACGTGGATTCTCGCCTCCAACATCAGGGAGTTTGGCCCCACCTGGAAAGCTGTGGGTGCGTACAACGCACGCTCGACTAACAAGCAGCTTGTCTACGCCAACCTAATTTACCGACGCCTGCAGCGCGCGGGGCATTGAGAACATTGACATGAACCTGACGATTCCAACTTACCGTCGCACGGGCCCCATCGCAAGGATCCTGGCGGCACTCGCGCTTGCGGGCTTTGCCACCTGGTGTGCGGCCGCAAATGAGATCCGCCAGCCGAACGGCGGTGATGACTGGCAGATCCTCGCGGCACCGGCCGCCGCTTCAGCTTCGTCCGCGGCGGCGGAGCAGGGCGCGCAATTGGCCAGCGCGCCGTTGGTCAAGGCTCCGATGAACAGCGCTGCAGCGCCGTCATTGGCCGTCGCTCCCGTGGTACTGCCCGGTGTGCCCTCCGCTCCCGCGGGAGACCTGACGCTCGCGATCACCCCTCAGGACATCAATCTCCGTAACGCGTTGGATCGCTGGCTTCAGACGCAGGGGTGGCAACTGGCCTGGAAGATCGACGACGATCTGCCGCTCGAGTTCAACGCGACGTTCTCGGGCGACTTCACCTCGGTGCTAACCCAGGTCATGCAGGCGACCAATCACATGCGCACCCCGACCCGTGTGTGCCGGCATACCAACAAGGTCATCCGCGTCGTCGCGCGCGCGGCCAACTGCAAGGACTAACACCATGCGTTATCTTCCGATGCGGCTCGCAGTGGCCGTCACCGCCACCCTGACGATTACAGGCTGCGCGGTCAGCCAGTCCGATGTGAATAGCGCCTACGATGCGGCAAACCGCACGATGGCCGCAGCTGTGGGTGACGGCCCGCAATCGATGCCGCTCGTTGAGGATGTGCCGACGGCATTCCTCGGCGACCGTCTTGTGCCGGTTGCCTATGACGCCACTCTGCCTGCTGTGTTTCGCGACAAGGTCGTGACGTTCCCGGCCAACCTCCCGATTCGCAAGATCGCGACGCTGGTGTCCAGCGCTACCGGCTACCCGGTTCACCTGAGTCCCGATGTGTTCGTTCCCCGCGACTCGCTGATTCCACGCGAGACTTCCGGTGACGGCAAGTCGTCGACGACTGGCGGTGGCGTCGGCCCAGGCGCCAAGACTTCCGAAGAGCCGATCTATACGCAGCCGTTCAATGGTCGTGTGGGGCAGTATCTGCGTGGTGTGACCGATGACCTCGGTCTCGACTGGTCGTTCGACGGGTCGTCCATCAACATCTCGCGCTTTGTGACCCGGATGTACCAGATCGCTGCGATTCCAGGGAAGGTGTCGATCAAGTCAGACATGTCGAAGGGGATGGACACGTCGACCGGGAATCAGTCCGGCGGCAGTTCGGGCGGTTCCGGCGGCAACACCGGTTCGTTTTCGGCTACGACGTCGACCGGCCGCACGGGTGAGTTTGACCAGATTCAGATCATCACGGATGAGCTGAACAAGGTTCGCACGCCGATGGGCCACGTGGTCGTTAATCCGCAGAGCCGGCTCGTGATGGTCTACGACACCAAGGAAGCCGCCGACCGCATGGGAGAAATTCTCAAGCACGAGAACGCGATCTCGACGCGTCAGGTCGCGATCCGCGTGCGCACCCTGCAGATCGCACTGAACAGGGGTAGTCAGGCCGGCGTCAATGCCGATGTCGTGTTCACCAGCATCCAGGGCGGCCTCGCCAAGTATGCGGTCAGCTTTGTGTCGCCGACGTCGCTCTCCTCGGGCGGCGGCACGGTCGGCGTGTCGGTGCTGCGGCCCGACGCGCCGTTCTCCGGCACGAACGCTGTCATGAATGCGCTCAACCAGTATGGCCGAACCGTGCAGGACAACACCGTCACCAAGATGACGCTCAACGGGCTGCCCGTTTCGATCGCGTCGTTCCAGAGTGACGACTACCTGCGCTCGACGTCACCCTCGGCAGGTTCGCTCACGGCAACATCCGGCGGCGTACCGGGACTGACGCCTGGCACCGTGACGACCGGGGACTTCGTGAACGTTCTGCCCGCGGTCAATGACCACAACCAGATTGTGCTGGCGTACTGGAGCGACAGTTCGAAACTCAACGGCCCGTTCACAGCGGCGACCGCGGGGTCTGGCCAGACGCTCCAGCAGATCCAACTGGCGCACACGGTAGGCCAGAAGGACGACCAGATCGTGGCACTCGCCGATGGCCAGACGGTCGTGCTGTACGGCGCTGTCACGGATCAGTCGAGTGGCACGACCAATACAGGTATCGCGGGTCTGACCGGCAACTGGAGCAAGGCGCGTACCTTCCAGATTGTCATGCTCACCGCCACCGTCGTGCCGTCGATGTGAGTGGCGGGTATGTACATCACTGAACCGCTACCGGGCAACAGTAAGGCGAGACTGATCTTCGGTCTCGACTGGCGCGCCTACCCCGTCAAGGGAGCGCGGGCTGAGCGCCGTCGATACGCCGACGATTTCGCTGCGACGCAGTACGTCGAGTACAAGGTCGGCACTGAAACGATCGGTGGCTTTGCCGCGCCGGAGTCGAGCGACTATCAAGGCGCGAAGCTCTACTCGGGCGCCGCCCGCATCGCGCAGAACGCGCGCATCAAGGCACTGCCAGCAGCCCTCGTGCTCCTGCAGGATGGGCAGCGCGTGCACCTCGTATTTGTCGTGCGCGGCGCGGTACGGACCGATGAAGTGCTCACGCCCGCAGATGTAGGTGACCGGCGCTTTGCCATCGAGCAGGAGTGTCTGAAGCAGAACCTGTGGCTCGTCACGCTCGGCAGTGGCGCAAATATCGGCGACGTGGACGAAAGCTTCATGGCGCTCGCGTTGCTCGGCGAGAAGAAGGCCGGGCGTGTGCAGAAGATGCCGCTCGCCATTCCCACGCTCGTGCCCGTCACGGTGATCGTGGTCGCTGTGGTCCTCATCACGATGCAGGCGCTCGATGCGTTCTCACCACCGCCTCCGCCGCCGCATCAGGAGACGCTTCAGGAAAAGTACGTCAAGGCGGTTTCACAGACGTTTTCAAGTCAGGCCCCGCTCGCGTCGAAACTTGCGCCGCTTCTGCTGTCGCAGGTCGGCGCGAAGGAGAGCATCACTGAGGGATGGCTGATCGAGTCGGCCCAATGCCCGGCCACGGGCTTCTGTTCGATCACCTACACGCGCGAGGGCGGCACGTTCGCCGGGTTCGATGCCGCGGCGCCCGCATCCATGCGACCGATCACGTTCGACCCTGATGGCAAGCATCTCAGCACGCGCGGAGCCGCGGTGCCGAGAGTCGGGGCAGTCCAGGTCCAGGCAGCGAAATCGTGGCCGTCAGAGCAGGCGCTTATCGACATGTTGCAGACCCCGGCACAGAAGCTCTCGGTCAAGCCGTTCGATCTCGACAGTCATGGATACGAGGTCAGGCTGCAGCCAACGCATCCGCTTGTCGCGGCACAGCCCGGCACGCCGGGCGCCGGCGCGATCCCGCACATGATCCGTGAGGGTCAATGGCAGATCGACGGATACCGGTGGCAGGCGGTTCTGCTCTCGAAGCTCCCGCCGAGCATGTCGCTCGACACGCTCACCGTCGAGCTGCGCACCAAAGGCGAGGTTGGCATCCATTTCACTGCGAAGGGTAAATATTATGTTCAGGACTAGACGTCTCGTCGGCCTCGCCTGCGCGCTGGGCGTCATTGCCGCGCACGCCGAGACGCCGCATCTCACGCTGGACGATATCGACCAGCTCTCGCGTGACAAGGTCGTGCGCAAACTCAAGGCTGAGGGCGAGGGAGCATCGCCTGGAGCGGGCGCGCCGGCGCTGTCCTCGCCGGTAGCTGGTGCACCCGTTGCGAAACCCGTCGTGGTGCCCGCCGTCAAGACCGAGCCGGTGCGACGCGCCGAGCGCGTCTCATTCGTTGGCGCTTACAGGGACGGTAGCGCGATGTACGTGCTCTACGAATACCGCAATGCGATCTATCCCGCGCCCGTCGGTTCCGATCTGATCAATGGCTGGAAGGTCACGAAGGTGGATGGCTACCTCGTCACGGTCACGGAGGGAAAAGGAAAGCCGTGGACCGAACCGATCGCGGGCACCAGCGCCAGCACCGATCCCACATCCTCGCCAGCGCTGAGGGCACTCAACGACCTTGGCGGTCCGCTGCCGCCCGGCGCGGCGTTTAACCCTGCACCGATATCCAGACCAGGCCAATAACATGTCGCTTTTCTCGAACTACGAAAACGCCGAGCCGGAAAGCCGCGGCATTCTTGGCCGCCTCAAGGGCTGGCGCAGCAGCTTCCGTGAGCCAGGTGCTTCTTCCGTGGACAGCATGCCGATCGCGGGCGGACACGTGCCTGTGCCGGATGACGAGCCGCGCTTCAAAACAACGAGCAAGCCAGTCAAGCCCGTTCATCCCCAGCATGTGACGCTGGGTATGCGCCTGCGTGACGGCGATATCACGGATGTCGACGCGTGGGATGCTGGCAATCATGAAGTGGCACCGGTATCCGCATCTGCATCTGCATCTGTGCCGGCGCCGGTGCCCGCTGACGCGTATGAGGATGAGCGCGCTGACGACAGGCAGAACACCGATCAGGATGGTGCGACCGCTATCCGTGAATCGTCAGCGGTGGGGGACCGGGCGGCCGTTGACGTCGGCACGACGAGCCATACGGCACCCACTGCATCTGTCGACCCTACAGGTGACGACGAACCTTCCGAACATCGGAGCACTGTTGCTGAAGAACTGGTGACCGAGCTTGCGGCGCACGACGTCGAGGTTATCCCGGCCGGCCTTCCGCAGCTCGTCTCCGCTGAATCGCTGACGTTCAAGCGCATCCTGTGCGAGCGCGGGCCGGACGCGGCGCTTCGGATCACCGATGCTGCCCGTCGCCGGTTTGTGGCAGTGGACCTGCAGGCGGGTGTCGCCATCGTCGTTGCCACGCGCGAGTTTCGCGAGATGGCGCTTTACTCGACGTATCTGAAAGATCTCGCCCGTGCGGACATCGCGGTGCGGGAAGAAATGGTCGCCTCGGAAGAGGTCATCGCTGCGATCTACGGCACCGACAGGAACCGGTCCACGGCCGTCATTCCCGAAGCGTCCCGCGCCATCGGCATGTTCCGTGACGTGATCGAAGCGGCACACGGCTACGGCGCGAGTGACGGTCATTACGAGTATCGGGATTTCAACGATGAAGTTGAAATCCGCTTTCGCGTCCATGGCGACCTGTACACGTACCGCCACATGCCCAAGGCGCTGGTGCGTCGTGCGCTGTCGGCCTCGTACCAGGACCTTGTACAGCGCAATACGAATTCTGCCGAAACGTTCCAGCCGAACGCGCCGCAGTCCGCGATGATTCCGCTCGTTGTGCAGACGGACGTGGTCAACCTGCGCTGGCAGAGTTCGCCCCTGGTCGGTGGGTTCGACGTTGGCCTGCGTCTGCTGGATGGCAATTTCAGGCACTACAAGGTTCTGATGCCTGAGCAGATGGGGCTCGAAACCAGCCAGCTGAAGATCATCAGGGCGCTTGGCAATGTGAGCGGTGGCGTCACGATTCTCAGCGGCGAAACGGGCTCGGCCAAATCAACGCTGCTGCGCGCGCTGTCGTACATGATGACCTCGCGCGACCTGCGCAAGCAGTACGCGGTCAGCCAGCCGGCCGAATTTCCGAATCCGTGGCTGTCTGAAATTTCGATCCCCCATCGTCCCGACGAGTCAGAAGAGGATGCGAGCCGCAAAGCCGCGGAAGTGATCCGCACGCTCATGCGGATGGACCCCGATGACCTGACCGTCACGGAAATCCGCGACGCCGTGATGGCGGCGCTGGTGACCGAACTGGCGCTGACAGGCCACCCGGTCCGCACGACCTTGCACGCGGATAGCGCGATCGGTGTGTTCATGCGCCTCGCGGGCGGGCGTCTCCAGCTGCCCATGGATGAGGTGTCTTCCGAGAAATTCGTGAACGCGGTCGGCAACCAGAAGCTCATTCCACTCCTGTGTCCGCACTGCAAGGTGCCGGCGCGCGACGTGATGAGCCAGTCGGATCTGCGCCTGCTCGAGACGAAGTTTGGTCTCGATACGTCGGCGATGGCCTGCCGCGACGAAGAAGGTTGCGAGCACTGCCGTCTGAAGGGACTGGTGACGCGCGCAGGCAAGGTCGCGGGTGGGACGAAGGGGCAGACGCTGGCGATGGAGCTGTTCCGTCCGAGCCCCGAGTTCCTCGATCGCATTGCCGTGCGCGACTGGCGCGGCGCCGAGAAAGTCTGGCGCGCCACGCGTGCGACGGGTTTCAACGACGCGGACATGACGGGCAAAACGATCTACGAACACGCGCTGTACAAGGCCTCGACCGGGATCATTGACCCGCGCTTCATCAACGACTCGATGCGCCCGTTTGATGAGTACCGGATTTTTGCGGATCGTGACGGGAGGATGCCGTCGTGATCAAGTGGCTCGTCTATCCGCTCTTCATGGCGCTTCCGCACAGGGAGCGGATGCGCATTGCGACAGTCAGCTTTCGCAGGATGCGTGAAACCTTCTATCGCGAGACGCGCCTTGATGTCGTTGCGTCAAAGGGCGTGCGTAACCGCGAGACGCTGCTCGAGCGGCTGACCGTGCTCGAAAAGCGGCATCGTGGGCGCAAGGGGTTCGCATGGCCCGTGTTCCATGCGGTCGCGAGACGCATGCAGCAGGGCGACGACTTCGCTACCGCGATGAAGCCGTTCATTCCGACCGATGAGTACGCGCTCCTCGAGCTCGCCGGGGCGGCGACGCTGAAGGATGCGGCGGTACGCGGTCTCGAACTCGCCGAGATGGCCGCTAACGCCAAGCGGATCCTGTCGGGTACCACGTCGACGCAGATGGCCTACCCGGCGATGATAATCGTCTACCTGTACGCATTCTGCATGATGTTCGGGGGAGAGATTTTCCCGGCGGTGCTGGACTTCAAACCGCTCGAAGAGTGGTTCCCGTTCGGCCGGTTTCTCTACGCCGTCGACACGTTCTGCTACCGGTACTGGTGGCTGACCGGTGCGCTCACGTTTGGTGCGGTCTTCGGCTACTTCTGGACGCTGCGGCGCTGGACGGGTGAGCTGCGCAACCGTCTCGACAGTGTCCCCCTCATGTGGCGCAACCGGCGCGATCTGCGCGCGGCGTTACTGATTGTCTCGCTGTCGGGTCTCTTCGACTCAGGGCTGACCTTGCGCGCGGCGCTCGACCGGCTCACGAAGACCGCCGATCCGTGGATGAAGTGGCACCTGACCCGGATGAGCCGCCGCCTGACCGTTACGCCCCATGAGCCGATGCGGGCCCTGAACACCGGAATCTTTTCCGACGAGGTGATCGACACGATCGCGGATGCGGCCGGGCGGGACCAGTT
>NZ_JARESO010000095.1:0-18275 GCF_046030175.1 Paraburkholderia sp. RL17-373-BIF-A
ACCCCCCCCCCCCCCCCCCGCCCCCCCCCCCCCCCCCCCCCCCCCCCCCCCCCCCGGGTCGAACACGCCGTCTTGTGGACCGCGTTGAAGCAAGGATTGGCGGCGGATCCGCGGGATAGCGAAACCGCCGTTTGAAACGGAAAGACGCGGAAAGATCAGGGATACAGGCCGCGCAGTTCGCGCGCTTCCAGGATCCGCTTACACGCGACGATAAACGCCGCGGTCCGCACGGACACCTTCTGCTCGCTCGACACCTGCCACACCGCGGCAAATGCTTCACGCATCACACGCTCGAGGCGCTGGTTGATCTCGTCTTCCGTCCAGAAGAAGCTCGAGAAGTCCTGCACCCATTCGAAGTACGACACGGTCACCCCGCCGGCATTCGCCACCACGTCCGGAATCACGAGGATGCCGCGATCGTGCAGGATGTCGTCCGCCGCCGTGGTGGTCGGGCCGTTCGCGCCTTCCACGACGATCTTCGTCTTGATCTTGCCGGCGTTCTTTTCGGTAATCTGGTTTTCCAGCGCCGCCGGAATCAGGATGTCCGATTCGACGGTCCAGAATTCTTCGTTCGTGACCGCGTCCGCCTCAGGGAAACCACCCACGCCGCCCGTCTTGGCCACGTGTTCGAGCAGTGCGACGGCGTCGATACCCGTCGACTTGTACAGCGAGCCGGTGTGATCCTGCACCGCCACCAGCTTCGAACCCGCTTCCTGGAACAGACGCGCCGCGATGCCGCCCACGTTACCGAAGCCTTGAACCGCGATGCGTGCGCCTTCAATGTCGACGCCGATACGGCGCGCGGCTTCGGAGGCCACCACGAACACGCCACGGCCCGTCGCTTCGCGACGGCCGAGCGAACCGCCCAGCGTGATCGGCTTGCCCGTCACGACGCCGGTGGCCGTTTGGCCCTGGTTCATCGAGTACGTGTCCATCATCCACGCCATGATCTGCTCGTTCGTGTTCACGTCCGGCGCGGGAATGTCGGTATTCGGTCCGATGATGATGCCGATTTCGCTGGTGTAGCGGCGCGTCACGCGCTCCAGCTCGCCACGCGACAAGGTGCGCGGGTCGACACGGATGCCGCCCTTCGCGCCGCCGTACGGCACGTTCACCGCAGCGTTCTTCACCGACATCCACGCCGACAAGGCCATCACTTCCGACAACGTCACGTCCTGGTGGTAACGCACACCGCCCTTGCCCGGACCGCGCGACACGTTGTGCTGCACGCGATAGCCTTCGAAGTGCGCGACCGTGCCGTTATCGAGTTCGATAGGCACGTCGACGACCAGAATGCGCTTCGGGCGCTTCAGGGTTTCGAGCCAGCGGGACAGTGAGCCGAGGTACGGCGCGACGCGATCGACCTGACGCAGGTAGTTGCCCCACGGGCCGAGATCGTCTTTATTCAGGTAGGAAGGAACCGACTGCAACGTTAATGCGGATTGTGCTGCTTGTTGCTGGGATGACATGAACGCTCCGGCGTTGATCGAGTAACAGCATTGTGGAAAAACGCCGTTTTGAAATCCAATGCCGTTTCCTTATCCGATTATGTTTTTTTTGCATAACCATCGAGAAGCCGCAAATTCGCGTCGTAGGGAAGCAGGATTTCAGGCCGTGCCTTGGGCCAGTTCCTCGGACACCACCTCCCACAACTGACGCACGAGTATCTGTCGCGCATCGTCGCTCTTCGCCGCGAGCTTGTCGCGATACAGACGAATCTCCATGGTCAGTGTGAGCTGTCCTTCCGGCGTGCCACGCGTGGCGCGGTCGAGGCGGATCAGCTTGCCGTCGGCGACCGCGTCTTCCACCGCGCTGTGCGGCAGGAAAGCGATGCCGTGCCCAGCCAGCGCCATCGCCTTGAGTCCCTCGGCCATGTCGGTTTCGTAGAGCCGGTCGAGGTACAGGCGCTCCGGCGCGTTGGCGAGGATCACTTCGGTCATGCGTCCCAGATAGGCGTTCGGCGTGTAGGACAGGTAAGGCGTGGGTGCCTCGGCCGTGCCCGGCAAGGTGTGACGCGGCCGGCCGGCGCGGCCCGGCGCCGAGAACGGACTGATCGGCTCATTGCCGAGCGTCAGCATGTCGTAGCGGCCCGGATCGAGCGCGACCGGATGGCTGGGATGGTGATAGCCCATCATCAGATCGCAGCCGCCTTCCACCAGCGACAACGCCGCGTCGTGCACGTTCAGCGCCCGCAGGCGTGTGTGGATCGGGCCCAGATGGGCTTCGATCCGCTGCAGCCAGCGTGGGAAGTAAGTCAGCGACAGCGTATGCGGCACGGCGAACTCGATGGTCGCCTGCGGCGTCGCCGTATGGCCGCGCAGCAGCGCACGGGCTTCGTGGAACTGCGAGAGCATGGCGAGCGCCTGCTCGTTGAATACCTGGCCGGCCGCCGTGAGCCGCGTCGGATAGACCGAGCGATCGATCAGTTCCGTGCCGAGCCAGGCTTCGAGCGCCTGAATCCGCCGGGAGAACGCCGGCTGCGTGACGTGTCGCAATTCAGCCGAGCGGCTGAAGCTACGCGTTTCCGCTAGCGAAACGAAGTCTTCGAGCCATTTCAGTTCCATGCGGGGCCTGCTGCCGACGGGAGAGAGGAAGTCAGCATTCTAGTGGGTGTCGAGAGCCGGGCTGTGACGAGTGTGCGCACGAACGCGTGATGGCCCGCCAAAGCGAAATCGGATTGCGCCGATGGGCGGGCCGGCGGCAAGCCGCTATCTTGCTGCGCTCACGCCGCCGCGGCCAGTGCGCCGCGTCCTCCACCAAGCTTCGTCGACAACGCGCCTTTCAGGGCGCGAAAACCCGCCATGTCCCCACTCGTCTCCATCATCACCCCGACGGCCAATCGCGAGCGTTTGCTGCCGGCCATCGCCCGCTGCGTGCTTCGCCAGCAGATCGGCTGGGAATGGCTGATCCTCGATGACAGCCCCGAGCCGAGCGCGTATTTGCAAGCGCTGGCGTCGCAGGACGTACGCGTTCGCTACTTTCATTCCGCCGCGCGCATGTCGATCGGCGCGAAGCGCAACGCGTTGATCGCCGAATCGCGCGGCTCGGTGATCGCCCATTTCGACGACGACGACCACTACGCGCCGCATTACCTCGCCCACATGGTCAGGACGATGCAGGAGAACCGCGCGGATCTCATCAAACTGTCGGGCTTCTTCATGTACGCGCCGCACACGCAGTTCTTCGGCTACATGGACCTGAACGCCAAGGTGGGCCTGCACTACGAACTGAGCGGGCGTTCGGTCAGCCACATCGAGTTCCACGAGAAAATGCAGATCGGCGCAGATTTCATCCTGTTCTATGGTTTCTCGTACGTGTACGACAAAGCGCTTGCCGCGGTCTCGGCCTTTGACGATATCGACCTGTGCGACGACGAGAGCTTCATCCGGCGCGTGGTCGAGGCAGGCCGCAACGTGATCGCCGTGGACGATCCTCGAGCCAGTTGCCTGCATCTGGTCCATCCCGCGTCCACCTCACGCTGCTTCTCGCGCTACTCGATGCCGGCCTTCACGCTGCCCACCCTGTTTCCCGGCTACGAAGGCTATCCGGACTAGCCGCCACACAGCCGCCATGCGAGCGCCGCACGGGCGCCGTACGCGTCGCGGCGAAATCGGGGCAAGCGGCGTCCGGTGGTAAAATTCGCGGTTCCGGCAGTTTCCCCCGCGTTTTCACCCTTGCGTTTTGCCCTCACCCGGCCCCCATCATGTCCGACACTCGCCCCGACACCCTGTTCGCGCTGAACGCGCTCTCCCCGCTCGACGGCCGCTACGCCTCGAAAACCGAAGCCCTGCGCGACTGGCTTTCGGAAGCCGCTTTCATGCGCAATCGCGTAACGGTCGAAATCCACTGGTTGATCGCCTTGTCGCGCGCCGGTTTCGCCGAAGTGCCGCGCTTTTCCGAGGCGTCCGAACAATTCCTGCTGCAACTGGCCGAGCGCTTCACCGCGCACGACGCCGCGCGCATCAAGGAAATCGAACGTGTGACGAATCACGACGTGAAGGCGGTCGAGTACTGGCTGAAGGAATCGGTGAAGGGTCAGGCGGAACTGGAACGCGCGAGCGAGTTCATCCACTTCGCCTGCACGTCGGAAGACATCAATAACACGTCGCACGGCCTGATGCTGGCGGGTGCCCGTGAACACGTGATCCTGCCAGCGCTGCGCTCGGTGCATCAGCGCCTCGTCGCCCTGGCTCACGCGCACGCCGAACAGCCGATGCTGTCGCGCACGCACGGCCAGCCGGCCAGCCCGACCACACTCGGCAAGGAACTCGCCAACGTCGCGGCCCGTTTGGAACGCGCGATCGACCGTATCGCCAAGGTCGAACTGCTCGGCAAGATGAACGGCGCGGTCGGCAACTTCAACGCGCACCTGTCCGCGTATCCGGAGTTCGACTGGGAAGCGTTCTCGCGCGAAGTGGTCGAACAGCGTCTGAAGCTGACGTTCAATCCGTACACGATCCAGATCGAGCCGCACGACTACATGGCCGAACTGTTCGACGCGGTGTCGCGCGCCAACACGATCCTGCTGGATCTGGACCGCGACGTGTGGGGCTACATCTCGGTCGGCTACTTCAAGCAGCGCACCAAGGCCGGCGAAATCGGTTCGTCGACCATGCCGCACAAGGTCAACCCGATCGACTTCGAAAACTCAGAAGGCAACCTCGGCCTCGCGAACGCCACGCTGCGCCATCTCGCCGACAAGCTGCCGGTCTCGCGCTGGCAGCGCGACCTGACCGATTCGACGGTGCTGCGCAATATCGGCGTCGCGTTCGGTTACTCGCTGCTCGCCTACGACTCGCTGATCCGCGGTCTGGACAAGCTCGAAGTGAATGCACAGCGTCTGAACGAAGACCTCGACAACTGCTGGGAAGTGCTGGCCGAGCCGGTGCAAACGGTGATGCGCCGTTACGGCATCGAGAATCCGTACGAGCAGTTGAAGGAATTGACGCGCGGCAAGGGCATCACGCGGGAAGCGCTGCAAACGTTCGTCAACGGGTTGGCGATTCCGCAGGACGCGAAAGACCGTTTGCTGGCGATGACGCCGGCCTCGTACATCGGCAAGGCAGTCGAACTGGCGAAGCGGATCGCCTAACCGGCTTGAGTCGTACATCGCCTCGTAGCCCGAGGCGTAAAAAAACCGCTCCTCGGAGCGGTTTTTTATTTGCAGCGACTAAGCACACTCACTGACGCGCTTCCACCTGCCTCAGCACTTCGACGACGATCTCTTCCGGCGACAGTTCGATGCTCACCGTGATCGCTTCGTCCGGGCCCGGTTCTTCGAGCGTATCGAGCTGGCTTTGCAGCAGCGACGGATCGAAGAAATGGCCGGTGCGCGTGGTCAGACGCTGCTCCAGCACTTCACGCGAGCCCTTCAGATACACGAAGCAGACGTCCCGGTCGCCGTCGCGCAAGACGTCGCGATACGAGCGTTTCAGCGATGAGCACGTGAATACCGCCGTCTCGCCCGCCTTCTGCTTCTCGACGATCGCCACGCGGATGGTTTGCAGCCACGGCCAACGGTCTTCGTCGGTGAGCGGAATGCCGTGGTGCATCTTCTCCTTGTTGGCGGCGCTGTGAAACGCGTCGCCGTCGGTGAACGCGCAATGCAGGCGTTCCGCCAGCATTTCGCCAATTCTCGTCTTGCCGGCGCCCGACACGCCCATTGCGATCAGAATCATCAAAAACTCCTTACACGACCGTCGCGAGCGCGAAGGTCAAACCCAAGCCCATCAGTGAAATGATGGTTTCGAGGAGCGACCATGTCTTGAAGGTCTGCCCCACTGTCATACCGAAGTATTCCTTGATCAGCCAGAAACCGCCGTCGTTCACGTGCGAAAAGATCAGCGAGCCCGAGCCGGTGGCGAGCACCAGCAGTTCCGGCTCGACATGCACGCCGCTAGCCGAAGCGATCGGTGCGACGATGCCGCACGCCGTGGTCATTGCGACCGTCGCCGAACCCGTGGCCAGACGAATCAATGCGGCCACCAGCCAGCCGAACAACAGCGGCGACAGATGCATGGCGGTCGCCACATTGACGATTTCCTTCGAAATACCGCTATCCATCAGCACGCGTCCAAAACCGCCGCCCGCGCCGACGATCAGCGTGATGCCCGCGATCGGCGCGAGACAGTCGCCGCAGAATTTCTGGATCTGCTCGCGATTGAAACCGCGGCTCGCACCGAAGGTCCAGAAGCTGACCAGCACCGCGATCAGCAACGCGACGTCCGAATTGCCGACGAAGTGCAGCAGGTCGTTCGGCAAGGTTTTCGGCGTGGTGAAGAGATCGGCCCAGCTTCCCACCAGCATCAGGATCACCGGCAGCAGGATCGTGAGCAGCGTGATGCCGAAGCTCGGCAGTTCGCGCTTGGGCGCGGCGTTTTGCGCGCCGTTTTTGGCTTCGTCATCGTGACCGAGAAATTGCGCCGCGAGCGCGTTGTCTTTTGGCAGCTTGATATAGCGGCTAATCAGCAACGCGAACAGCGGACCCGCGACGATCGCGGTCGGCACGCCGACGATCAGCCCATAGGCGATGGTCCTGCCGATATCCGCGTGATACGCCTGCACCGCGAGCATCGCGGCCGGATGCGGCGGAAGCAGCCCGTGCACGACGGACAGGCCCGCGACCATCGGCAAGCCGACCAGCAGCAGCGACTTGTTGGTGCGCTTCGCGACGTTGAAGGCGATCGGAATCAGCAGTACGAAACCGACTTCGAAGAACACCGGCAAGCCGACGATGATCGCCACGATCATCATCGCCCAGTGGATGTTCTTCTCGCCAAAGAAGTTGATCAACGTGGTGGCGACACGCTCGGCGCCGCCCGATTCGGCCATCATCTTGCCGAGCATCGTGCCCAGACCCACCACGACCGCTATGTGTCCGAGCGTATTGCCGTTACCCGTTTCGAACGATTTGACGATGGTGGCCATCGGCATGCCGGATGCAAGACCCAGCAGCAGCGACACGATGATCAGGACGAGGAACGGATAAACCTTGTAGCGCGTGATCAGCAGGATCAGCAATGCGATGGCGATCACCGCGAAGACCAGCAGCGTGCTGCCGTGGACAGCTTCCATGAAGCTCCTCCTTTTGCGTTATTGATTTGAGTGCATCCGACCTGGTGCTGCGCGCCAGCCCCCTGAGGGGGTCACAAGAAAACTTCGGGCGGACCGGCGTTTTCTTGTGCGTGCGGACACGGCAGCACTTCGTCTCACGGCGACCTGTGCGGCGCCTTGAAACCGGGCTGACCGCGCGGACGCTGAATTTTACTGTTTGTTGTCTGTAAACGTGCGCCAATTCCGCGCGCATATCGCAAAAGAGCCTCGCCAGGACAGCCTGAGCGGCTGTATCGACGAGGCTCCTTTGCGCGGGACCTTGATAACGCTTAGCGTGCGGACCGCTTCAACTCAATGGGCCGGCGCGGCCAACTGGCTCGCGGCCCGCGCGAGGCGCGTGACCTCGTCCCAGTTTTGCGCGGCGAGCGCGGCTTTCGGCGTGAGCCACGAGCCGCCCACGCAAACCACGTTCGGCAGCGACAGGAAATGCGTCGCCGTTTCCGCCGTGATACCGCCGGTCGGGCAGAACTTCAGATTCGGGAACGGACCGTGAAAAGCTTGCAGCATCGGCACGCCACCGGCTTGCTGCGCCGGGAAAAACTTCACGATTTCGTAGCCGAGTTCCAGCGCCGCGATGATGTCCGACGGCGTCATCACGCCCGGCAACAGCGGCAAGCCCGCATCCTGCGCGGCCTTGTGCATGTCTCTCGTGAGGCCAGGAGAGACGCCGAACTGCGCGCCCGCCTTCTTGGCCTGAGCGCAATGCTCGGGCTTCGTAATCGTGCCGACACCGACCACGATATCTTCGGCCAACTGGCTCGCGCGTTCGATCGCTTCGAGGCCTGCTGCAGTGCGCAAGGTGATTTCCAGCACCTTCACGCCGCCCGCGTGCAGCGCGCGAGACACGTGTACACCCTGTTCGACCGAGTCGAACGCGAGCACCGGAATCACCGGGCCGAGGCGCACGATATCGCTTACTGTTTTCGAGGTCATAGTCAGACTCCTTGTTCTGCAGCACTCAGCTGGCGTGAGTGGTGCTTGTGTGTTTTGCGGTATGAGCTTTGGCTGCTTCGCCGTGATGCGCCGGACGCTCGCCCACCATCGCGCCGAATACCGACGCACCCTGCTCCGCCGGCGCCGCCGCCGCGCGGAATACCCCGAACAGTTCGCGGCCGAAACCGACTTCGTTTTCGGCCTGATGCTGCGGCACGGCGTTCGGCCGCGCCGCCCATTCGGCCGCGTCGATCTCGATGTCGAGCACACCGGCTTCGGCGTCGATCACCAGCATGTCGCCCGTGCGCACCTTGCCGATCGGCCCTTGCAGCAACGCTTCCGGCGACAGGTGAATCACCGCCGGCACTTTGCCCGACGCGCCGGACATGCGGCCATCCGTGACCAATGCAACATGGAAACCTTGATCCTGCAACACACCGAGCAGCGGCGTCAAACGATGCAGTTCAGGCATGCCGTTTGCCCGCGCGCCCTGGAAGCGCACCACGGCGATGAAGTCGCGCTTCAGTTCGTGCTTGTCGAACGCTTCCTGCACGGCTTCCTGCGAATCGAACACGATCGCCGGCGCCTTGACCTTGCGATGCTGCGCCGCGACCGCGGAAATCTTGATGACGCCGCGGCCGAGCTTGCCCTGCATCAGGCGCAAACCGCCGTCCGGCTGGAACGGTTCCTTGATGCCGCGCAACACCGCCGTGTCTTCGCTCGCTTGCGCGCCCGGCACCCATTGCAGCTTGCCGTCGATCAGCTTGGGCTCTTCCGTGTAGTGCTTCAGGCCCTTGCCCGCGACGGTGTTGACGTCTTCGTGCAGCAGGCCGCCTTCCAGCAGATTGCGCACCAGGAACGCGACGCCGCCTGCCGCGTGGAAGTGGTTCACGTCGGCCTTGCCGTTCGGGTAAATCTTCGCGAGCAGAGGCACCGCTTGCGACAGCGTGTCGAAGTCGTCCCAATCGATCACGATGCCCGCCGCGCGTGCAATCGCGACCAGATGCAGCGTGTGGTTGGTCGAGCCGCCCGTCGCCAGCAACGCGACGATGCCGTTGACGATCGCTTTCTCGTCGACCACATGGCCGATCGGCATGTAGTTGCCGCGCTCGACCGTCAGATCGAGCACGCGGCGCGCGGCCTGCGCCGTCAGCGCGTCGCGCAGCGGCGTATGCGGATGCACAAAAGCCGAACTGGGCAGATGCAAACCCATCACTTCCATCAGCATCTGGTTGCTGTTCGCGGTGCCGTAGAACGTGCAGGTGCCGTGGCTGTGATACGCGGCGGCTTCCGCTTCGAGCAGCGCGCCGCGGTCGCACTGGCCGGTGGCGAAGAGCTGGCGCGTCTTGGCTTTGTCGTCGTTGGACAGGCCGCTGCCCATCGGGCCGGCCGGCACGAAGATGGTCGGGATATGGCCGAATTGCAGCGCGCCGATCAACAGGCCCGGCACGATCTTGTCGCAAATGCCGAGGCACAGTGCCGCGTCGAACATGTTGTGCGTGAGCGCGACCGCCGTGCTCATCGCAATGACTTCGCGCGAGAACAGCGACAGTTCCATGCCGGCATTGCCTTGCGTGACGCCGTCGCACATGGCCGGCACGCCGCCCGCGAATTGCGCGACGCCGCCGTTTTCACGCGCAGCCTGCTTGATGATGTCGGGGTAGTTTTTGTACGGCGCGTGGGCCGACAGCATCTCGTTGTACGAGGACACGATGCCGATGTTCGGCTCGCGAATCTGCTTGATGACGAGTTTGTCGTTGCCTTCGAGGCCCGCGAAACCGTGCGCGAGATTGGCGCAGGAGAGCGCGCCGCGCGCCGGAAACTTGCCCTGCGCATGGTGGATGCGGGCGAGATACGCCTCACGAGTGGGTTTGCTGCGCTCGACCACGCGTTGCGTGACCTTCAACAGTTGCGAATGCGGGGAAACCATCGGAGCTCCTTCGTCGCTGGCGTGAGCGTGCGCGCACTATGCCAGGTAGGTATCGCGGGGATGTCGAATCAGTTGACGACGCCATCTTAGTAGAAAAACTACATGATCGCAATGTTCTCTGGTGCTGCGCTGCGGCATGTTTTGATTGCCTGAAACGCCCAACCGGCTTAGCTTTCGTGCCTCACGCCTAAAACCTAGGGATTACACCTACAGGCATAAATGTAGTTTTTGTACCTTCTCAGCAATCAGCTATAGTCCACGCATTCTTCAGCATAGTGCGAGTTTTCCAATGATGCTGTCTCAGGTGGAAGAGATGCGCGAGCAGTTGCGGCCGTCCGAGCGCAAACTCGCCGACTACGTGATCGAGGCGCCGCGCGAAGTGCTCGATCTGTCGATGACGGAAGTGGCCGCCCGCGCGGGCGTGAGCCAGCCGACCATCGCGCGGTTCTGTCATGCGCTCGGGTTTTCGGGGTTTCGTGAGTTCAAGATCCGGCTCGCGCAAGGGATTGCGTCGGGCGTGCCGACCGTCTATCGGGATGTGCGGCCGGATGAGGGCGCGCCCGGACTGATCGCCAAAGTATTCGACCGGACCATTGGCACGCTGATCGAGGTGCGTAACAGCCTGTCGCCGGATAGCATCGAAGCGGCTGTCGATCTGCTGGCGAACGCGGCGCGCATCGAGTTCTATGGAGCGGGCGGCTCAGGCATTGCCGCGCAGGATATCCAGCACAAGTTTTTCCGGCTCGGCATGCCGAGCGTCGCGTACTCCGATCCGCATACTTACTCGATGTCGGCGGCGTTGCTCGGCCCCGGCGATGTCGTGGTCACGGTGTCGAATACCGGCCGAACCCGCGACATCATCGAGGCGGCGCGCTCAGCGCTCGCTCGCGGCGCGAAGGTGATCGCGATCACGCATGGCAGTTCGCCGCTTGCGCGCGTCGCGTCGATCTGCCTGTTCTCGAACGTGGTCGAGGAAAACGACGTGTTTTCGCCGATGACGTCGCGCATGTCGCATCTGGCGATCGGCGACATTCTGGCGGTCGGCGTCGCGCTCAAGCGCGGGCCTGAGTTGGTCGAGCGGGTTGGACAGGCGAAAGGGGTGATCGGCCGGTTGAGGATCGACGGCGAAGGTTGAAGAGCTTATCCAGATCTATACGAAACTTTCGACCCATCCACCTATTTGCACCAGAGTCTTCGCGCACGCCGACAGCGCGCTTCACTCGGTCACCTGAGAGGGACGCAACCGCCGCACGGTCACCTGGAAATCGCAGGTGCAGGAAGGGCTGACGAGCCTGCGCTGTCCAGGTTCGATGCGATCAGCGTCAGCAGATGGCCGCGAATGCGCGCGACGACTTCGGGCCAGTTGCCGTCGAAGCGCCGGCGAAAGAGGCGCATCGTTGGATACCAAGGGCTGTCTTCCCGCGTGTAGTGCCAACGCCAGTCGCCGTACGAAGGCAACATCAGCCACGTTGGCTTGCCCATCGCGCCCGCGACGTGCGCAACCGACGTATCGACCGTCAGCACAAGATCCAGTGCCGCGATGGCACTGGCAGTCTCGTCCATGCTGCGAATGTCGGCGCCCAGATCATGAAAGTTCGACAATCGTTGCGCGTACTGCGCGGCCTCGTCGGCACCCGCGCCTTTTTGCAGACTGAAGAACTCGACGCCTTCGAGCTGGAACAGTTCGTCGAGCACGGACAATGACGGCAGTGAGCGCGCGTGGTCGTTTTCGTGTGTCGGCGCACCTTTGAATACCACGCCGACCTTCAGCGCATGCGACTCGGTCCGCAGTAAAGCAGGCGCCTCGTCGGACGGCGCGCGCAGGAAGGGCACCGATACGGGTAGTGCGTCTAGTTCCAACGGCAGATGCGCAGGAATGGCATGCGGGAACACCCAGCAATCGTGCGCCGGCAGCTGTGCGGCATGTTTCACGTCGATGACGGCGTCGGCTTCGCGGGAGACTTCGAAAAGCGACACGAGCGGCGTCTGGCACATCACTGTCACGCGCGCGGCGCCGCAGCGCTCGCGCAGCATGCGAGCGAAACGCAAGAAGAAGATCTCGTCGCCGAGTCCGAACTCACTCCAGATTACGATCGACTTGCCTTCGAGCGATTCGCCCTTCCACTCGGGGAACGTGGCAGGCGGTTGTGCTGTGGTGCGGCGTTGCCAGCCGAACGGCACCATCGCCGCTTCGCGCAACCGGAAGCCGTGGTGTAGCTTACCGCGCGAAATTGCATGCAACGCGCGATATAAACGCGGCAGATGCTCATTGGGCAGACGCACGACACATTGTTCCAAAATACGATCGACCTCATCCTCCCGGTCCCAGCGGAGCCACTCCATCATTGACCGATGGTAGACCATAAACCGGTACGGATAAGTCTTCACCGCGCGTCGGCCAGCGTCGATGCTCGCCTCCGCGCTACGCGCCTTCACGATGGCGTCGAGCATGTTCTGCGCCGTCGGCACGGCACGCTTGCGCAACACGACTTCGATCGCGCATTCCGCGAGACCGCGTGCGGTCTGATCGGCGTCGTTGCGCGCTTCATCGTAGTGATCGCGCACGAGACTTACACGTTCGCAAGATGCGACGTGGGACAGTGTATTTACCAGGTCCACAATGTTGAACGATTGCGCCGACTGCTTTTCGGGCTTGCAGATCGTGAAGCTCGCCTTGTGCCGCTTGTTGAAGCGGTTCGGCCAAGCACCCTTTCCGTACAGGTCCTCGTCGGGGAGAGTCAGGACCGCGTAGCCACCGGGCTTCAACAGATCCAGCCACCTTGCCAGCGCCTTGCCCGGATTGGTGACTTCGGCAAGGACGTGGCTGGCATGCACGAAGTCGAATGACCCGTCGTGTGCGCCCTTCATCTGCACCACGTCGCCTTGCTGCTCGCCCCACGACTGGATACGGCGGGCCCGTGGAAAGAGATGCGTATGCGCTGCCAGCGGATCCTTCCCGGCGCCGATGTCGAGGCCTTCGCCCACGAAGTAGTGTTGTATGAAGGCCGGATCGTGCGAGCGGCGCAGTGCCGATTTGCTCGTTTCGTTCATATTCGCCTCATGCAGCCGCTGCCGGCGTTGCTACGTCGATCTGTTCTTGCCACAGTGCCTGCATGCGCTCGCCGAGGATTTCCGGACGGCCCGCGAAGATCAGCTTTTCGATAGCCTGAGGACCCGCCAGCTTCGCCGAGAGTTCGTTACGCTCTGCAGCGTTTTCGATCAGACGCAGTGCCGCTGCCTTGTACTCTTCGTTGGTCTTCGTGACCATCCACTCGGGGAAGCCGAGACGGCGGAACATGCCTTCGTCGATATGCTCATGCACTTCGCGGCCGGTCTTGCACACGCCGACGAGACCTGCCCACACCGTATCGACGATGCCATTCGTATTGCCGAACGGGAACGGATTCAGGAACAGATCGCAACCCGCGATCACCTTCATATAACCTGCATAGTTCTGATGCTTGTGCACGACAGCCGCATCGCCCATCAGACGGCGAATGAGATTGCGCACTTGCGGATAGATCAGTCCGTTCGCCTGGCCCATCAGGAAATGGAACTTCACCGGCACTTTCGATTCGCGCGCAATCTGGGCGCACGTATTGAGGAAGCCCGGGTTTTGCTTGATCGTCGTACCGGCGATGGCGATCTTCACGACGCCGTCCGAGGGTGCTTTCTCTGGCAGATTCAACTCGAGCAGCGCGGCGGGGGCGCGATACGGCATACCGTCCGACGGCAGCTTCAACAGCTTCTCGCTGAAGCAGGCCTCGTCGCCGACGTAATCCTCTTCGACCACCACATAGTCCATTGCATGGCCGTGCGTCGTGGCGGGGTGACCCAGCGCCATCAATTGCAGCGGGGCGACGCGCAGGCAGGCGAGCACCATCGTGATCGGGAACATGCCCACGCTCGGCATGTACATCATCTGTGCCTGGCGTGCTTCGCTGGTATCGCGGACTTGCCGGGCGGTTTCCCACAGGTTTGCGCCTTCGAGCGGAATGAACTCATGGAAGACAGCCTTGCCCGCATCGTCGACGCGGCCGTTGTAGCCCATACCGACGAGGTGGAACTTGTCGCGCATCGCGACCATCGTTTGCGAGTGCGTGCGGTAGATCGAGTGGTTCTTCGAGAACCATTCCAGCACCACGATCACCACCGGCTTCTCACCGGCGACAGCCGGCGCGGCCGCACGCTGTACGTCGTGGATGTCGAGGCTCGCGAGTTTGCGACGGATCAGCGTGTTGATCGGCTTCTTGATGTCGTGCTTGCCCGGCAGGTCTGCGTAACTGCAGTGCATGTACATGTCGTGCAGGACACCCATCGGCAGCGCGTCGATGTTTTCGATTTCCGCAAGCCGCTCAGGCAACCAGCGCAGCAACATCTCGCGCTTCTGATGCGCGGACGGCGTGCCGAGGAAGCGCGAAGACATGATCGTCGTCGCCATGCTTGCGGCCATCACCTTGTTGGATTTCCACAGAACGTCCCAGTCGACGCGAACCTCAGATTCCGGAAGATAGAACAACTGAAACTTGCGGAATTCGTTGTTGCGAAGCTCAATGGCATTGCGCGCTTCTTCGTCTACGCCCAGTGAACGCAGAATGTGGTCCGCATTGCGGAATGGGCTTGCCGAAAACATGGCGGCAAGCCAGCGCTGGAACAGCATGAGACGCCCGATCCCGACGTCCGAGATCGTAAATTTCGGATCCGTGGCCAGTGCGGTGATCGCAGACGTGATTCGTGCGAGCAGGTGTTCGTCCATGATGTTGTGCGCTTCGCCCGACTGGGCCCACGTATCGACGTCCATCAATACGCCATAGTTTTGATCGATCTTGTTGAGCAACTCCAGCAGCATGCGGCCCGCCTTCTCATGTTCACGGCGATAGCAGAGGTGTTCGAACTTGTTGATGCTGAATTTCATGATGTTCTCCGGATGATTGAATATCGTTAAAGCGTGAGCGAGTGATGGGCGGGACCGCGGCGGCCCCGTCTCATGCAATGCGTGTTAGTGATTCCAGGTGACCGACAGCCAGTACTGCAGCGGCTTTTTGCCGGGCTCAACCTAGGAAGCCGACGAGAAGCCAAAGGGTTTCGATACCGACGCCGAGACCGTCGCGCCGATCGGCGTGAGCCAGTCGACACTGGCGCCGTAGCCGGCGAGCGTGCGCGTGTTGGTGACGTCCGATACGCCCGGATAGCTTTGTTCCCAGCCTGCCCAAGGTGTGTGGTTGACACGGCCGATGGCGAAATCCGAAAACACGCCGAGTTGGATCTGGTGACCTGTCGCGACGGGGAAACGCTGGTACAGGCCCGCGTTGATGACGACGCCGTCGTCAAACGAGATTTCATCGGAGCGGTACGAGCGCACCGCATTGGGGCCGCCTGCCGCCAGCTTTTCACTCGGGTCGAGGTTGCGGTTTGTCATCTGCCCGTTAATGCGACCCGACAGGAACAGATTGCCGCTGCGAGTCAGGGCGTAAGTGCCGAAACTGCTGCCCGTGAACTTCGCGTAGTTGCCGGCGGGGTTGGCGACCGAGTCTCCGTATGGAAAGTCGTTGCTCTGATGGCCGAGGGTGATCGCGCCTTGACCGGTCAGGATGTTCGTACGCAGTTGCTGGGCGCGGTCGCCGTTGTCGGCCTGCACGGAGAAGCGAATCGAGTCGAGCTTGCTGTGCGTCGAGGTGTCGTACTCTTTCATGTCCGTCGAGGTCTGGCTGTGCAGCAGCGAGACACCACCCCAGACATTGGCATCGAGTCCGCGGGTGAACGGATACAGTACGCCCGCGGAGGCCGTGGTGGCCACACCGGCCATCGGCGTAATGGTGTTCGTCGTGTATTGCTGGCGGCTGATACCACCGGTCAGACGTAATCCGTCATTCAGGATCGGCACGCTGCCATCCAGTTCGCCGGTCCACATCTTTTTGTCGGTGGCGAGCAGCGTGAATGCGTAGCTTTCGCCCGCGCCAAAAAAGTTGTTTCCGGAGACGGTGCCGCCCATGCGGTACGTGCCCGTCGTCGGCACACCCTGGTTGTCGAAGATCAGATTGGCCGCGAGAGGTTTGCCCTTCTGCGCGATGCCATACACGACCTTTACGTCGCCTGTGCCCGCGCCGGGTCCGAATTGCGGCGCATTGTCGAGTGCGACGCCCGGCACGTCTTGCAGAAGCTGCGTCGAGCGTTCGAGGCGCGAGGTCTTCAGGTAGCACGCGCTGGCGAGCGTATCGCTGCCGCACAGTGCGTGTGTGATCAGCTTGCGCAGACGGGAATCCGCGACGCGCGATTTGTTATGGATTTCGATCTCGCTGATGCGGCCGGGAAAGACGGAGAACATCGGCTGGCCACCTTGTTGCAGCGCATGCCAGTCCGACTCGGTCATCAGCACCTGGCCAATCGGGAATCCGCCTTGACGCAACGCATCCGTCAGTCGAACCGACCAGCGGTTGACTTCGTCGAGCGAGTGGGGCGCGGCGCCCAGTTGCTGTGCTTGAGTGCGCAGCAACTGGATCACCGCTGCTTCGTCCTGGCCACCTGCGGGGAGAAGCTTGAAATCGACGATGGCTTTTTGCGCCGTCACCACCGCGCTCGTATCGGCGACGGGCTCGGCATGGGCTACGCCGGTCATCAACAACGGCAAGACCCACATTGCTTGAGTGATCTGCCTATTTACTGAATGTCTACGCCACAACATGGAAGCAATCCTTGCTTTGATTAAAACAGGGTGGCGACACGATCTTTGTGGGTTTATTTTTTATCCCAGTGATTCGTACCGCCGACACTGGAAAGAGTAAAAGTTTGATGTTCGGAAGCGAATAGGACTATTCCAAAAAAGCGCCCCGGTTTTTAAGAGTCAATGGCGTGTTTGGGCCGTTTCGCCCCGCGTTTCGGCCGGCAATACCGATTGAGGGCGTGTGACTGCCTTTTGTGCAGGCGTAGTGCGATGGGACAATTCCTAAAATTCGGTCTGAAAGTGCGATTTTTATATTTTTCTGAGCGTTATTCGTATCCGCTTCAATTTTCTCGCATAGGATTAATCCTATATTTTTCGATTAAGAATAATCTCAAATAAGCACCAATCCTTAGCCCGAACAAAAAAAGGCGGTGCGTAGAGCACCGCCTTTCAATCAGCTAGATAAACGCGCGGGAGTAGATCGTGCTGTAGGTGACCGATTACCCCGCAGTCCTGCTGGTCGCACTACTGGCGCAGGGCGCCAGTAGTGCGGACGCAGGATCAGACGCCGGCTGCCGGGGCATGAACCGGGAACGCATGATCTACGCCGTGCTTCAACCAGCCATGCGAGTTGATGACGTACGGCTTGCCATCCTTAACGCCGCTCTCCGTGTAGAAGAACTCATGCGTCTGCGCATTGACCGACAGATCCGCCTTCATCTGCGACTGCTTGTCCTCGGACGTGAAATGCTTCACGCCGTCGGCGCCATCGCGCAAGACCAGATGACGGTCCACCGGCCCCGAGTGCGTGAGCAAACGCACATCGGCATAGTGCATCAGCATGTCGACGTTCACGTGCTCGACTTCGGCGTCAGCCCAGAACGCGGCATCACCTGCCCCCACCGTCAGCGGCTGCGCCTGATCGAGGTACCAGTGCGCATCCATGTCGGCCCAGATGAATGCAGCCAGACCGCCTGCACCGACCGCGCCGACCACCGCCCCAGCCGCACCACCCGAGCCGCCGTGGGCGCTGCCGCCCGCAGCGGCGTCGCTGCCACCGCCCGAGATGTTGGTCGAACCGTTGTCGGTACCGCCCGTTTGACCGCCATTCGAGATGTTGGTCGAACCGTTGTCCGTACCGTTGCTGTCGCCACCACCCGAGATGTTGGCCGAGCCGTTGTCGGCACCGTTGCTATCGCCACCGCCGGTGGTATTGGTCGAGCCATTGGCCGTACCGTTGCTATCGCCGCCGGCAATGTTGCCGTTGTCGATGATCACAGTCGTACCGTTGTCCGTGGTGTTGATCGTGCCGTTGTCGATCACACCCGAGGCATTGGTCGAGTTACCGTCGATGATCGTCGTGCCGTTGTCCGACGTGTTGATCGTGCCATTGTTGTCGATACCCGTACCGTTGGTCGAATCACCCGAGATATTGGTCGTGCCATTACCCGAGTTGTCGATCGTTCCGTTGTTGTCGGTGCCCGTACCGTTGTCCGAATTGCCCGAGATATTGGTCGTGCCATTGTCGGAGGTGTTGATCGTGCCATCATTGATCACGCCACTGCCATTGGTCGAGTTACCCGAAATATTCGTGGTGCCGTTATCGGTGGTGTTGATCGACGCGTTCGGATCGATGAA
>NZ_JARESO010000096.1:0-18117 GCF_046030175.1 Paraburkholderia sp. RL17-373-BIF-A
TCCCGTAACCGAGGCGTCATTTTCGGCGGCGAGCGTCACCGCCATCTGGACTGCGACTTCGGAAAGTGCCGAGCCGTCGGTGGGCACCAGCAGATGCTTGAACATGACACCTCCCCTCGCTCGACGTGCGGGCTGTATCCGACGCGCTCTTAACCGCTCGCGACATCGACATTGATGCCGCTATAAATTACACTTTGCTTTCAGTATAGACACTGCCGTCATTTGCGACGTATTTTCTGCGCGCTGCTCGGTTACGCGGCAGTGCCGCATCTCGAAGTGGGATTTCAGTCAGGTTGATTTCCCCAATTTGACAGGGTCGTCGTCACACTTAAGCACTTTATGTGGAAAGGTAACAGTCACCACACGCAAAGATAACAACATTACAATATGCTTTCATATTCTGAAATCATGAGGGCATGCAATGGTTCTATTTCACCGCGGCGCACTGATTCAGGCGTCGACGATAAGGGACGGAAACACGTTCGTAGCCCGCGCCTGCATTTTGAAGGAAGACGGCGAATCCACCTCATTGGGTGATCTTGGTCAGTTCGCAAACCAGACCTGTGCATACGAGTTCGCCGTGCGCTGCGCGAGCGCTTTCGTGGATGGCGTACCAATGCCTCGCTCCCCGTTCCGCAGATCATCAGCCTCGGACGAAGCAGCAAATAGCTAACGACACTCCGCGGCATCCGGCAGACGGCCCTGAGGCGGTGAACGACTGCCTCCTCAGCAAATAGGTCGAATCGGAAGCAGCAAAGCCAAGGAAACATGATGTCCAAACCACTCTTAAGCCGTTTTCAGTACACCCGCAAGCATGGCAAGCAACGCACATATAACGTAACGGTGAACCTAGTGCAAAAGGCTTCCGGTGTTTGCGCTTACGCAGCATGGGTGCATTTCGAAACCGAATTTAAGGGTTCGGGTTTGATGCTCCCACTCGTTGCCAACACACCTGATGCCGCCGTACGGGAGGCACGGATGCGTATCCAGAAGGACATCGACGATCTGGTCGGCATCGTCGAGTAAAGGCGGTTACAAGTGTGATCGTGGTCGGGCTGGAAGACCTTTACGACGCTGCACCAAAATCCGCGCTCGCGATGAATGTCTTCTCCTGCCGCTGCAACAGTTGTAGCGGCAGGGCAGCGAACCTCCGCCGCGGCCCGCCCTCGGTACCGATCCCACCGCGAACTTCCGGTTGCGACCCAAGGCGGCCATACAAGCCCATACAGCGGCATGTCCGCTATTCGGTCTTGTGAGAAGTCGGATAAGCCGACCCTCGACCCGCCCTGGAGTGCCGTCATGTTGGCGCGACGAAACCGCCGTCATCAACCAGAAAGGCCGTTGAGCCCGGTCGATCACGGCACCGACTGCAAGGCGTCTAGCTATGCGGCGTCCCCTACGGGTAACGTAAAGTAAAACGTCGCGCCTTGATCCGTATTGTTTTCAGCCCATAGCCGCCCGCCATGCATCTCGATGATGGTACGGCTGATCGACAACCCAAGGCCAAGGCCTTGGGATTTCGAGGTGACAAACGGGTTGAAGATCAGCGCGAGCAGGTCGCCGGGCAGGCCCGCCCCGCGATCGCGCACCGCAACGCGCACTACTTGGGGGCTCTGAAGCGTGATGGACACGGCCACCATACGGTCGCTAGCCGGACGACCGTCCATTGCGTCGAACGCATTGAGCAAGAGATTGAGCATGACCTGCTGCAACTGTACCTTGTCGCCGTGCACTGTGGCCGGAGTGGCATCGTAGTGGACTGACATGCGCATACCGCGCGCGATCGCGTCAAATTGCAACAACTGCACCGCGTCGCGGATTACAGCGACCGGATCGAGCGGCGCGATTTCTCGCTCGCCTTTCTTGAGAAAGGTGCGAATCCGCCGGATTATTTCGCTCGCGCGGTTGGTCTCCTGAACAATGTCTTTCAGTATCTCGAGCACTTCGGCCAGATCGACCGGATCCGTGGCCATAAACCGCTGGGCGGCCTGAGTGTTGCCCAGAATTGAGGTAAGGGGCTGGTTCAGTTCGTGTGCGAGCGACACTGCTAGTTGAGCCATCATCGATACGCGCGTCAGATGGGCCAGTTGCTGCCGGTTTTGGTACAGTTCATATCGCTCTGTTTTGTCGATGATGACCGCGAGCACAGTCTCGTCATCTTCGAATCGAACCGTCTTGAGTCCGGCCTCGACCGGGAACTCCGTTCCGTCCTTGCGCCGTGCGAACAGATCGCAAGGCGCCCCCACTGTCGAAGCGTGTGCAATGCGTAAGGTCTCGGATTGCGGCATAGCCCCGCTATCGCCCAGCAGCTGTGGGACGAGCATAGTCGCAGGCTGTGCAATCAGTTCGTCGCGTTGATACCCGAAGAGCTTTTCGGTCTGCTCGTTGGCCAGCACAATCCGCCCGTGTTGATCAACCATGAGAATTGCAACCGGCAGGAATTCCAGAGCGCTTCGGAATTTTTCTTCAGCCTGCCTGCGGTCGGTGATGTCGACGCATGAACCAACATAGCCGAGAAACGTACCGTCGACGTCCTCCTGCGGCACGCCGGTATCGAGGATCCAGCGATACACGCCATCCCGTCTTCGCAGACGGTATTCCATCGTGAAATCCTTGCGTGCGTCAAACGATGAGACGTAAACGTTCAGGCAGCGTTCGAAATCGTCCGGGTGCACGCCCTCTGACCACCCGTTGCCCATTTCCTGCTCCAGCGTGCGCCCCGTAAAATCCAGCCACCGCCTGTTGAAAAACGTACACAGCCGATCCGTATCCGACATCCAGATCATCACAGGAGCCGCGTCCAACATCGTTCGGAAGCGCGTTTCGCTTTCCCGCATCGATTCCTCCACTAGCCTATGCTCAATAATTGTGCAGGGTCCGCAAGCAACAAAGCGGGTCAAAAATTGACTCGGTCGTGGTCGTTTAATAGGCATGGTAAAGGTGGCGCATGCTTACAGCAACGAACCTTGATCAGACGCGGAATGGTGGCCGCCTGGATTCGGCCTATGAGAAGCTTTGCATAAGGCGGAAGAGCGGCCCGTTCGCGGCGAGATCGATGACCGTCTCTTCATGGCCCGAGGGCTGCCCAATGCGATGAGCATATGTGTCACGCGCTTCGCGATGCGACGATCGACGGCAGGCACATTGTCCGGCGAAACGCTCAAAACGTCCCTCTGGTACCCCTCTCAATCACGCGTGTACTGATCGCGTCGACCAAAGGTCCCATCGACTGGCTGTTTTCTTCGAACGGCCAGTCCCACCAGTTCATCTCAAGCAGCATTTCATTTCTCCGTCCGAAAACCGCTTTCGAATCGGCTTCGCTGGGTTGCCGCCGATGACCATATAAGGCTCAACATTCTTCGTTACGAGAGCGCGACTTCCGATCACGGCACCATGTGGCCAATGCGGACACCTGGCATGATCATCGCCTCGGAACCGATCCAGACATCGCTTCCGACAATCGTGGCGCCGGCGGGTTCGAATGCATCGCAGGCGTCGGCAAACGCTCTCCAAGCGGCTGGTGCGCCTCGCAGCGCTCAGCAACCCTGGAATGAGAGGCATTGCAACACTGCTCGGCTGTGCACCCCATTCGAGCGAAGAGGCCATTGTCGCCAAGGCCGAGGCCTGATTCGCCTTGGCTTGCTCCAGCAGTCAAAAGAAGCCGCGTGAGGCGCCACATCGGGCTTTAGTCGGCTTTGGGCAACTCGTCCCGCTGCTCCGCCCATTTGAGGAGTGCGTCCAAGGCGGGGCAGATTGCCTGTCCCCAGTCGGTCAACCGATATTCCACCTTAGGCGGAACCTGGGGATAGAGCTTCCTCGCCACGATGCCATCGGCCTCCAGCTGGCGTAGCTGCTGCGCCAGCATCTTCTGCGAAATACCGGGGATGAGCTTCTCTAAATCGGAGAAGCGCTGCACCTTGCCATCGAATAGATGGAACAGGATGATCAGCTTCCAGCGCCCCTCCAGCAACTTGAACACTTTTTCGACGCCGGTGGCGGCGGTCGCGGGGGTATAGACCTTTCCCATGGGTACGTAGCTTACTTTTCCGTGCGTTCTTGTTGGGTTGCGAGTTTATGGTGAAAATTACCGTATCGCCCAGCTTGCCACAAAGACTTCAGACATGAGCATTTCACTACCGGATTCGGTTGCGACCTTTTTTCAGGTGAGCAACGGCGCTGCGCCTTCGGCCCTACGGCGCGCTTTTTCCGAAAAATCGGTCGTCCACGATGAAGGACAGACTTACCAGGGACACGAGGAAATCGAGGCTTGGCTGGCGGAAGCGCAGCGTAATTATGCCTATCGCGTCGAACCGTTGACGGCTGTGCAAGACGATGCGGGCGTAACGGTCGTGGCCAGGTATGTCGGTAACTTCCCTGGAACTCCTGCCGATCTCAACCATGTTTTCCGGCTGACCGACAACCAGATAGATTTTCTAAAGATTCACTGATCACCATGAATCTCGAACTCGCAGGCGCGCGCGTGCTCGTCACGGCCGGAACCAAAGGCATCGGCAAGGCCGTCGTCAAACTGCTCGGCGAACTCGGCGCGGACATCCTCACCACGGCCCGAGCCAAGCCGGACTTTATTCCCGAAGCGATGTTCGTCGCGGCCGACCTGACCACGCCTGAAGGTTGCGCCACCGTGGCACAGGCTGTCGAGGACAGACTCGGAGGAGTGGATGCCATCGTCCATGTCCTGGGCGGATCTTCGGCCCCGGCCGGCGGCTTCGCCGCGCTGGATGAAACGGAGTGGCAGAGGGAACTGAACCTCAACCTGTTCCCCGCGGTACGACTCGATCGGGCGTTGTTGCCCAAGATGATTGCACAGGGCGCTGGCGTCATCATCCACGTCACGTCCATCCAGCATCGACTGCCGTTGCCCGCATCGACCACAGCTTATGCTGCCGCCAAGGCTGCGCTGTCCACGTACAGCAAGAGCCTGTCGAAGGAGGTAACGCCGAAAGGCGTGCGCATCGTGCGCGTGTCGCCGGGTTGGGTGGAAACCGAAGCGGCCGTCGGCCTGGCGGAACGGCTCGCCAGCCAGGCCGGTACGGATTACGAAGGCGGCAAACAGATCATCATGGATGCACTGGGCGGCATCCCTCTCGGACGTCCGTCGACGCCTGCGGAAGTCGCCAACCTGATCGCCTTTCTGATTTCACCGCGTGCGGCAGCCATCAGCGGAGCGGAATATGTCATCGACGGCGGAACCACTCCCACTGCCTAATGCTTAGACGGCACATCAGCGGGATGCCATCTTCACGCTCGCAAGCTGACGGGAAGCTGACACTTAGTGGAAGTGGATTGTTGGCCGAAACTGGCTGAGAGCCGCGGTTCCCAATTTCCTCCCAATGCGGCCGTCGGGCGAGTTGCGCGGCTCGGTTAACGGCAGCTCTGCGGCGCCATCGCGCACGGGCGGCTTGTTGATAAACGTTGTCCAATGCCTGCCCGCACGCGTCGTCGTGCACTCATGGGGCAACGGACAAGGGCAGGCATCGAACAACGCATAACAAACTCAACCGATCGTCTCCAAGCCGAGTACCGCCAGTTTCTGACTTTGGGCAGCAATTGGTCCGTGCCTCGATTGTGTGGCTTCACATTTTTCTGCAGACAAGCATGTTTGAACGACTTGTGGTCAAATCGTCCGGTGACTTGTGGCACGTTGTCCAGATCGAGCATATCCGCTACCAGGTTCCCGGGCAGCACTCGGAGTCGACAAGGGATTACAGGGTGACTATCGTATGCCGCCGTGAGACCGGTGGCTGGCGGCAGCGACGGTGGGATTTGAAAGCAGCACAATCTAGTATGGTCATATTCGCATCGGCTCCGACCCACCGGCGCTCGGCAAGTGCGACACGCGGCCTGACCCGGAGGTCCCCATCATGCAGATGATAAAAGTCGTAGTTGGGATAGCAGCCCTCGTCGGCGTAACGGCAGTCCATGCCGACGGCTTCGTCATCACGAGATCAATCGAGAACGGGCGCGAAATGCGCCTCTTCGAACACGCTGCCGAATGCAATGGCGGCCCTGGCGCGGTCATTTACAGGCACGATAAGCGAGTCGATCAGACCTGCAATGTCCGCCTTACTTCGGCAGGCGCGACCGTCGTAATGCCGGCGTTTGAGTCGCGCACGTTCTTCCCGCGCGACACGCTGGACCAAAACTAAAAAAAGTTGATTCCGGCAACCGACGAACTCGTGGGCGAAGGTCTCGCCCATCCGCCGCTCGATGCGTCCGTCTGCACGGTGTCCCTCTCGCCTGTTTCTAACCTCGGTTTCGTCGAGACCGGACATTCGCATTTGCTGCTTCTTGAAATAAACGGCGAGCAAGCTACGGAACGGTTTTTCGCCGCCGCATACCGGCAAACACTGGAGTAGCAGCGCTCAGCGCAGATTCGGAAGTCCGGCATCGGGCAGCGAGCGGTAAATTCAGCGTACCGGATTATCGGCCCGCGGCCCTTTACAGAGTCCGGCTAAAGTTGCATGCCCGCTAGGTCGTTATACAAGGCGACCTGGTGTTTCAACCATTGATGCAGTCGTGCGAAGGCGAATCGGAAGCAGTCCAGGGAGGTCATCAACGCCCACGGGGGATATCCCATGTTTGCCAGCAGCTACAACAGCCTGCTTGTCCTGTTTTCGCTGCTTGTAGCGATTTTGGCCTCCTATACTGCGCTGGACATGGCCGGTCACATTTCTAGTGCTCAGGGACGCGCAGCCCGTTGGTGGCTGGCTGGCGGTGCATGCGCGATGGGCACAGGGATCTGGTCGATGCATTTTATCGGCATGCTGGCATTCAGCTTGCCGATTCCGCTTGGCTACGATCCCGCGATCACGGTGCTCTCGCTTTTGATCGCCATTGCATCCTCAGCATTCGCGCTGTGGCTTGTGGCTCGAAACGAGTTGCCGTGGTCACGTCTGGTTTGCGGCGCGGTACTAATGGGCGCCGGGGTTTCCGCCATGCACTATACGGGCATGGCGGCAATGCGCATGGCTCCCGAAATCCAGTACGTACCGTCCCTGTTCATTTTGTCCGTCGTCATCGCGATCGTCGCTTCAGGCGCAGCCTTGTGGATCGCATACAACCTGCGCCGCCTTTCACCGCGGGTTCGGCCCTTGCGTGCGGGAGCGGCGATCGTAATGGGCTTTGCCATTGTCGGGATGCATTACACCGGCATGGTGGCGGCGCAGTTTCCAATTGGAAGCGTGTGCCGGGCGGCGCGTGATGGGGGGGACGTCGGGTGGCTGGCGATAGTGATCATCATCGTCACGCTGGCGGTGCTTGCTATCGCGCTGATCATTTCCGTACTCGATCTGCGTCTGGAATCGCGCACCGCCATCCTGGCGATTTCACTCGCCGAGGCCAATCAGGAACTGACCTACCTGGCGCTGCACGACAATCTCACCAAACTCCCCAATCGCGTGTTGCTGGAAGACCGGCTCGATCGTGCGATCCAGAGCGCGAATCGGGAAAATAGTCGCTTCGCGCTGATGTTCATGGACCTGGACGGGTTCAAGACGGTCAACGATGCCTACGGCCATCACATCGGCGACCTGTTGCTCGTCGAAGTCGCCCAGCGCATCGGGTTGAACGTCCGGTCACAGGACACGATCGCCCGCGTGGGTGGCGACGAATTCGTGCTACTGGCGGGAGTAGCCGAACCGGCCGACGCGGCGACCCTCGCCGACAAAGTGCTCAGGGTCATTCAGGAGCCCTTTCAGGTGGCCGACCGCCTGCTGCGCATCTCGACCAGCATCGGTATTGCGATCTACCCCGGCGACGGCGCCCGTCAGGACGACCTGCTGACCAATGCCGATGCGGCGATGTATCACGCGAAGGCGTTGGGACGCAACACCTACTGCTTCTTCGAAGCGTCGATGAATGCCAATGTACATGAGCAGCTACAGCTCATGCAGGATCTCCGTTTAGCCCTTGAACGACATGAACTGATTCTCCAATACCAGCCCAAGTTCACCGCGCCCAACGGGCCGGTAGTCGGCGTAGAAGCGCTGGTGCGCTGGTCGCATCCGACTCGCGGGCTCATTGCGCCGGACCAGTTCATCCCCCTGGCGGAAAAAACGGGGTTGATCGTGCCAATCGGTGAATGGGTGTTGGACGAGGCCTGCCGGCAGATCAGCGAGTGGCGCGAAGCGGGCCGGCGTGACTGGACCATGGCGGTCAACCTGTCGGCGCTGCAATTCGGCCATGCAAGTCTGATTCAAACAGTGCGGGATGCCTTGAAGCGTTATGCACTGGAGCCAGGCTGCCTGACGCTCGAGGTGACCGAGTCGACGGCAATGCGCGATGCCGACGCAAGCTTACGAATCCTGCAGCAGCTTCGCGGCATGGGCGTGAATATTTCAATCGACGATTTTGGTACGGGGTATTCGAGCCTCCTCTATCTCAAGCGGTTACCGGCCAGTGAACTGAAAATCGACCGCGGGTTTATCCGTGATCTCGCCCGCGACACCGAAGACGCAGCGATTGTTTCCGCAATCGTGGCACTGGGCCAGACGCTCAATCTGAACATCGTCGCGGAGGGCGTGGAGACTGCGGCGCAGCAAGAGTTCCTGACCCGGCTTGGTTGCGATTCCCTACAAGGTTTTCTGCTTGGCCGTCCAATGTCCGCAGAGCAATTGATCGAAACCCTCTCGCATGAGAATGCTCTGAACGACGCGACTTGAGTCAACGCTCTCGAAGTGCGATGCGGAGTGTGTCAAAGTAACAGCTCTTACCGTGAGCGACCCCACATGACCAAGTTACCGATTGCCGACCGATGGTTCGAACTCAAACGCATCAGCGACGACATTACCCTACTTTGGGAACCCCATGTCGTGCCGCTGATGCGCTGCAATATCTGGCATGTGCGCGGTCGCGACCGGGATCTGATGATCGACACGGGAATGGGTATCGTCAGTCTGCAGGAGGCAGCCAGGCACCTGCTGCAGAAGGACGTCACCGCCGTTGCCACGCATACGCACTCGGATCATATCGGTGGACATCATGAGTTCGAGCACACGCTGGTTCACGAGTTGGAGGCAGAGAATCTGCGCTCGCCGCGTGAGCCAGGCACCCTTCTGGCGTCGGTATTGGGCGACGAAGCGATTCGCCGGTATCGCGAAGCAGGCTATCCGTTCGACGGCGATCTGATCACCGCCCTTCCCAGCGCTGATTACTCGATGTCCGACTATCGCGTGCGTGCCGCAACGGTCACGGAAATCGTCAAGGAAGGGAACATCGTCGATCTCGGCAACCGGCATTTTGAGGTTCTGCATCTACCCGGCCACTCGCCGGGTAGCATCGGCCTATGGGAAGCGGCATCCGGCACGCTGTTCTCGGGCGATGCGATCTACGATGGCCCGCTGCTGGACGAGATAGGCGGTGCTGATATTCCGACTTATGTGCGCACGATGAAGCGCTTGCGTGAATTGCCCGTGCAAGTCGTCCATGCTGGACACGACGGGAGCTTCGGGCGGGAACGACTGGTCGAGTTGGTCGATGCCTATCTGGCTAAACGCACCTGATCGTTGGCCGGGTCCGCCGTTCGGTGCGTTGCCGGCCGGACTTCGCGCGCAAAAGAAACCGTTGGCGTATGTCGGCCCAGTTTCGGACAATCGACCGCGGCCTATAGATCGTCGACTATTAACGCTCGCGACATAAGGGATACCGAGAGGGCAATTGACTGCTCAGGGTCTTGAGTGTGCCTTCGAATCAGCCGTAACCCTGACATCCTCACCGGCGGCGTCGCGAGCGACAGGTAAGAGGCGTTCAGCGGCCGCATCACGGTTGACTGTCGAACGGCAGGAAAGGCACCCCATCAGGGACATTCGCGGCAATCCATAGCGGACGCTCAAGTGGTCTTGCTGCGAACATCGTTGGAAAGCGGCGTCGGGACCACCGCGATTCCAAGAATGGCCACACTTCAATTTCGAAGCTTGCTGATAGGCACTCCTCCCCCCAGGTGCTCTCGCAGAAATTCAATAAAGCGCTGCGTCTTCGCTGGCAACAACCGTGTCTCGGTGATGGCGTACACGGGAATAGGTGGGGCCTGCCATGCTGGCATCACCCGGCGCAAGAGCCCAGTGGCAACATCGTCGGCCGCGATTTCTTCCGACAGCACAACGATGCCCAGATCCAGGGTCGCGAGTCGCCGGACCATGCCGACGCTGTTGAGCAAAAACCGACCACCCACTGTGACCTCAGCCGTTTCACTTTCGCTGTGCAGCGTCCATCCGTTGACCTCTGCCGGACTGAGGCGCACGCACTCATGACGCAAGAGGTCGGCCGGTTCGGCGGGCTCGCCATACTGTTCGATATAACGCGGCGATGCATAGAGATAGCGCGGTAGCCGGGCAAGCTGTCGTGCGATCAGATTCGAACTCGGCGGCTCACCCATGCGGATCGCGACATCGAAGGGCTCAGCTACCAGATCGACGCGGCGCGGCGTCAGATCGAATTCGAAGGTGATGCCGGGATAGCGGCGAGCGAATTCCGCGAGCAGCGGCGCGAGGAAGATAATCGCAAAATCCACCGGCAACGACGCATGTAACACGCCAACTGGCCGCGCTAGCATCTCGCCGAGTTGCTCGTGCGCAAGCCGCGCCTCGTCCACGATGCGCCTCGCGCGCTCGAAATAGAGCTGGCCTGCTTCCGTCAGCTCGATCTTGCGGGTCGTGCGATGCAGAAGGCGCAAGCCGATTGCCTTCTCCAGCGCACTGATCCGGCGCGACAGCGTCGAGTTCGGCACTCCGATCGCCTCGGCCGCGCGGCGGAAACTTTTCGCCTTGACCACCTCCACGAACAACGCCATGTCGTTCAGGAACTCCATCCCACTGCTCCATAAATGGCTCAATGATTTTCATTTTGCCATCTTTATCCCGTCAGTGGTTTGCCGGATGATGACTCCATCTGATGAACACATCACCACCGAGGAGCACAACATGAGTCAGCTTTTCACCCTTGTTCGCATTGGCGGCCTGTCCCTTCCGAACCGGATGATCATGGCCCCGATGACCCGTTCGCGCGCCGATGATGCAGGCGGTCCAGACGACGTTGTCATCACGTACTACGCCCAGCGCAGCAGCGCAGGTCTGATCATTACCGAGGGCGTGTTTCCCTCCGCGACCGGTAAGGGCTATGTGCGTACGCCCGGTATCCACAGCGATGCACAGGTGAGCGTATGGAAGCAGGCCACCGAAGCCGTGCATGCCCGCGGCGGACGTATCTTCATGCAACTGATGCACAGCGGGCGTATCTCGCATCCGTCGCTGCAGCCGGATGGCGCGCTGCCGGTGGCACCGTCGGCCATCAAGCCGACGGGCGAGACCTGGACCGGCAACGGCATGGAGAAATTCGTGACGCCGAGAGCGCTGCGCCTGGATGAGATCGCCGGTGTGGTTGATGAGTACCGTAGGGCGACGCGTCGCGCTCTGGAAGCCGGTTTCGATGGCGTCGAGTTGCATGCTGCTTCGGGCTATCTGCCTGAACAGTTCCTTTCGTCCGGCAGCAACCAGCGTGAGGATGAGTACGGCGGTTCCGTTGCGAACCGTGCCCGCTTCGTTCTCGAAGTGCTGGAGGCGATCGTGGCGGAGGCCGGCGGTGAGCGGGTCGGCATCAAGATCTCGCCGGAGATGAACTTCAACGACATCTTCGACACTGCGCCGCAGGAAACCTACACGTATCTCGTCGACCATCTGCGCGGCATCAATCTCGCGTACCTGCACGTCGCCCTGTTCGGTACGAGCGTCGATTACCACGCACTGTTGCGACCGCGTTTCGATGGCGCCTATCTGGTCGGAGGAGGACTCGACCAGGCCGCGGCTGAAAACCTGCTGGCAGAGGGACGCGCTGACGCCACGGTCTTCGGCGGTGCCTTCCTCGCCAACCCGGACCTGCCGGAGCGGTTTCGCGTGGGTGCGCCGCTCAATGCCCCCAACAAGAACACGTTCTACTCGCCCGGCGCACAGGGCTATATCGACTACCCCGTGCTGAGCGCAGCCGGTAACGCCTGAGGACTGCCGTCATGTCGACAGTCACTGCGCGCATGCAGCGCGCCAACCGGGGAAGCCATTTCCGCGCATACAGCCTGCACGGTTCCGAGCCATCGCAACTCGATCCTTTTATGGGAGTCGACCACGCCTGGATGAGCGCGCCAACGTTCCCGCCGCATCCGCACGCCGGCTTCTCCGCGGTGACCTACCTGTTCCTCGACTCGGAGACGGGCATTGCCAACCGCGATTCGCTCGGCAACAGCACGCTGATCGAGCCGGGCGGCCTGCACTGGACCGCTGGCGGAAGGGGTGTGGTCCATGAAGAGAATCCCGCGGTGCTGGGAAGTACCACCCACCTGCTGCAGATCTTCATCAACCTTCCTCGGGAACGGCAGAACGCGGCGCCGTTCGCGCTCAGCCTGGCCCCGCAGGACGTACCGGTGGTGCAGCGCCCCGGTGTCCGGGTCCGCGTCCCCCTGGGCAGCTTTGACGGCGTGCGCTCCCCGCTGATGCCGCCAACCGAGGTCACTTTGCTGGACATCACGCTGGAGGAAGGCGCTGAACTGCTGCTATCGGTGGCCGCAGGCAAGCGCGCCTTCTTCATGCCGATCTTCGGCAGCGCGGAGCTCGATGGCGAAAGCTTCGGTCTCGACGACCTTCGTGTCCCGATCCTGCCGACCGCGACTGAAGCGGTGATGCACAAGCTCGCTGCCAAAGCTGGCGGCGCCAAGGTCGCCGTGTTCATCGGCGAACCGTTGCGCCAACCCGTGTTTTCAAATGGACCGATGGCTTTTTCGAGCCAGGAGAGCCTGATCGCGGCAACCGCCGCCTACCAACGTGGCGAGATGGGAAGCCTGTAACAGGCCGCCACACACCCCGGGGCATGCGCCCCATCACCACTTAGGAGCTACCTCATGAAGGTTGAACGATTCACTGCCGACAACACCGCCTTGCTGCTGATCGACCATCAGGTCGGCACGATGCAACTGATCAAGAATATCGACCGCGAACTCGCCGCCAAACAGTCGATTGCGCTAGCCAAGATGGCGAAGATCCTCAATCTGCCGGTCGTGATCACGTCCAGTCAGGAAGATCGCGCACAAGGCCCGATTCTTCCGGAAATCGCCGCGATCCTGCCCGAAGCGCACGCGGCACGAATCAAGCGCCCCGGCGTCGTCAACGCGTGGGCCTATCCCGACTTCCGCGATGCGGTGCTTGCCACGGGGCGCACGAACCTGATCATGGCGGGCGTGACCACCGACGTTTGCCTGATCTTCCCGGCAATCGACGCTGCGCTCGAAGGTTTTGGCGTGCAGGCAGTGATGGATGCTTCAGGATCGCCCAGCGATCTTTCCGAAGAGTTTTCGCGTCAACGGATGCACGATGCGGGCGTGGTGCTCACCGCCACCAACACGCTCATGGCGGAAATCGCGCAGGACTGGTCCACCCCGGCCGGACAACAATTGATCACTTTGCTGTTTACCGACGTGTTTCCGGCACTCGGCGCCGGCATCGCATAAATCCGGAACCACATCCTGTTATCCGGAGTGCATGGCGCTTCGGATAACAGATCAACTCATGTTTGGAGGCCTCGTGACATCCCGTGTCCGAGGACGGCTTTCGCCACGTATTATCTTTAAGTCACGATTGTTCAACGATTCGTGGATTACCCTCGAACGTCTCAAACTGGACCGATAGTCGACGACCAGCCAAATACAGTTCGGCAAACCGGAATTTCGCGCAATACAGATGTTCGCAGTGGGAACCTGACCAAGTCTGATTGGGCGCGACTCTCGCCGCCATGTTGGCTCGAGAGCGCGACGGGATAAGCCCCCCGCGCTTCGTCTCGATGTTTTTGCTATTCAGTGGCGATGGCACCTGCATCCTCGCAGGGGTAGCCCAGTGCTTCAGCGACCTCGGGACAGGTCACTTTGCCGAACGCGACATTCAGGCCGCTACGCAGATGTTCGTCGTCGGTAAGCGCCTTGCGCCAGCCCTGGTCGGCGATTTTCAGGACAAAGGGAAGCGTCGCGTTATTCAACGCATACGTGGACGTGCGCGGCACACCGCCAGGCATGTTTGCGACACAGTAGTGTACGACTTCGCCAACCTTGTACGTGGGGTCCGCGTGAGTCGTAGGCCTCGCGGTTTCGCAACACCCTCCCTGGTCGATCGCGACATCGACGATGACGGAGCCGGGGCTCATCGCATCGACCATCTTGCGCGTGACGAGTTTGGGCGCAGCGGCGCCGGGCACGAGCACGCCGCCGATCACGAGGTCGGCATCGAGCACTTGCCGTTCGATGTTGTCCTGATTCGAATACACGGTGATCACGCGTGCGCCCAGCAGCCGGTCCATGCGTCGCAGCGCGTCGACATTGCGGTCGATTACGACGACCTGCGCACCCGTGCCGACAGCCATCTGCGCGGCATTGGTGCCGACCACGCCGGCGCCGAGGATCACGATCTTCGCGGGGGGCACGCCCGCCACGCCGCCAAGCAGGATGCCCTTGCCACCGTGCGCGCGTTCCAGGCTGAACGCGCCCGCCTGAATCGACATGCGGCCCGCAACCTCGGACATGGGCGCGAGCAGAGGCAGTCCGCCGCCGCGTTGCGTGACGGTCTCATAGGCGATGCAGACCGCGTTGCTTCGGACGAGATCGGCGCACTGCTCGGGGTCCGGCGCGAGGTGCAAATAGGTGAAAAGAATCTGTCCTGGGCGCAGCATCGCACGCTCGGGCGGCTGGGGCTCTTTCACCTTGACGATCATGTCGGCAGCGGCGAACACCGCTTCTGCGCTGGGCGCAACCTGCGCGCCCGCCGCCCGGTACGCGTCGTCCGCTGCGCCGATGCCTGCGCCAGCGCCTGTCTCGACGTCCACGCTGTGTCCATGCGCGACGATCTCGCGCACGGAAGACGGCGTGAGACCGACACGATACTCGTGGTTCTTGATCTCCTTCGGAACGCCTATGTGCATATTGCCTCCTGTATGGGACTGCCAATCAGCCGCGAAATGATCTGATTCCTCAGACGCCCAGCACGAGCGTCGAGCGTTGGCGAGGGAGGCATTGACGACGCTAACGCACGCACGCGGCATCGCAAGAAACGATCGCCACCGTCGACCCGATTTCACCTGTTGGCGACGCCATTGCCGGGCGCCTGGCCAGTAGCAGGGTGTGACGGGTACATCGGAGCGGGATGCATGCGGGAATCGAGCGTGACGTAGGTGCTATATCCGGCTACGAGTAGTGATTTCCACAATACTATCGGCGGTGTGGTAGATGTTGTTAATGTAATTGTCGCGAATTTTGGTTGAAACACCTGAATTAGGCGACATGCGTCCATCATCCTGCATCGTAGGCGCAAGGGTTTATATCTAGACCCGTCTCCTCCATGTCACCTTCGCTGCCATCGATGTGCAAACGACAGGAAGGTGCCCTGAAGCTGCCCGCCATTCCGCAAAGATGCATAGGTCATATGCACCGATGCACATACCCTTCACAACGCAATTTCTGTGACGTCTGTCATGTTTGCTTCTAATATGCTTGTCCAGTTGTCCCAACCTGGGGATTTGCAACGATCAAAGCGACAGGAGAAAACTCATGTTCGACTGGGAGGATTTACGCCACTTCGTCGCGTTCAGTCAGGAACAATCGCTCGCGAAAGCAGCTCGGCATTTGAAGGTCGATCATGCGACCGTCGCGCGCAGAATCGCCTCGCTCGAACAGTCCCTCGAACTGAAGCTGGTTGATCGCCGCCCACGCGCCTATGTGCTGACGGCAGACGGCGAACGCATCGCCGAACGGGGCAAGCGCATGCAGGAAGAGTCGTTTGCCGTGGAGCGAATGTCGGTCGGCGGACAGGAAGTCGTTAGCGGCGAGGTGGTGATCAGCGCGCCGCCGTCGATGTCCAGCAGTGTCATTGCCCCTCACTTAGGCAGGCTGCGCGTGCAGCACCCCGCGCTTCACGTCCGCTTGATCGCCGACACGCGCAATGTGTCGCTGATACGAAGGGAAGCGGATATCGCCGTTCGTCTGAGCAGGCCGACCGAGTCCGATCTCGTCGCGCGCAAGATCGGCGTGGTTGCGTTCGCGTTTTATGCGTCGCCGGAATATCTGGCGTCGCATGCGCCCGAAGACTACGAATTCATCGGATATGACGACAGTCTCGACGGATCCGCTCAACACATCTGGCTGGCCACGCAGGCGAAGTCACGTCCTGTGATTCTGCGCAGCAATAGCCTGGATGTCCAGGCAGCGGCCGCTCGGGCAGGCGTCGGCGTGGCCATCTTGCCCTACTTCCTCGGGGACTGGGACGAGAGTCTCAGCATCGTCGAGGGGCCGGGCCAGCCATTGCAGCGCGAGATATGGCTCTCCATTCACAACGATCTGCGGCACGCTCCTGCGATCCGCAGCGTCATGCAGTTCATCGCAAGCTGCTTTCCTGGTAACGGCTGACGCGGGCAGCGCGCAGCAACAGCTTGTACATTTTCTCCTGGACGGTACGCACATTTCGGGAATTGGCGGATAGAAGGCCGGTGGCAATAATGCATTCACCGATCGACGAACAAGCAAACGGCAGATCGCAGATTAGCCGCTTGATCGCCGAACAGCTTCTCATCTATCCGCCAAGGAGCACGAAATGAAACGCTTTCTGATCCCCGTCGTCATTGCCGGCGCCATCGTATCGTCGTCTGTGTTCGCCGAACCTGCCGCCCATGGCAAGACGCGCGAAGAAGTTCGGGCCGAGCTCGTTCAGGCCCGCGAAGCTGGCGTGTTCGACGCGCCCGATGCCACCTACCCCTCCGCTCAACTGCGCGCAGCCGCCGCGCTCCAGAACGCCAACACGAACGCCGGGAGCGCCCGCACCTCTTCCTTCGGCGGCGCCGTGACGGGCCGCTCGCAAAGCGGGCGCCGTACCGTGACCGAGCCGGAAGCACGGGACAGCATCTATTTCGGTCAATGACCGTGGCAAAGCCGTAGCATCGACGCGCTCCTACGGATCGCTTTGCCCGCGGCATCCGCACAGCAAGTGGATGAATGCATGTCGTGGATCGAGATAGGAGCGGAACTGCTCGAACTACAAAATGCTTCGCGCACCTCATGGATTTCGAGCCTCATGCATGACACGCGCGGCTCATTGCGGCAGATGCTGAACCTCACCGCACGCAGCGCGCGGATTGCTGAGATCGCCTCGTTGTTGAAGCACGTTGTCGTGGCGGGAACCATGCCCGCTCATTGAAGCATTCCGAAGGCCGGACAGGGTCAACCAGAAGCGATTTTTTTGTTGTCAATGAACAGGAGATTTGAAATGGCACGGCAGAATTCAATCCAGATCGTCGAGACGTTTTGGCGTGAGGTTTGGCAATTACGCAATCCACACGCAGCGGACCATCTGGTCTCTGACGATTTCACGGTAACCTCGGGCGGAGTGGAGATCAAATCGCGCGAAGCGTTCAAGAAGTGGGTCGCTGCATTTCTCGCCAGCATCGATGAGTTCGAGTTCGATGTGATCGAGACGTTTCAGAACGAAATAGGCGACCGGGTCGTCAGTCGATGGCGGGTTACGGGAAAGAACAACGGCTTTATGGGTTCGGAACCATCGGGCTTACCGATCGATATGACGGGAACTGCTGTCCTGCACGTCGGCGAGGACGGGCTGCTGCGGCATAACTGGGTAGAGCGAAGTGCGCTGGAGGTTCTGCGCAGTTCGGGTGGGCAAAATGGCATCGCCGGACATTTCAAGCCTGCATCAAGCGAGTCTGGCCGATAAGCTTCCGAGCGTTGTGATCATGGGGCGCGTCATTAAGGCCGATAGCGGCAAGGGCATTATCTTATGGCTGCCGTCAGGGCTATCGACAACTAGCCCTTCCTCGACGCGCCTCGTTTCAAAGCGGGTGCCGACCGGTCAGCGCTATGCAGCAGTGGTCGACACGGTCTTGGTCACCAGATAAGCGTCCATGGCTTCCGGGCCACCTTCCGAACCGTAGCCCGAATCCTTCACGCCGCCGAACGGCATTTCCGGCGACGGCGTGGCCGGCTGGTTGATCCACAGCATGCCGACTTCCAGCTGCTGCGACAGCAGATGCACGTTGGTGAACGACTTCGTGAACGCATAACCCGCCAGACCA
>NZ_JARESO010000097.1:0-17240 GCF_046030175.1 Paraburkholderia sp. RL17-373-BIF-A
GCACTGGCGCTGGCACTGGCACCGGCACTGGCACTGGCACTGGCAATGGCAATGGCAATGGCAATGGCAACGGCAACGGCACCGGCACCGGCACCGGCACCGGCACCGGCCAGCTGCTTTGGCATCGGCATCGACACCCGCGTCGGCGTCACGCTGCATGGCGCGCCGCGCGCGAACCCGACGGTAAAGCCCGCCGGCAAGCCGCGGACACAGTTTTAGAGATCTCGCGGCGTCCCGCCGATGTGGTCAAATAGCGTGCTTCGGCCGCCGCGGCGCGGCTGAGCGACAAGAATTCATCAACCACGGCTGGAGGTCCTGTTTGGCGGGGTGTGCGATCGACAAGCTGCGGCGCGGCAAGGCCAGTTCCGGGCGCGGGCATCGCACGCCCATGCGGCGCTGGTGGCGCACGTGGCTGGCATTCGCCCTCGTCATGCTGACGCTTGCCACCGACAACGCCCACGCCGCAAAAGCGGCGGCTAGCTACAAGGTCGATATCGAAGCCACGCCGCGCTCGCTGCGCAAGCTGCTCGAAGCGCACCTGGATATCGCGCGTTTCGCCAAGCGCCCTGACATCAGCGACGACCAGTTCGAGTTTCTGATTACCGCCACGCCCCAGCAGGTCCGCGACTTGGCCTCCACGCAGGGCTATTTCAGCCCGGTCGTGCGCACCGACGTGCGCACTATCGACAATGCGAAGCGCGTCACGGTGAGCGTCGATCCCGGCCCGCAGACCGTCATCTCATCGATTTCGCTGTCGTTTCGCGGGCCGGTGCTGACCGAGGATCCGGCCCAGGAAAACGCCGCGCGCTTCGCATTTTCGCTGCACGAAGGCGATCCGTTCTCGCAGGGCGATTGGGACGATGCGAAAAACGCCTCGCTCAAGGCGCTGCAGGCGCGCCGCTATCTGGGTGCGAAGATTTACCACTCCGAGGCGCGGGTCGATCCACGCACGCACGAGGCGAAACTGTTGGTCACGTACGACAGCGGGCCGACCTTCACGATGGGCAAGCTCGATGTATCGGGTACGCGGCGCTATCCGGAAAAGATCGTTGAGAACGTGAATCCGATCTCCGAGGGTGATATCTACGACGTTCAGCGCATCACCGAATTGCAGCGGCAGTTGCAGAACACGCCGTACTACGCGAGCGTCGCGATCGACGTGGACAGCGACCCGGCCAAGCCGGTCGAGACGCCGGTGCACGTGAAGGTGTCGGAATATCCGTACAACAGCATTCGAGGCGGGGTCGGCTACTCGACGGACAACGGCCCGCTGGTCCAGGGTTCCTATTCGTATCTCGACACGTTCGGCAAAGCGTGGCCGTTCACCATCCAGGGGCGCATCGACCAGATCCAGCAATACGGGCAAATTCAGCTCGCCATGCCGCCGGGGCCGCGTGCGTGGACCAATAGCGTGCTGGCGTCCTACACTACGACCGACGTATCCGACACGCGCATTTACAGTATTCGCGGCGGCGTGCAACGGGCCCGGACCTCGCAATTCATCGACTATAACTACTCGCTCCTCTTCTACCAGGACCGGCTCGATCAGAACGCGTTCGCGCCGACCACGAGCCGCGCGCTGGTGCCGGCTTGGTCGTGGACCCGGCGCAATACCGACGATCCGCTGTTCCCGCGCAAGGGCAACCTGATTCACGTCGAGGCGGGCTTCGCGGTCAAAGGCGCGCTGACCGACCAGACTTTCATCCGCGGCTACGCGCGCGGCCAGCAGTATCTGCCGATCGGCAAGGAAGACCTCGTGCTGATTCGCGCCGAACTAGGCGGCGTGTTCACGAGCGGCCCTTCGAGCGGCATTCCGGCCTCGCTGCTGTTTCGCGCGGGCGGCTCGAATTCGGTGCGCGGCTATGGCTATCAGAGTATCGGTAACAACGTCGACGGTTCGGTGCTGCCCACCAAGTATCTCGTCACGGGCTCGGCCGAGTACCAGCATTGGTTCAGTCACGACTGGGGCGCGGCCGCGTTCTTCGACATCGGCACCGCCACCGACACGTGGGGCGAAAAAGTCTTTTATCCCGGCGTCGGTGTCGGGGCGCGCTGGCGCAGCCCGGTCGGCCCGGTCAACGTCGATGTCGCCTACGGCATTCGCAACAAGAGCGTGCGGCCGTATCTGACGCTTGGCATCGCCTTCTGATGAAAACCTGCTTCCACATGATCCACGCATGACCACGGACGTTTCCGCCCAACCTCCCGCGCAGCCCCCCGGTGCACAACCGCCGGAGCAGCCGCCCGAACAGCAGCCGCCGCCCAGGCGCCGCCTCGGCCGGTTGCTGCTGAAAACGTTCGCGTGGGCGGTGGCCGTGCTGGTGCTGTTGCTCGCGCTGGCGGTGGGTTTGTTGTACGGCGCGCTCACGACCGAGCGCGGCACCGCCTATGCGTGGCAGGCGGCGGTGAAGCTGCTGGGCGGCAAGCTGAGCGGCACGTTGGAGCGAGGCGCTCTCGCCAATGGCCTGCAATTGCGGCAAGTGCGGTGGCGCAGCCTCGACGGCAGCGGCACCGATATCCAGATCGACCGCGTGGCCGGCCGCTGGGCGCTCGCGCGCGAGCCGTGGCGGTTCACCATCGACTATCTGCATATCGGTACGGTGGACGCGCGTATTGGTTCTTCGTCGTCGAGCAGCAGCGGGCCGGTGAAGCTGCCGCAAGACTTGCGCTTACCGATGCAGCTCGACGTTCGCGATGTCCAGGTCGACAAGCTGCTGCTGCATCAGGGCGCGTCGACGACCGAATTCTCGCGCTTCGTCTTTCATGGACGTAGCGACGGACGCCATCACGAGGCCGCGATCGAGCGGCTGGACACGCCGTTCGGCGCGGTGACGGCGGCCGCCAAACTCGACGGTGTGCGGCCGTTTCCGTTGACTGGGGACGTCGGCTATTCGGGCAAGGTGAACGACGAGGCGGTACAGGTGGGTGGCCATCTAAGCGGCTCGCTGGAGAATCTCATCGCGGAACTCGATGCAAGCGGCATGAAACTCGCCGGTCATGCGAGGGTCGAGGCTACGCCGTTCGGCGACGTGCCGTTGCAGCGCGCTACGCTGACCTTCGATCACATCAACCCGCAGGCTTTTGCGCCCGGCGCGCCGTTGGCCGACCTGGCCGTTCGGGCGGAGTTGCAGCCGGTGGGGCAGGGTGCGGCGGAAGAGGTCGTGTTGGGGGCGAGTGGGGTAACGGGGGCAAGTGCGGCGAGTGCGACAGGCGCTGCGCGCGGGGCCGGTGCGGCAAGTGGGGCGAAGGCAGCGGCAAAGGCCGCGAGTTCGGCGAGTGGTGGCAATGCCACGAGCGTCACGAAGGCTGCGAGTACCACGAACGCCCCCCACGCCACCAGCGCTTCCAGTTCAGCCAACGCAGCCAGTGCCGGCCGCGCTGCCAGCCAAAGCGCCCTCGCGGGCGCAGGCAATGCCGCCAGCGCAGCGCAACCACCCATAGCGACAACCGGCAAACGCGACGCCAACCCCGACACCACCGCCAAACCCGCCGCGACTTTCGCAGTCACCGGCCACGTCTCGATCGTCAACGCCAAACCCGGTGCGATCGACCAGAACCTGCTGCCGATCATCGACGCCAACGCCGACGTTCGGCTCGACGCCCAGGCGCAGCGCATCTCGAACCTGAACGTGCGACTCGTAAAGAACGCCACGCTCACTGGTGGCGGCGCACTGAGCGGTAAGCGTGGGCAGTTCGATCTGAAAGTCGCCAACCTCGACCTGAACGCGCTGCAAGCAACGGTGCGGCCCACACAGCTGTCTGGCCCTATCGGCGTGCGTCTGAACGACGACGTGCAGAGCCTCACACTCGATCTCGCCGACCCGAAAGCGGCGCTGCGCGCCCAGGGCAAAGTGACATTCGATCCCGCCCGCATGAGCTTCAATGACGTACGCATTACGTCGGGCAAAGGCCGCATCGATCTGTCAGGCGCGCTCAAGCACGACGCGAATTCCACCTACAACCTGAAAGCGCAGCTGATCGATTTCGACCCGTTGACGCTGGCTTCGCAGATGCCGTCGCACAAGCCGGTGACTGGACCGACGCCGGCACCGTCGGCAAGCCGTGCCAAAAACAGCAAAACCGCGGAGGCTGCCGCGCAAGTGGGCAGCACGGCCGGCGCAAAAAGCGCCGCGCCCGCCGACAAGGCCGCCGCCGTCGTGAAAAACACCGCCAAGGCGGCAGTCAAAAGCGAAGTAGTCGAGCGCAAAACCCCGCCGCCGCCGAAACGCGGCGCCCCGCCTGCCCGCAAGATCGAGGCACGTGTGAACGGCACGCTCACCGCGGCCGGCATGCTCGGCCCGGTCTTCACGACCAAGGCCGAATTCAAGCTCGGGCCGAGCGTCTACGACGGCCTGCCGTTGACCGGCGGCGGCACAATCCAACTGGCGGGCTCGCGGATTTTGCCGAGCCGCGCGAACCTCTCGGTCGCGGGCAACCAGGTGGATCTGCAAGGCAGCTTCGGCGCACGCGGCGACCGGCTGAAGTTCCGCGTCGACGCGCCGGAACTGGAGCGCCTCGGCTTCGGTCTCGCCGGACTCGTCGCGGCCGATGGCGACGTCACCGGCTCGTTCGCGCATCCGAATGTCGTGCTGAACTACAAGGCCGACAGCGTGGTGTTCGGCAGTAACCGCATCGGCCACGCGGAAGGACACGCCGAACTGCGCGACGGCGCGAACGGCGCGCTGGTCTTTACCACCGACGCGCGTAACCTCAGCGCAGGCGGCGTCGATCTGAACGTGCTCACGGCGCGTCTGTCCGGCACGCGCGCCAATCACACGCTCGAGGCCGCCGCCACCGGCAAGCTGCAAGACCGTCCGCTCGATCTCACGCTAGCCGCCAACGGCAAGCTGACCGAAGCGCGCGACGGCACGCGCTGGGACGGCACCGTCACGCGCCTGCAGAATCGCGGCACACCGGCGTTGAATCTCGAGTCGCCGCTCGCCGTCAGCGCCGGGCCGGACCGCCTGACGCTCGGCACGACGCGGCTCACGCTCGAAGGCGCGGTGCTGAGCCTGAAAACCTTTGCCTTCGACCACGGCAAGATTCAGTCGGCAGGCAGTTTGACCGGCATTTCAGTCGCGCGTCTGCAGGCTCTGCGGCACGAGATCACGGGTGAGCCGCCGCACGTCAAAACCGATCTGGTGTTCGACGGCGACTGGGACTTCGCGCTCGGCAGCACGGCGACCGGCCACATCCAGTTGCAGCGCCGTAGCGGCGACGTCACGGTTGAAATCGGCCGGGGCCTCGCCTCGCTCGGTATTTCGAGTATCGCCGCGCGCGCCGAATTCAGCGGCGGCAACCGGCTCAACGCCACTTTTCACGCGCAGGCGAGCCGCATCGGCGTGATCGACGCCGACGCGCACACCACGCTGGTGATGCGCGACGGCTTCCTGACCGTCAACGAGGACGGCGCGCTCACCGGCAATGTGAACGCCAACGTGCCGTCGCTGAAAACCACCGGCGGCCTGTTCGGTCCGAGCTATCTGCTCGACGGCCACCTCGCGCTCAAGCTCGCGCTCGCCGGCACCGTCGCCAAGCCGAACCTGACCGGCTCGCTGCTCGGCGACGGTCTCTCCGCGACGATGGTCGATCAGGGCGTGCAGTTGAAGGACGGCGTGGTGCGCATCGCGCTTTCGCACAATCTGGTGGACTTTCAACAGGTCGAATTCAATGGCGCGAGCGGCACTTTGCGCGCCACCGGCCGTGTGCGTCTGGACGGCGCGGAGCCGGATCTGACGGCGAGCATTGTCGCGGACAAGCTCGAATTGTTCGCGGCGCCGGATCGCAACCTGTCGCTGTCGGGCAGCGCGAGCGTCGCGAATGCCGGCGCGCAAGGCGGCATGGCGATCAACGGCAAATTCGTCGTCGATCACGCGTTGTTCGACATGCCGGAACAGTCCGCGCCGAAGCTCGGCGACGACGTCGTGGTGGTGCGCCCGGACGGTTCGGTGGCCGGCGAGCGGCCACCGCCTGTGCCTGGCACCAACAAGCCGATTGGCCCGTTCGCCCCGCGCGCCAATATCGACATCAGCCTCGGCAACAACTTCCGCTTCCGCGGCCAGGGCGCGGACCTGGGCCTGACCGGCACGATCACCGCGATGAGCGCGCCGAACCTGCCACTGCGCGCGGTGGGGAACGTGCGCGTCACGCAGGGCTCGACCTACACCGCGTTCGGCCGCAAGCTCAACATCGAGAACGGCTTCTTCACCTTCAACGGGCCTGTGGCCAATCCGGGCATCAACATCCTGGCCATGCGCCGCAACCAGCAGGTCGAGGCGGGCGTGCAGGTCACGGGCACGGTTCAATTCCCGACGGCGAAGCTGGTGTCGGAGCCGAACGTGCCGGATAACGAAAAGCTCTCGTGGCTGTTGTTCGGCCACGGCACGGATCAGGGTAATAACCTCGGCCAGCAAAGCACGATGACGACGGCGCTCGCACTGCTCGGCAGCGCAAGCGGCAAGCGGATCGCGCAGACTTTCGGGCTCGACGAGTTTTCGATCGGACGAAGCGAAGTGGGGCTGACCGATCCGCAGGTGGTGATGGTGTCGAAGGCGATCAACGAGCGGCTCGTAATCGGCTACGAACAGGGGCTGCAGTCGGCGAGCAATGCGATCAAGGCGACGGTCAACCTGACGCGTTACTGGTCGGTCGCGGCTTACGGCGGCACGTTCTCCGGCGTCGATCTGCTTTACACGCGGCGCTTCGACCGGATCCGCTGGTAATGCGCTGCGGGCGCGCTTAAGTCTTCGCGCTGAGGCAAAAAAAACGGCACGCCTTTTCAGGGCGTGCCGTTTTTTCATGCGTGCCTTCGGCGTGAGACGCCGCGCTTTATTTCACGCGCATGCCCGGCTTCGCGCCGCTATCCGGCTCGAGCACATACAGGCCCGGTTCCGCTTTCTCGTCGGTGGCGGATGCGGCCAGCACCATGCCTTCGGACAGGCCGAACTTCATCTTGCGCGGCGCGAGGTTCGCGACCATCACCGTCAGTTTGCCGACCAGTTGCTCCGGCTGATACGCCGACTTGATGCCCGAAAACACGTTGCGGGTTTTCTCTTCGCCGACATCGAGCGTGAGTTGCAGCAGCTTGTCCGAACCTTCCACCGCCTTGCAGTCGACGATCTTCGCAATGCGCAAATCGATCTTCGCGAAGTCGTCGATCGAGATGACGCCGGGCGTTTCGTCCTTGTCGGCGGCGGCCGCTTTCGCTGCCTTCGACTTGCCCTTGGCGTCGGCCGGAGCAGCGGCTTCCGGCGTGGCTTGCAGCGAGTCGCGATTGGCTGCCAGCAGCGCTTCGATCTGCTTCGGATCGACGCGCGTCATCAGATGCTTGTACGCGTTGATCGGGCGGGCGGAGCTGAGCGGCACGTTGGCGTCGGCCCACACCAGCGGTTCGATGCCGAGGAAGCCTTCGACCGCTTCGGCGAGCTTCGGCAACACCGGCTTGAGCGCCAGCGACAGTAGCCGGAACGCTTCGATGCTTACCGTACAAGTTTCATGCAGCGCGACGCTGTTCGCCGGGTCTTTCGCCTGATCCCACGGCTTGGCGGTGTCGACATAGGCATTCACGGCGTCGGCCAGTTCCATGGTCTGACGCAGCGCGCGGTTGTACTCGCGCGCTTCGTAGTTCGCGGCGATTTGCGGCACGGCGGCGCGCAGCGAGGCGAGCAGCGGATGCTGCATCGCGCTGTCCTGCACGCGGCCGTCGAAGCGCTTGATCAGGAAGCCGGCGGCGCGGCTCGCGATGTTCACGTATTTGCCGACCAGATCGCTGTTCACGCGCGCCTGGAAGTCGTCGAGGTTCAGGTCGAGGTCTTCCATCGTGCTGTTCAGCTTGGCCGCGAAGTAGTAGCGCAGCCATTCCGGATTTAGTCCCGTGTCGATCACGCTCTGCGCGGTGATGAACGTGCCGCGCGACTTCGACATCTTCGCGCCGTCCACGGTCAGGAAGCCGTGCGCGAACACGTTGGTCGGCGTGCGGTGGCCCGAAAACTCGAGCATGGCCGGCCAGAACAGCGTGTGGAAATACAGAATGTCCTTGCCGATGAAGTGATACTGCTCGGCCGTCGAACCCTTGCGAATCCACGCGTCGAAGTCGAGGCCGCGTTTTTCGGCGAGATTCTTGAAGCTCGCGTAGTAACCGACCGGCGCGTCCAGCCACACGTAAAAATACTTGCCCGGCGCGCCCGGAATCTCGAAGCCGAAATACGGCGCGTCGCGCGAGATGTCCCAATCGGCGAGCTTGGCTTCGCCGGCGTCGCCGAGCCACTCGCGCATCTTGTTGGTGGCTTCCGGCTGCGCCAGACCGCCCACCCACGCGCGCAGGAAATTCTCGCAGCGCGGATCGGAGAGGCGGAAAAAATAGTGCGTCGACGTTTTACGAATCGGCGTGGCGCCGGAGACGACTGAGTACGGGTTGATCAACTCGGTGGGCAGATAAGTCGAGCCGCATACTTCGCAGCTGTCGCCGTACTGGTCTTTCGCGCCGCATTTCGGGCATTCGCCCTTGATGAAGCGATCCGGCAGGAACATTTCCTTGACCGGGTCGTATGCCTGTTCGATATCGCGCGCGTCGATCAGGCCCGCTTCCTTGAGCGCCAGATAGACGTTTTCGCTGAGAACGCGGTTCTCTTCGGAGTCGGTCGTGTAGTAATTGTCGAACGAAATCCCGAAGCTGTCGAAGTCGCGCTTGTGTTCCTGCCAGACGCGGTCGATCAGCTGCTTCGGCGTGAGACCTTCTTTCTCCGCGCGCAGCATGACGGGCGTGCCGTGCGTGTCGTCGGCGCCCACGTAGTAGACCTCGTGCCCGTGCATTCGCAACGTCCGGACCCAGATGTCCGTCTGGATATATTCGACCAGATGGCCAATATGGATTTGCCCGTTCGCATACGGAAGGGCCGACGTGACGAGAATCTGGCGACGGCCTGACGGCGCGCCTGCGGAGAGATCGGTTACGGGTGCTGACATAAGGATGGTGGGAGCCTGCGGTGGGACGAAAGGTTGATTCTAGCAGGGCAGGCGCCGGGCGCGGGGCGGGCCGCCTGAGGCGCGGGCTGAGTCATCGCGGGGCGGCGCGGCGTGTAAACCGAGCGTCCAAAAAAAACCGGGGCTATTAACCCCGGAGCAACAACGACAAGAGGAGAATGGTGACGCGGCGGCATCGCCAGCCACGTACCGTAAAGACAGACAGCGGATTTTGCGCAGAGTTCGAAATTTTTTTCGTTCTCGTGCAAGATTCCTTTTTTCCGCCTTCCACGGCTTTCTAAAGCATAACGGTCGCCGGTGATGCAGCCCCAGCGACCGGCTTTCTCAATCTCCCGCGGTCTCGTCCTTATTGCGTGGTGTGCTGAGCCGTGGCGCGCAGATAGATTTCCACGCGGCGGTTCGCTGCACGACCGGCTTCGGTGTTGTTGTCGGCGATCGGCTGGGTTTGGCCCAGGCCTTGTGCCGACAGGCGCTGCGGCGCGACGCCGCGCTGGCCCAGGTAGCCCGTCACGCTTTCCGCGCGGTTGACCGACAGCGTCTGGTTGTACGCCGGCTGGCCCGTGCTGTCCGTGTGCCCGACCACCTGAGCGATCAGTTCCGGATTCTGTTGCATGGTCTGCGCCAGTTGGTCCAGCACCGGCGCGAACGACGGCTTGACCGCGTAGCTGTTGGTGTCGAACGTGACAGAACTCGGAATGTTCAGCTTGAGCGAGCCATCCGGCTGTTCGGTGATCTGCGTGCCGGTGCCCTTGGTGGCGCCCGACAGCTTGTTGTGAATGGCTTGCCAGTTGTAGCCGGTGATGCCGCCCACCGCCGCGCCGACGCCCGCGCCGATCGCCGCGCCCTTACCGCCGCCGAAGATCGCGCCCAGCGCAGCGCCCGTGCCGGCGCCCACGCCCGTACCGACCGCCGTGTTGGTGCCCTGTTGGGTGGCGCAACCCGCCAGCAGCGAACCGGCAACAGCAAAGACAGCCAGGCGAGTCATAATTTTTGCATTCATTTTTGATTCCTCTTGAGTGAAGCCAGTCAGGCAAGCAAGGCGGCGATATGAAAAAATCCGTACGGCGAACCTGACGGCAGTAAAGCCGCCGGCTCGACAATACGAGAAGTCTTACGCCCTGCTCAGCCTCGGTCCGACAGTAAAGAAGGGTCTTCCGGCAAGGCTTGCCGCCAGCCACTACAATAATGGCTGAAGCATGCAGCGATGCGGCCCCCTGGCGTTCCGCCTGCCCGAAGGGTGCCCGGCACGCTTGGTTTTCGCAATGCTGTCTAACAATTTCTTTCAAATTCCGGCGCGTGGCCGAGATTTCGATTCCGCTGCGCCGCAGGTGTTCCCCACGGAGTGTCAATGAGTATCGATCGGGCTTTGGTCGACGCTGCCCTCGCAGCCGTCGCTGACCCCAACACCGGCCGGCCCTACGCGGCCGCCAAGAACATCAAGAACGTCGCGGTGCAGGGTGACACGGTTAGCGTCGACGTGGTACTCGGCTATCCCGCCATGCGCCAATTCGACGCGATCCGCACGCAATTTTCGGATGCGCTGCGCGCCGTGCCGGGTGTGGCCGACGTGCGTGTCCAGGTGTCGCAGCAGATCGCGGCGCATACCGTGCAGCGTGGCGTGAAACTGTTGCCGAACGTTAAAAACATCGTCGCGGTGGCGTCGGGCAAGGGCGGTGTCGGCAAGAGCACGACCGCCGTGAATCTTGCGCTGGCGCTGGCGAGCGAAGGCGCGTCGGTCGGTATTCTCGACGCGGACATCTATGGCCCGTCGTTGCCGATGATGCTCGGCATCGTCGGCCGCCCCGAGTCGCCCGACGAGAAGTCGATGAACCCGATGACCGGCCACGGCTTGCAGGCCAATTCGATCGGCTTCCTGATCGAGCAGGACAACCCGATGGTGTGGCGCGGCCCAATGGCCACTTCCGCGTTGGAACAACTGCTGCGGCAGACCAACTGGCGCGATCTCGACTACCTGATCGTCGACATGCCGCCGGGCACTGGCGACATTCAGCTGACGCTGTCGCAACGCGTGCCGGTGACGGGCGCCGTGATCGTCACCACGCCGCAGGACATCGCGCTGCTCGACGCGAAGAAGGGTCTCAAGATGTTCGAGAAGGTCGGCATTCCGATCCTCGGCATCGTCGAGAACATGGGTATGCATATCTGCTCGAATTGCGGCCACGAAGAGCATATCTTCGGCGCCGGCGGCGGCGAGCGCATGGGCAAGGAATACGGCGTCGACGTGCTGGGCAGCCTGCCGCTCGACATTGCGATCCGCGAGCAGGCCGACTCGGGCAAGCCGACCGTGGTGGCCGACCCGCAAGGACGCATCGCGGAAATCTACCGGTCGATCGCGCGCAAGGTGGCGATCCATATCGCCGAACGCGCTCGCGACATGACGTCGAAGTTTCCCAATATCGTGGTCCAGAACACCTGAGAAAACGCCGGGCCGCCCCAAGTTTTGTCCCCCCTCGGGGGGCTGGCGCGAAGCGACAGGTTGGGGGCGCTCTTGACAGCCGTTCGGACAAGGGCCCAAGGCGTCTGTTTTCGCCTGGTCTCGCGGTATCATGTCGACTTCACAAGTTCGGCTCGGCGGCCGCAGGGGCGGCCGCCAGGCCGGCAAGAGGATCGCATGGGAAAACGAATCGACGGGCAGGCGGTGCATGCGTTCATCGTCCTGGCTGCCAGCAGTGTGCTGTTATGCGGCTGTAGCGCGTTCCTGAGACCACAGGAAAAACGTGCGGACGCGCAGTTGCTGCCCACCGTGGGCAATCAGGCGCGCGGTCTCGTCACGTTCATCGAGCGCTCGGACGGCGTGCAGGTTACCTACAATCTCTCGGGCATGCCGCCCAATAGCGACCACGCTTTGCAAGTGCACGAGCGCGGCGACTGCAATGCCGCCGACGGTTCCAGCGCCGGCCAGGTGTTCTCGCCGGCCGCCGAGCGTCTGAAATCGGGCGCGCGGGTCGAGGGCGACCTCGGCAATATTCACGCGGACGCGAACGGCGTGGCCACGGGCTTCATCGTCGCGCCGGACGTCTCGCTCGACGGCATCCGCTCGGTGTTGCAGCGCGCGGTTCTGCTGCATCACGACGCGACCGATCCGTACGCCTATCCGCAGCATGGCGCGGGCCCCGCGCTCGCGTGCGGATTGATTCGCCAATGAGCGTTGCGCGTGCCGCTTGATCGAGGCCCGCGCGCAGGCTGCCGGCGTTCAGCCAGGCGGCCTCGGGGCTGGCATCGGGCCGCTCCCGAACCCAACCTGCGGCAGCATTCTCACGATCGCGTAAAATAAGCGCCTTTCGTTCGGCTGCCTCGCCGGAGTGCCCGTCCTGCCGAGTAGGCGGGGCACTTAGCCGAAGGGGCTTAGAGCGCCGAACGGCCCGCGGCGTGGCTTTGTATCCGAAGTCAGCGCAACGAAGGCGCGCAGTAAGCCAAAAGTGACCCGGCACTTACCGGGTCGTTATCCGTCATACCTCTGTCATTCACGTCGAGCAGCGTTCACCTATGACTATCAAATCCGACAAGTGGATCCGGCGCATGGCCGCGTCGCACAACATGATCGAGCCGTTCGCGCCCGATCAGGTTCGCGTCTCCGAAGACGGCCGGAAGATTGTCAGCTACGGCACGTCGAGCTATGGCTACGACATCCGCTGCGCCGACGAATTCAAGATCTTCACCAACATCAACTCGACCATCGTCGATCCGAAAAACTTCGACGAGAAGTCGTTTGTCGACTTCAAGGGCGATGTCTGCATCATCCCGCCGAATTCGTTCGCGCTCGCGCGCACGGTCGAGTATTTCCGCATTCCGCGCAGCGTGCTGACCGTGTGTCTGGGCAAGTCGACGTATGCGCGTTGCGGGATCATCGTCAACGTGACGCCGTTCGAGCCGGAATGGGAAGGGCACGTCACGCTCGAATTCTCGAATACGACACCTTTGCCTGCGAAAATCTACGCGAACGAAGGCGTCGCTCAAGTGCTGTTTTTCGAAAGCGACGAGATTTGTGAAACGTCGTACGCGGATCGCGGCGGCAAATATCAAGGTCAGCACGGCGTCACGTTGCCCAAGACGTGACGTCGGCAGCGTACTGACCCACCAGCTATACCGGGTGACCGCTGCAATTTAGAGAATGCAGCGGTCGTTCTTTTTGGAGAATCGCCCATGAAGTTTCGTTTTCCCGTCGTCATCATCGACGAAGATTTCCGCTCCGAGAACATCTCGGGTTCCGGCATCCGGGCCTTGGCCGAAGCCATCGAGAAAGAAGGCGCGGAAGTGCTCGGGTTGACGAGCTATGGCGATCTGACTTCGTTCGCGCAGCAGTCGAGCCGCGCCTCGTGCTTTATCCTCTCGATCGACGACGACGAACTGCTGCCGTACGTCGATAACGTGGTGGTGGAAGGCGAGACGCCGGAGCTGGCCGCCGCGATCGTCGCGCTGCGCGCGTTCGTGACCGAAGTGCGCCGCCGCAACGCCGACATTCCGATCTTCCTGTACGGCGAAACGCGCACCTCGCGTCACTTGCCGAACGACATCCTGCGCGAACTGCACGGCTTCATCCACATGTTCGAGGACACGCCGGAGTTCGTCGCGCGCCATATCATCCGCGAGACCAAGGTGTATCTGGATTCGCTCGCGCCGCCGTTCTTCAAGGAACTGGTGCAGTACGCGGACGAAGGCTCGTATTCGTGGCACTGCCCGGGGCACTCGGGCGGCGTGGCGTTCCTGAAGAGCCCGCTCGGCCAGATGTTCCACCAGTTCTTCGGCGAGAACATGCTGCGCGCGGACGTGTGCAACGCCGTCGACGAACTCGGCCAGCTGCTCGATCACACCGGTCCGGTGGCGGCGTCCGAGCGCAACGCGGCGCGCATTTTCAGCGCGGACCACGTGTTCTTCGTGACCAACGGCACGTCCACGTCGAACAAGATCGTCTGGCACGGCACGGTTGCGCCGGGCGACATCGTGCTGGTGGACCGCAACTGCCACAAGTCGATCCTGCACGCGATCACCATGACCGGCGCGATTCCGGTGTTCCTCACGCCCACGCGCAATAACTTCGGCATCATCGGGCCGATTCCGCGCAGCGAGTTCGAACCGGAAAACATCAAGAAGAAGATTCTCGCGAACCCATTCGCCCGCGAAGCACTCGCGAAGAATCCGGAACTCAAGCCGCGCATTTTGACCATCACGCAGAGCACCTACGACGGCGTGATCTACAACGTCGAGATGATCAAGGAGATGCTGGGCGACTGGCTCGACACGCTGCACTTCGACGAAGCCTGGCTGCCGCACGCGGAATTCCACGAGTTCTATCAGGACATGCACGCGATCGGCGCGGGGCGTCCGCGCATCGGCGCGATGGTGTTCGCCACGCACTCCACGCACAAGCTGCTGGCCGGCATTTCGCAGGCTTCGCAGATCGTCGTGCAGGATTCGAAGAACAGCCGCTTCGACAAGCATCGCTTCAATGAAGCGTATCTGATGCACACGTCGACCAGCCCGCAGTACGCGATCATCGCCTCGTGCGACGTGGCCGCGGCCATGATGGAAGCGCCGGGCGGCACTGCGCTCGTCGAAGAGTCGATCGCAGAGGCGTTGGACTTCCGTCGCGCGATGAGCAAGGTCGACGCCGAATACGGCGACGACTGGTTCTTCAAGGTGTGGGGCCCGGACCAGTTCGCCGAAGAAGGCATCGGCTCGCGCGAAGACTGGATGCTGCGCCCGAACGACAAGTGGCACGGCTTCGGTCCGCTCGCCGAGGGCTTCAACATGCTCGACCCGATCAAGGCGACCATCGTCACGCCGGGTCTGGACATGGACGGCGGCTTCGGCGAGTCGGGCATTCCGGCTGCGATCGTCACGAAGTACCTGGCCGAGCACGGCATCATCGTCGAGAAGACCGGGCTGTATTCGTTCTTCATCATGTTCACGATCGGCATCACCAAGGGCCGCTGGAACTCGATGGTCACCGAACTCCAGCAGTTCAAGGACGACTACGACAACAACCAGCCGCTGTGGCGCGTGCTGCCCGAGTTCGTCTCGCATCATCCGATGTACGAGCGCGTCGGTCTGCGCGATCTGTGCGAGCAGATTCACAGCGTGTACCGTGCGAACGACATCGCGCGCTTGACGACCGAGATGTATCTGTCGAGCATGGAACCGGCCATGAAGCCGTCCGACGCGTTCGCCAAGCTCGCGCACCGCGAGATCGATCGCGTGCCTATCGACGAACTCGAAGGCCGCGTCACGTCGATCCTGTTGACGCCGTATCCGCCGGGCATTCCGCTGCTGATTCCGGGCGAGCGCTTCAACAGGACCATCGTCAACTATTTGCGTTTCGCGCGCGAGTTCAACGAGCGCTTCCCGGGTTTCCACACGGACATCCACGGACTCGTCGGCGAAACGATCAACGGGCGCATCGAATACTTCGTCGATTGCGTTCGCGCCTGACGATGCGGCGGGTGAAGTCCCTGTTGGCGGCCAGCGTCGGCGTTCGCGGCGCGCGTCGCGCGTTCGGCGCGTTGGCGCTGGCTTCGGCTGCGGTGCTCGGCGCGCTTCCGCTATCGGCGCACGCCGAAGTCGCCGCCGCCGATCCGATCGACGCGTCGATGCGCGCGTGTCTTGCGCGCAGCGACATGTCGTCGACAACAGGGCAAGTGCAGTGCATGGACAACGCGCGGATCGGCTGGAAGACTGCGCTCGATAACGCGTGGCAGCAGCTTCAGCAGAAGTTGCCGCCCGCGCAGCGCAAGCAGTGGGAAAAGAGTCAGGCGAGCTGGCAGGCTTCACGCGATGCCGAGAAACAGTTGCTTGCGGCCGTGTTCGCCACGACGCGCGGCACGATGTACGTGCTCGCCGAAGCCGACATGCAATTGCAGCCGGTGCGCGACCGCGCGCTCGCGCTGCGCAGCGCGGTGGCGAAGGCGAGTGCCGGCGGCGATCCGCCGCGCCGGGTGCGTGCCTGCAGCGCGGACGCGCAGTGCGAACATGCGATGTTCGATCTGAACCGCTATTACCGACGCTTGCAGTCGAAGATGCCGGCGCGTACGCGTCCGACATTGACGCATGCACAGAAGGCGTGGACTACGTATCTGAACGCCACGACGCCGGTGGTCGATGAGCGCAGTCGTATCGATGTGATCGGCGCGCGGGTCGCGACACTCAAGCGACTGTCGGAAACAGTCGGCAATAGTTGAGCGGTGTGCTCGGGCGTGAGCCTGCTTAATTGACTATGTAGCCTTCCGCTTCCGGGCTCGGCAATTGAACAGCCGGTTCGCCGAGCATGTCGCGCATGGCGTCCTCGATTGCCACGGACATCAGGTTGAGCGCGAGGTCGTTGTCGTCGATGCCGAAAGGCTCTTCGATTTGCGATGCAATGGCTTCGTGCGCCATGAACGTGTACGCCACGAAGACCGCGAAGACGGGCGTGAAGATGCCGATGCTGTCCACCAGTCCGAACGGCAGGGACGCGCAGAAGAAATACACCGTGCGGTGAATCATCACCGAATAGGCGAACGGCAGCGGCGTCGAAGCAATGCGCTCGCATCCGCCGATTACTTCCGAGATTCCATTCAGATTCCGATCGAAGGCGATGACCGCCATTGGATCGATCGCGCCTGAGCGAGCGTGGCGTTGCACCCATTCGCCGAGGTAAAGCATCAAGGTGGCCGGTTTGTAGCGCGACGCTATGACGCGGGCGAAGAGGGCTGGCGGCAGGCGTTCGGCGAGGTCTTCGCGTGGGTCGCCCTTGCGGAGTTGATGACGCAGCGCGTGCGGGAGGGCGCTGAGCGCTATGAAAAATTCTTTGATGTCTTCTTGTGGGAGCTGTTTTGTCGGCAGCGTGAGCGTCTGGCGGATGAGTGAGCGTGACTCGTTCAGCAGTTGGCCCCAGAGCTTGCGGGCTTCCCACCAGCGGTCGTAGCTGGCGTTGTTTCTGAAGCCCAGGAACACCGCCAGCGCGATGCCTATCAAAGAGAAGGGCGCCGTGGTGTTGAGGTTGAGCGAGATCGGGAGCAGGTGGTCGTGGGCCGCCACGGCGACGATCGAAATGCAGAAGATCAGGAATAGGCGCGGGAGCAACTGCGGGAGGACGGAGCCTCGCCAGGCTAGCAGCATGCGGAACCAATGGAGGTGGGGGCGGATGATCATTGGGGTGTGCTTTTTGCCTGCGGCGCTTCGGGGTTTCTATTATCGCTTTTTTGGGTTTTTGGCGGATGTTTTGGGCGTTGGCCTTTCATTGTTTTGTTAGTGGTCTATTA
>NZ_JARESO010000098.1:0-17232 GCF_046030175.1 Paraburkholderia sp. RL17-373-BIF-A
CCGGTAGTGTCGCGTTAAAGGAAGGTAAGCTGAGCAAATGACCGCAATGAAGAGGACTGCCTACATCGCAAGAGAATAGAATTGATCGGCATCAGTCGCAGCGACGCCATCATCATGCATCTGCCCTTTACGAATCATGTGCGCAATCTCGATGCCGGACAGGATGATGCGCGCGCAGCGAAAATCCTTGAAGCCCATCATCGGTCTGATGATCCGTTTGATAGCGCGGTGGTCCTGCTCGACGATGTTGTTCAGGTATTTGTTTTGCCGGATTTTGATCGGTGTTGGTCGCCCGGCGTTGAGCGCTTCGAGGGCGGCCAGATTGGCGCCGCTCTTGTCCACCGTGATCGTTTCGGGCTCGCCGTTCTGATCAATCGCTTTCTTCAAGTAGCGATGCGCTGCGGCTTTGTCGCGATGGGCACGCAGCAGGAAATCGACTGTGTTGCCCGCCTTGTCGACGACGCGGTACAGAAATTTCCATTGTCCCTTGACCTTGACGTAGGTCTCATCTACGCGCCAGCTCCTGCCCACCGGGCGCTTGCGACGGCGAAATGCCTTTTCAAACAGCGGCACGAGCTTGATCACCCAGCGATGCACCGTGGAATGGTCAACCGCGATACCCCGCTCGGTCATCATTTCCTCGAGCTTGCGCAGGCTCAGCGAATACGCCACGTACCACCGCACACACAGCATGATCACATCCAGCGGATAGTGCAGGCGTTTGAGCACCTTACCAATGTCTGCGGGAAGTGTCTTGCGCGCCGTTTTCTTCTCCCTGGCCATCGGATTCGCCGTCAGTATCGAACGGCGAATTTTACCGCAGAGCCTTGTTGCGACACAGCCTTTTGGCTACGTTACTCTCAGGCGGCTCTGATTTAACTTCACCTGCGCCCATCCAATAATAGTTTCACGGACCTGTAAAACAGTCTTCCGTCGCAGTTCGAACCGATTTCGGGAGCATGCCATGAACACCAGCCGCATTACCTTGCGATCTCTTGTTGAAAAATGGCTCGCGCCTACGCATCTCGATGCCAGCGCGAGTAACGCAGATTGGTCGAGTGCTTATCTTTGTAAACTGATTCCGCCGTTAAGATGCGTTGTCCAGATATCCGTTCCCGTTACGATGGCGCCGCCGAGCAGCCAGCGGAGTTAATGAACTTCACGATCGGTCGACACATGCTGACTTGAGGGGACTTTCCCAAACCCAGTCGCAGCGGAAAGCAAAGTCGCCCTGGCAGCAAAACTTATCGCTGTAAGACTTGATCAGTGCGAGCTCGCGAAGCTTGTCTCCCACCTGCACAATACAACACTGTCTTCCTTCGTGACGAGCGCCTCGCTCGCCACCTGCCCATTGATATCCACGTGGAATCCAGCACCTGCGACAAAATGCGCGTCGACGGCGTATCGTAATCACTTATCGTGTCCACATGAGTGACGCAAGCGGAACACGATTTAGTGATCGCCGTCACAAGGTGCGCGGTTTTGTACTTCAACTGGCGGCAAAACTCGAACCACCCTCATCGAGGATGGCCTTTTTAAGTCCCGACTTTGCCCGGACATAGCGACCCGGCGCGTTGGCCGTATGGCTCGCCGACTTGCTCATGTTGCGCACTTGTAAGTCTTCGACGGCGATCGTCGCGTGATTCCTGCTGATCGTGTTCGATGTTTTGTGCAGGAAATCGTGACGCGCGTTCGCGACGCTCGCGTGGATGCGCTGGACGCGGCCCCCTGAAGGGGGAGGATTGCCGCGCACTTGTTCAAAAACGCGATTATCGGGTTGGTGACTATTCGCCGCAGGGCATCGCTGAGGATACGAAAATGCTCAGTCCGCATGAGTTCGTGTCCTTAATACTTCTGCAGGGAGACGCCGGATCGGGACGACCTAACCCCGTCGATCTGGATGCACTCTTGGAGTATCAGCTCGTTGCGCTTGAGATGCCGACTTCGGGGTGTAGGTGGCTCAATCTCAGAGATCCGGGATATTTTCTCCTGAGAGCGGCTGCCCGGCGGACCTGAATCTATTCCTGCCATGATCGTTGCCTATTGAACTGAACTACAAGCAGCAGGTCGAGGTTCTTCGCATGAGATTTTCGCGAATCGAAGGTTGCAACGTCATCAGGAGCGGTCCGCAGAGAATGTTTCAAGGCGCAGTTCCAGAATGCGACAGTTGCTTTGCTACCGCATCGCTGCCCTGGCTGGCAACACCGCATGTTTTGTACAGTTGCTTACTACGGCGAACGGCGGCGATATGTAAGCGCGCAACTTTGTGTGATGCCGGTCATGGAGCATCGATCAGGCGCTGGCACGTTACAGCGCTTGAAGACTCGGTTGGTACGATCGGCTCCAGACGCAGTGCCCCCCAGCCAAGCGGGGCAAATACATGTCCGCCCGCCAGTTCGACCAGTTCCACGAATTTCTCGAGCGACACGCCCGCGGCGATCCTGATCGGCGCGTTGCTGATGAAATTCTGCGTGCGCAGCCATGGTGCGTCGCCTCGATTGATCTCGTTCACGCTGCGTGCGCGGCCGTCGTATCCGGCGTCGGGCGGCAGCAACGGCCCGTCGAAAGCGACGGTCAGAATCTGTTGCGCGGTGTCTTCGTAGGGCAGGCCCGCATGCCTCTCGAAGGGTGCACGCTCCCACCCGTCGCCCCATTGCTGGTCAAGGGGCAAACGCGTGAAATAAGCCCACGGCGCACGCACGAAACAGAGCCCGTACGCGTGACGGACGCCGTGCAGATCGGTTGTGAGTCCCATGGCGTTGGCTCCTCCAGGTGCCGGTGACGTCTGCACTTCACACGTCGTTGCCGGCGGCAAAGAGACCGTGCTCCGGTTCTATCTGATCGGTGTCGATACATTGGACGTGCCAGTGGCCGGACATTAGGTCGCGGCCGCTTTCCGCGCACCATTGTGCACGTCCGGTTTCGCCCTCGAACGGCCCGTCGGAGTCGTTCAGATCGAGCCCTTCGAGCACGCAAACGGGCGCCGAACCTTCCGGCCCGCACACAAGCGTGTTGCCGCAATCCACATGCAGTACGCCCCATTCGGGCAGATCGAGACCGAGGTGTCCTTCGCGCGACCATCGCCGCGTGTCCTTGTCCAGCCACAGGATTGCAAATGCCATCGGATGGACACGATCGAACGTGTCGAGATGAATAGTGAGGCGCATGTGAATCTCCGAAACGAACGCTTACTTTGAATGAAGCCGGATTGCGGGTCGTCCCCGCGAAGGCAATCTCATTGACTCAATACCCATTGCACCAGCGTATGCGCATCCTCCGCCGACAACGGGCCGCCGCGATCGGCTGGCAGCGGCATTGCCATATCGCCCCAATGCGCCTTGCCGCCGAGCCGCAGCTTGTGCTCGAGCATGAACTGCGCATTCGGCACGTTGCGATAGTGCTCGGCGATCTGCTGGAACGACGGCGCGAGGAATGGTGCATCGCGCGTGTGGCAGAACATGCAGTGTTGCTGATCGACAAGCGCGGTCGGCTCCGTTTCGGCGTGCGCAGCAGAGCCAGTCAGCACGAATACTGCACATGTCACCAGACAACTTCGGGATAGGGCGTTCATGGCACGCGCTCCTTTGCAAGGGGAATGAGGTCAGTGTAGAGGCGGTGACTTGCGTGCCGTTGACCTCGGTCAACCAGGACGCAAGCCGTGAATTTGATGTATCGCGCTTAACTCCTATGCTGGCGACAGACGGGTGTCGCACAGAATGGGCGGCCAAGAAAGTGTTGCACGTGCGTGGGCGTGCAGACACGCCGTTCCAGCGTCAGATCCTGCGCAACGAACCTGGTGATGGTCATGAAGATTCATTTTCCCGAGGAACATCCGGAGTATTGCGCGCGCGACCTCGTCGTCGCGTTCCCGGCCGAAGTGGACGGTGCTCGCGTCCAGTGCGCGATCACCGCCGAAGCCCTCGAAGATCATTTCGGCGCCGCGTCGCTGCGCGAAGACGATCTGATCGCCGCATTTAACTCGAACCGGCATCCGATCGAACACGCAGCCAGGCGACTGCTTAACGAGATCGGCGCCAAACCGGTTCTGATGCACAGCGGCTACTTCCGCTTTTGCGGGTGAATTCGGCGGGGCGGCGGAGCGCAACGCTTCTTTAAATGCTCCACGCCAGCAAAAGCCCTGTAGTGGGCCGCTGGAGCAAGTTCGAGGAGCATCTTATGCGTGCGATGGTATTCGACGGTAGCGCAGCATCGCTGCGGGAGCAGGAGGTGCCCGATCCCGCCGCCGGTCCCGGCCAGATCCTGATCGATATTCACGCGTGCGGCGTGTGTCGCACCGATCTTCATCTGGTGGACCACGAACTCGAGCATCCCAAACAGCCGGTCATTCCAGGCCACGAAATCGTCGGCACGGTAGCCAGGCTCGGCGCGGGCGTGACAGGGTTCGCCGTTGGCGATTGGATGGGGGTGCCGTGGGTCGGCCACACCTGCGGGCATTGCCGCTACTGCCTGTCGGCGCGGGAAAATCTGTGCGACGAATCCGGCTTCACAGGCTATACGATCGACGGCGGTTACGCTGAGCGCACCATCGCCGACAGCCGCTACTGCTTTCATCTGCCGGGGCAGTACACGGACATCGAGGCGGCGCCGCTGCTATGCGCCGGTCTCATCGGCTATCGCACCCTGAGCATGGCGGGCAGCGCGCAGCGGATCGGCATCTACGGTTTTGGCGCCGCGGCGCAATATCGTCGCGCAGGTTGCGCGTCATCAGCAACGCACGTATGCGTTCACGCGCTCCGGCGATCACGCAGCCCAGCAACTCGCACTGCGTCTCGGCGCGGCTTAGACGGGCAGCAGTGACGAGGCGCCGCCCGACAAGCTCGATGCGGCGTTGCTTTTCGCACCGGTCGGTGCGCTCATTCCGCAAGCATTGCAAGCGGTCGCGAAGGGGGGCGTGGTGGTCTGCGGCGGGATTCACATGAGCGACATTCCGTCGTTCCCGTATGCGTTTCTGTGGGGCGAGCGACGCCCAGAACGCTTCGTGATCCTGGCCTGCCTCGGCAACGAGGGCGCGATCAGCCTCCATGCCGTCGATGCTGGCATGCCGTGCGAGCGGAATCTGCAATGCGGCGGCGTTGGGTGGAGCGGTATCGATGGTAGACATACTCCTCACATGAGTCATGAAGACGGTGAAGCGCGAAACGCTTTACCGATGAGGGCGGGCTCTTGTTGGCCATGAGGCGCCGGCGCCTGCGCTCCGTCGTTTGCGGTTCGCGGCGAATCAGCGTGGGTGCAGGGCGACTATGACCGAGTGGCGGGCGGCGCCTCTTGATGCATATCAAGGGGGGAGCGGAGCGCCGCACGCGTTCATGGCAGGAGTCTCGCGAGCGAGACGAAGCGCGGCAGCCTTGATGGAAATCAATCGCAACAGCACCGCGGGGACGATGATGAATTCTTCTTTCATCGGTCAACTGTCACCACGGCGAGCAGAATGCTGCTCGCATGACGGTCGATGATCCAGGTCAAATCATCTACTTCGTCATACCCGTACTTTTAAGAACAGGCGAGTTTGAGGGCAACGGTACGTCATGCCGTTGAATGAAAAATGACCAAGCGGAAATGGAAAGCGGGCGGGCGACAGCTTTTGCGCTGCTGAGGGCGGTGTCGACATGAAGGAGAGTTTGCGTGTTGCGGGTCTTGCCGGCGTCGACCCGCACGACAATGCGCGCGCCGTGCGGGCATGGCGGTGGATGCAGTGGGTTCTATTCGCTTTCACCGTGCTCGCCATTCCCGCGTTCTATTTCGAACTGGCGACTGCATCCGGGTTTCAGCTGGGCGGGCGCGCGCTCTACGCCTGCATGTCTGCTGGATTCGCGGCGGTCCTGGCCCGTATGGCCTGTCTGAGCCACAAACCGCAGCGGTTCCTCAGACGCAATGGTTACGACGTTCTGATTGCTGTGGCGGCAGCGGCGAGTGTGGTGGGAGGAATCGCGCCGTGGTCGTCGGTCGAATGGGTGTTGCGCATCTTGTTCGTGGGGCTCGTGGCGGTGCGCATCGTGGTGTCGTTGCGAAGTTATTTCTCGCCTGGCCGCCTGTGGCTGCTGCTGCTAACGGCCGCATTGCTGCTCGTGTTCGCAGGCGCCGGATTTTACTGGCTCGAACCGAGCGTACATACATACGCCGAAGGCATCTGGCTCGCTTTCGAAAGCAGCGCGACAGTCGGCTTTGGCGACCTGGCGCCGACCACGCCTGCATCGCGCGTTTTCGCCGCCTTCGTCGTGTTGCTCGGCTACGGACTCCTGTCGCTGGTTTTCGCCAGCATCGCCGCGGTGTTCGTCGAACAGGAAGAGCGGATCTTGAGGCGCGAGATGCATCGTGACATCAAGGCGCTACGCGGTGAGATCGCCGCGCTGCGAAAAGACGTGCAGACGCTGGGCGGCGAAGCGCGTACTGCCAGCGTTCCGCTCGAGATGGTCAAACTGGCGGGCTCTCATCCGGACGAATCGCATTGATCGGTATCTGCACGGCGATCCTGAATCCCTTGTCGGGCGCGCTATCGATCTTCAGGGTGCCGTGCAGTTGGCGCACCCGCTCCCGCATGCCGAGCAGTCCAAATGAACCGCGCTTGCCAGCGTCAGCCACGATCGTACCGCGGCCATTGTCTTCGATATGAATCGTGCAGGTGTCAGCATCGCTCGATGCCTCGATTAGCACCTCGCTTGCCTGCGCATGCCGGGCCACATTCGTCAGCGCTTCCTGCACGATGCGGTATAGCGCGCTGGCCGCAAACGGCGCGACGGTCGCGTCGTCGATATCGGTATGGAACTTGACGGACATGTGAAACCGCTGCGTGAAATCGTCCACCAGCCATTCGAGTGCCGCCGCGAGACCGAGATCGTCCAGCATGGGCGGCCGCAAATTCGCGGCAATGCGGCGAAGCGATGCGATCATGCTGTCGATCTGACCTTGCAAGGCGATCGCGGCGGCGGATCCGGATGGATCGGTCCCATTTGCGGCGAGGCGCTGACTGAGCGCAATGATGCCCATCTTGAGCGCAATGAGTTGCTGGCCGAGATCGTCGTGCAACTCACGTGCAATGCGTCTTTGCTCATCTTCGCGGGCGACCTGCATATGTGCAGACAATTCGCTGGCGTGCTCGAGTTCGGCGAGCCGCATGCGCTCCGTCATATCCCGGGTGACCTTGGCAAAGCCCAGCAGGGCGCCGGACGTATCGTGGACGGCCGTGATCGTGACGTCTGCCCAGAATCGTGAGCCGTCGCGCCGCACGCGCCACCCCTGGTCCTCCGCGCGGCCTTGCGCGGTCGCGAGAACCAGTTCGCGGCCCGGCTTGTCGGCGGCGACGTCTTCAGGCATATAGAAGATCGAGAAATGTCGGCCGATGATTTCGTCGGCCACATAGCCTTTGATTTTGCGCGCGCCGCTGTTCCAGCTTGCCACGCGTCCCGTAGGATCGAGCATGAAGATTGCATAATCCTGCACCGCGTCTATCAGCAACGGATAGCGGTCCTCCAGCGGCACGTCGGAATCGTTCGCCGATCCGGCACTGCGCTTTGGATCGTTCCAGTTGAAAACCACCGGTATCTCCGACAAAGGTGTGAGATGCGATCGATCGGTTCAATTCAGATAAAGCAGGAACAAACTAAGTCTACGCCGAATAATGCCGCTGCTGCCGCCTATCGTCAGGGCGTTTTCGCCGCTGTAAGCGCACCGCGAAAACGGCCCGGCGGAGCACACTGCACTCGCTGTCGCGGCAAGCCGCCTTGCGATTGATTCAGGTCAACCGACTTCTGACAGCCGCGCCTACATTGGACGCACCGCTGCCGAGCCCGCGTTTTGCACGCACGGACCGCTTCACCACCTCGGGAGATCCATGATGGCTGGCAAATCCGTTACACGGTTCGATCTGTACCGCGCGAATCTAGCCTTCGCGCTGCAAATGCCCAGTTTCAGCCAGGAAGCGCGCCGGCAGGCCTACGAGTTCGAGATGCAGCGCATCCGACGTGCGAGCCTGGCTTCAGAATAGACGCGGCCCCCTGTTCCGGCTTGACCGAAATCATGCTTTCAGGTGCGTTGGCCTGCGGTGCGTGTCGCTTGATGCATGTCAATCGGTGTCGCTCAGACGAGCCTAAAGTCAGTCATATGGGATGCTCGATGCGAGTGCGGAGACCAGTGATTGCCCGCCAACGAAGCGCCGCCGGAATGCACCGGCCTCGACCCGGTTCCGTGTGGAGCAGGGCCGGAGGCCGACTAACTGAAAGCGGTAGCGCATACACCGTGAAGGCGGGAATGCCGGGCGCTGAAAGCAAAGACATCGACGTGAAGTTCGAGGGCAACCTAGTTTCGATCAGCAGCATGAAAGTCGAACAGAATCAGGAAATGAAAGACGGCGAGCATGTGATTCGCCGGGGCCGTGATACGGGCAGCGTCAGCCGTGCGTTTTCATTGGCAAGCGAAATCGATGAGAGGGCGGTCGCGGACGAGTACAGGGACGGCGTGCTTTCTCTGACGCTGCCGAAGAGAGCGCCATCCGAACGCAAGCGCTTGCAGATCAACTGACGCCGAATAGCTATTTGCAACTGAGGAGCACGCAATGAAGTCGGACATGGAATTGAAACGGCAGGTCGAAGACGAACTGACCTGGGATCCGGCGGTCAACGCCACGGACATCGGCGTCGAAGTGCGTGATCGCGTCGTGACGCTATCGGGCCATCTGACAAGCTATGCCGAGAAGCTCGCGGCGGAAAAAGCCGCACAGCGTGTGGCCGGGGTGAAGGCCGTCGTTGTGGAATTGGACGTTCGTCTGTTGCATTCGGACGTGAGGACTGACGAGGAAGTTGCCAACGCCGTTCGCGCGATCATGCACTGGACTGTGGGGTTGAGCGAGGAAGCGGTCAAGGTGCAGGTCGAAAAGGGCTGGGTGACATTGAGCGGCGAAGTCGATTGGGCCTACCAGAGTCACGTCGCCACGCGCACGATTTCACAGATGCGTGGCGTGACAGGTGTCTCGAACCTCATTCAGATAGGCGGCGACGCGGCCGCGCAGGATATCGGCGAACAGATCGGCAAGGCGCTGCAACGCCACGCCGAACGCGAGGCGAAACACATCGGCGTGAAGGTGCACGAGGGAAAGGTCACGCTCACCGGCATGGTTGACTCGATGGCTGAGCGCTCGGCCGCGCGCGGGGCGGCGTGGTCGGCACCGGGCGTGCGCGCGGTCGTCGACAATCTGACGGTGGTGTAGAGATGCTTGCCTGCCCCGCGTGCTTCACTTCGACGACGCATCAACAGGGAGCAACTGATGACGCTTTCAGCTAACGTGGGCGACGGCGACTGGTCAGTCGCCGCAACCACACATCCCGCAGCGGGCGGCTTTGATTGCTCTATCCAACTCAGCCATCACACATCAGATGGAATCTTCAAACACGAGTTCAAGCACAGCGGTATTTTTCCGACCGAGCGCGAAGCCGTTCTGGCGGGCTTGCGCGAAGGTATGGAGTGGCTTCGGCTCAAGATGTCCAACACTTTGTCGATCAGCGGGTGTCAGAACCGTTGAACCGCTTTGAGCGGCACGCGCACATGCAGTGCTTGCTCGATCCGGGCAAAGAGAGGTCTGCGCGAGCAAGACTGTCGAATCCCACATCCCGCTCGAACTCCGAGTCGAAATTCACGGCGTTGGAATGGCTTTCGTCCGAGTGAATTTCGGCGTGGACCGCTGCAACTGCGCTCGGAACCGTTGCGGCTAGTTGCGCATCGTTGAAAGCTTGATCGTTTTGCACCATGGACAAACCAAACTGTATGCCGCCTGTTCGACAAGAAGGCTGGTGCCGGGTGATCTGAACTGAATCAGGCGGCGAGGCATTGTTACAGCGGGCGGATCGACAGGCGCACAGAACGGCCTTCGATATGATCCATGTCAAATGATGGTATGTCAGGCGGGCCTAATCTCAAACCACGTGAGGGCTTGCCGATGGCCGGATACAGACGGCCGGTACGGGCCGTCCCCACACACTGAAGGATCCTAACCGTTCAGGGGGCTTACCATGCGCGTATCCGATGTCATGACCAGTAACGTCATATCGGTCACACCCGAGATGACCGTGCAAGAGGTCGCCAGAATTTTTGTCGGCAACGGCATTAGCGGCGCGCCGGTGCTCAATCCAGACGGGCAGATCGCGGGCATGATCAGCGAAGGCGATTTGCTCCGCCGCACCGAAATTGGTACCGACGAGCGCCCACGGGCCTCCTGGCTCGATTTCTGGTCAGCGAGCCACGAAGCACGGGATTACATCAAGACCCATGCGGCAAAGGTGCGCGACGTGATGACCACTGCGGTGGTGTCCGTTCAGCCCGACACGCCGCTTCGCGAAGTGGCCAGCATTCTTGAGACGCGGCGCATCAAACGCGTGCCCGTCACGGAAGCGGGACGGCTCGTGGGTATCGTGAGCCGCGCCAATGTCGTGCAGGCACTCGCTAGCGTCCCGGAGGAGTCGGCGTCGGATGTGTCGCTCTCTGACGGTGAGATTCGCGCGATGTTAATGGGCGAACTCGCGGGGCGTAAATGGAGCTTCGCCGGGCGCAATATTGTCGTCGCCGACGGCGTCGTGCATCTGTGGGGCGTATTCCATTCGCTGGAGACCGTCGAAGCGGTTCGCGTGGCCGCGCAAAACATACCTGGTGTCAAGCGCGTGGCCGATCACACCGAGCCGTATCCCGTGATGCCGGGCATCTAGCAAACTTCGGCCGGCACAGGCCGGCCGTAAGCCTTGGAGGCATGATGGCTCAGACCATTCCCGCGGAATGGCTCGGTATGCAACGCAGTGCCTTCGACCAACTGTTCGGCATCACCAGTCTTTGCTGCGACGCTTTTGAACGGCTGACCGCGGCAAATCTTCAGGCAATCCTATTTGGCCTCGTTGAGACACTGTAGGGCCTTGCGCGCACATGCGTCGCGGGCAATCTGCCGGAGATGCTGTGCCTGTCGACCTTGCTCGCGCCAGCGGGATTCGCCCAGGCGCTGTCGTACAGCCAGCAGTTCTTCGAGATTATGTCTGATTTCCAGCGAGATTCCACACCGCCGCAACCGGCTGGCGTGGTTCGGCCACGGCGCATGTCGCGGACAAACTGCTCGGCAGCCTGGCCACCCAGTCGCTCGTGCTGTGCGACGTGCTGGCCGACACCACAACTGCGACGGCTGAATGGCCCGACACCATTCGACCGGGTGCGACACCTGTGCGCGGTTTAAACATCGACGACAGATAAGCGCGCAATTACTCCTGCTGGCGCAACGCTTCGCGAAACTGCTTCAGACGCGCCTGATATTGTTCCGCATCACCATAGGCCAGGAAACGTTCGTATCTTGCATGGGTGCCGAGCACTTTGTGGGCGTGCTTGATGGGGCACCAGTACTGCTCCGTGCGGGAGGCAATCTCTGTACCGTATGCGAAGAGGCCATTCGCATATTCGCAGTACGCGAAGTGAAACTTCTCCATAAAGTTAAGGCCGAGTTGCGAGCGATCCAATACGATGTAGTCGACACGTTTGACCTTAGCGACGCGGTAGATTGGAAAGCAGAGGGCCTGGTAAATCGAGATGCAAAGTTCGAGAAACACCAAGGGCACAATGAGCACGTAGACGAACGGTGCCGCGAAAAAATTTTGCGGTCGGCTATCGAGAATCCAGTGAACGATGCCCGCTTTCGACTCGCGGTGAATCTTGCCAACGGCTTCATCGAATTCAACGCGTTTGCCCGTGATTCGATAAAAGAGCTTTGTCTCCCTTTGATGCAACTCGGTCTGAAGTTCCGACTCGAGCGCGCTGATCTGATTCAAAATATGCTGTATCCGCTTGTCCACACGAACTCCGTTGCGGTTAAGAGATTGGGGCTGCGTGGACAGCAGCCGGATGCTGCATACAAACACTACAACAGCCGGCCACACGCCGCTCAACTAGTGCTGCTTTCCGAGCGCGCAGCATCGATGGCCTTGTCGCGCTCAGCGCGCGCTTTGGCAACCGCCTGATCGCGGACTTTGTTTGCTGCCTTCACTCTTGCGTTGTATGTGGAATTCGCGGCGCGGATCTCACTCCTCATCTGGACGATGCTGTCGGTGCTTTCCGTGGTTTGCGCGGCGGGCGCGGACGCGTTTTGAGCCCACGCCGGTGTCGTGCCGAGCGTCGCCAGCGCGATTGATAGGACCAGGATACTTCGTTTCATACTGTTACCTCCAGGAGGTATGGGTGGGTGTCTGTCGGTACGCGAGACGAGTTTCGGTTCCAGCCTCGTAGCGGGCAATGGCCTGTCAATTGGATGCAGCCAGTCTTCGAACTGGCTGTCCTCGACGGTCTAACGACACCGTCACCAACCATTAAGCGCGCTGTGTGTCCGCAGGAGTTGACCGGGATCAATCGCCGCGACATCGGTGACGGGAAGGGCGGGAGGGAAGAGGGGCCGGCGCTTGATGCAAATCAATCGCAATACCTGCGTTGCGTCGATCGTGAACTGATCATTGACGGCTCGTGCATGTCGTACCTGTAGGGAATCACGCGCATCGAGGCAGGGGAGGAATCATGGGCCGGGCAGAACCCAGAATCATTCTGGCAGCGGCGGCCGTTTTCACGGCATTGGCAGGGATGGGAGCGACTATCCGCGGCCTGTTGTTCGACAGTCAAGCTTTTATCGACTATGGCGCGTTGGCACTGATTCTAGGCGTCGCCAGTTTCGTTGTTCTGCTGATGCCCACGACTTGAGACGACACTTTGCTCCTCGCGGGTAAGGGGGGCGTCCCCACGTCAGTGCCCGCGCTTTTGCCGCCCTGCGTGAAAATCCACTATGAAAAGTGCCTTTTGGTGAATTGGCGGACGTTATGCGAAGACGACGCAAGTGGCGCGTTCATTGCGCAACGATATCCGCTCGAGCGGGCTGCGCGCAGCCTGCACGAAAACGGCGGCAAGCCGATCATGAGCGCAGCGGCCATATGCCTTTTGCCGGGGACAAAAGCTGCGATTGGCGGTCTGCGGGTATACGCGCTACGACATCACGTCGGCGAGCGGACGCCGTGGCGAATGGGGCGCCTGTGCGCCGCGGCCGACGCGTATCAGCAGTTGCGGCATGCCGTCCAGATTGAGAACGGCGCGCAGCCGCTCGCGCAGCGGCGTCGATTCGATAGGCTGATTCAGATAGGAGGCCGTCATGCCGGCGGCGGCGGCGGTCAACAGCACCCGCTCGAGCGCCTGGCCGGCAGCGAACCACGCGGGGGCGTCGTCGGTTCCGGTAGTGATGCACAACAGTAACGGCGAGCCGATGGCCAGTGCGTGATGCGCCGCGGCCACGCCACCGCCTAGGTCGAACGTGCGAATCACCGAGCTGACGAGCGGCACCGCGAGATCGAGCAAGCCGCGCATGCCGGCCGACAACGCCGGCATGCCATCCTGGTTGCGCCCAGGATGGACCCAACTGGCGAGCTCCCTGCGAAATCGCGGATCCTTGAATTGCGTCTGATCGGCTTCCCCGATTAGCGCGGCGAGATCTTCGCGCCCAGCTGCGCTTTCGACGCAGACGATGTCGCAGCCTTCCGCCGCCCCAGCCTCGAGGAGCCGTCGTTGGAATTCGGGTGGCGCCGGTTCGTCGACGAAGGTGTCGCGAGTCGTGACGCGCTGCTGGATCGCGTCGAAGAGCGGGATGAGGCTGTTGTCGCAGTGGCCCTCGGGAACAATGCGCAAATGCGCCAACACGTCTACGTCGGCCGGCGCGGGAAACGGCGTGATCGCATAAGCCAGCCCGAAGCGGCTCAATGCAACCCGCAGATTGAACAGTGCCGCGCCACAGCTGATGATCAGTTCGCGGTCGAATGGATCGACGACGGGCAACGCTCGCGTGCGGTCGGCACAGACCGTCAAACAGTCGCCATCGACGATGAAATGCCAAGGCTGCGTATTGTGGTTGGACGGCGCCAGCACCGCATAGCGAAGCGCAAAGCGCAGTTTTTCTTCGATACTCGCATGCTCATCGAGCTGCCGGGGGTCGACGGACCATGCCGTTGGTTGGGAAATTGCGTTCATTCAGGGTCTCCTTCGCGCGTGTTCGATGTGCTGTCTCGTCAATCCATCTTGCGCAGTCTTGTCGCGTCCCGCGATCTCAGCCGCGGCACAAACTAGACACGGGCGAGGCCTTCCATGTCGAGAATCCTGATCTGCTTACCGTGCGTATCCACCAGCCCGTCTTTCTGGAATCTGGAAAACATCCGGCTGACTGTTTCGAGTTTCATTCCGAGGTAGCTGCCGATCTCCTCGCGCGTCATCCGCAGATGAAATTCCGCCGGCGAGTAGCCGCGTGACTTGAGCTTGCCCGACAGATTCAGCAGAAATGCGGCGACTCGCTGGTCAGCGGACATCGTGCCGAGCAGCATCATGAGCGTCGCCTCGCGGACGATCTCGCCGCCCATCAGGCGATGCACATGCTGCTGGATCGTCTTCACATCGCGGCACATCGCTTCGAGCAGATGAAAGGGAATGATGCAGACCTTGCTGTCTTCAATGGCGAGGGCGTCGCAACTATGCCTTCCCGAGCACACACCGTCGAGGCCAAGCACGTCGCCAGCGAGACTAAAGCCGGTGACCTGTTCGCGCCCGTCGCGATGCATGACGATGGTTTTGAATGAACCGGCACGCACTGCGTAGATGCTCTGGAACGAGTCGTTGGCGCGATAAAGTGACTCTCCACTTCTGATGGTGCGCGAAGTGCTAATCAGCGCTTCCATCCTGTCTGTTTCTGCCTGCGTCAGGCCTTGCGGCATACAGAGCGCGTGCATCGTACAGGCGGAACAGTTGGTAACCGTGCGGGCTCTGGCTGACGTTGCAGGCGCTGAATTCTTCAGTACATGCAGCGGGACGCGCGCGATCGGCATGATTTCTGGGTATTCAGCGACGTCGGACATGGTGTGTTCCTGTCTAATAGAGGACATGTGCGAAAGCTCGTGGGCAATGCGTTTGATCGTATTGCAGGCAAGATCAAATTCGTTCGTCTTGTCGAAGAACTACCGCGCGACGCTTGGGAGGCAAGTCTGCGGCCGGGCGTGCCGCCATCCGTCGCCAAAGATGAGTGGCTGGAATGCATGATTGAAGTATCGGTCGCGCTGTCTCAAATTGATATCGGCGGGGAACGAACTTCAGGTAGGCGAGCACGAAGCCGTGTAGGGGATTTCCTACGCGAGATTTTTTGGCGCATCCAGGAATTGAAAGGTACTCACCGTCTTGCTACTGACACATAACGTATCGGCAATTTCACTGAGCATTTGTTCTGGAGGTTGCGAGGAACGCGGTCGACTTGCAATCACGTTGAGGCAGGTTGCGGCGCTTGATCTTCGTCAAGCGCGTTTTGGTGCGCAACTGCAGACTGAAGCACGAAACGCCTGCTGACCGCAGCCATTTGCAGCGAGGCGAATTCTTGGAGAAAGTCATGTACAAACGGATTCTCGTTGCAATCGACGGCAGTCAGGCGGCCCAGCTCGCGCTCGAAGAAGCACTGAAAATCGCTGAAGCGGCGCAGGCGATCGTGACCGCGGTGTTCGTAGCGGAACATGCCGCGCGGCTGGTCGATGTCGGCACCGGGCTTATCGATGCGCAGCCATGCACGACGGCCGACGCGGAAGCTGCCAGGGCTACGTTGGAAGACGCGCGCGCGATGTTCGAGCAGCGCAAGGTGCGCGGCCTCACGCGCACCATCGATGCGTATGGCAAGGACATTGCCGGTGTGCTTTGCCGTGCCGCCGAAGAGTGCGAGGCCGATCTGGTGGTGATGGGCACGCATGGCCGGCATGGAATCGGGCGCCTGTTGCTGGGCAGCGTGGCCGAAGCGCTCTTGCGCCGTACCAAAGTACCGGTTCTCATGGTTCGGCGCGAGTTTGCGATCGACGAGATCCCATCAAGCCTTTAAGGGGAAGCGCCCAGCAAGCAGGGCTTCAAAACTGCGCGAGGGGCTCTTTCCGCGTACCCCTGTGCTCCCATGAGTCCCCGGGCGTCGGATCAATGCGACATCAGCACCGGTACCGTCATCGACTGAAGCATGCTTCGTGTCACACCGCCGAAAAGTCGTTCCTGTACGCGCGCATGGCCGTACGCGCCCATCACCACGAGGTCGATATGGCGGTCGGTAAGCATATTCAGTAGCAGTGAACCTGCGGAGACGCCGGACACGCAGGGGGCGGTCGCAAATCCCGCTTGAATGTTGTGCCGTTCCAGCCACGCGGCGAAGTCGATGCCGGCAGGTTCGCTGTGTGTCGGCCCTGCTTCCACGGTCACTACGGTGACGAACTTCGCATGTTTGATAACCTGCATCGCGTCGGCGAGGGCGCGGGCGCTTTCGCGGCTGCCGTCCCAGGCGATCAGCACCCGAAGGCCGGCTCCCTCCAGCAGATACCTCGAGCCGCTGACAGTTTCTGCCGCGCCTAGAAAAGTCAGCTTCATGCCTCACCTCTTTTGGTGAATAGGCCGCATGCTGGTCACGTTGCCGCGCGTTGACCGAAGTTGTTGCAGAGCGCCGCAGCGAAGCGTTTGAAGGCGTGCAGTGAGCCCGCGATGCTTTGGTATTTCTCGCGCCCGATTTGCCCGTCCAGCGTGATCAGCATTCCGGAGTCGCGGGCCAGCGCGAGAATTTCGTCGAGTTCGCTGGCGGTATCGCGTGTGTCCTGCGCTTGTCCGGCCTGCGCAGTGGCATGGACGGATAAAGTATCGTTCGGCATGGCTGGTCTCCTTACAGGTCAACCTCGGCACGTTTATCGCGAGCGTCGCAGGGCTTTCGATTGCTGCTGTCCTGAAAGTCAGTATTGGTCAGGGCACGGTGGATAGAATCAGGTGACGCTGAGCTTCGCGTAGGGCGTCCTACGCTCATGTCAGGCATTCCCTACACGCCAATGGAGCAATAATGACGGTCGAGTTCGATGCTTGACATGGATCATGAGAACTCTCCTAGCCACGCCTATGCTCGGGACAGGTACTGCGGATCCCGCATGTGAACGCATAACGGCACGTGGTACGGAGATCAAAATGTCCGAAGCTAACGTTCTTGTCGTGTATTACTCGCGCACCGACACCACGCGTTCGCTTGCGTCGGCACTTGCAGGGATGCTGGACGCCGATCTCGAGGAGATCTGCGACTGCAGCAATCGCGAAGGGCCCGGCGGCTATCTGCGCTCGCTAGTCGATGCGATCCGCAAGCGGCACGTTGAAATCGTACCGGCGGGGCGGGATGTCTCGGCGTAC
>NZ_JARESO010000099.1:0-16554 GCF_046030175.1 Paraburkholderia sp. RL17-373-BIF-A
TACGGTCGGTCGACGTCACCGCGGAGATCGTTGACAATGCCGTGTCGGTGTGTCGAAAGCCGGGAGCAAACATAAGGAAAAGTGCAAGCCCGCAGAAATCGTGCTCAAATACCCAGTGTTTATGATCGTTCAGCGAAAACGCAAGTTGATTCTCCGACGCAGTTATGTCGAAGGCTGATGCTGCCGATTGGGTTTTGCGGTATCGGTGACGGTATCGTCGATACACACGCTGGCAGCAACCCCGTTCCCGCAAGGGTACAGCCACTGGATTGACAATCGAGTGGGAGCAGAATTTTCGTCGGGAAACATTATTTGCTAGTTGATTGACTATTAAAGCCCTGTTTTTTACAGGACTTTATATTTTGGATTGTCGCTCGGTAGTTCTCGCAATTCTGAGAATATGGGAGGAACTCGTGGCATTTCGGTTTGGTGCAACTGCACTTGGCGACGGATAATAGCGGCTACATCATTTTGAGCGCTATTTTTAGGATTCCCCCATGGAAATTAAAGTCAACTTTCTCGATAAGCTACGTCTTGAAGCCAGGTTCGATGACTTCACAGTAGTGGCCGACCAGCCTATCCGTTATAAGGGCGATGGCTCGGCGCCTGGTCCCTTCGATTATTTTCTGGCCTCATCGGCCTTGTGTGCAGCTTACTTTGTGAAGTTGTACTGCGTAACTCGCAATATTCCTACCGAAAATATCCGTCTGTCGCAGAATAATATTGTTGATCCAGAAAACCGGTACCAACAGATTTTCAAGATTCAGGTTGAGTTGCCGTCGGATATCCTGGAAGCAGACCGCCGAGGTATTTTGCGCTCTATTGAGCGTTGTACGGTGAAAAAAGTGGTGCAAGCCGGACCCGAGTTTGTAATTGAAGAGGTAGATAACCTCGATGCCGATGCTCAATCGTTGCTGACGTTGAAGCCGGCTTCTGACGCCAGCACCTATATTGCGGGCAAGGATCTACCGTTGGAGCAAACCATCGCCAATATGTCGGACAGTTTGGCGGGCTTGGGCATGAAGATTGAAATCGCTTCGTGGCGCAATATCGTTCCCAATGTGTGGTCGTTGCATATCCGCGATGCGCACTCGCCGATGTGTTTTACCAATGGCAAGGGAGCAACCAAAGAAAGCGCCTTGGCGTCGGCGTTGGGGGAGTTTATCGAGCGCCTGAATTGCAACCATTTCTATGGCGGCGCATTTTGGGGCGAAGACATCGCCAATGCGGCGTTTGTACATTACCCGAACGAGCGCTGGTTCAAGCCTGGCCCTGAGGATGCGCTGCCGGCTGAAATTCTGGACGCGTACTGCCTGCAAATTTATAATCCCGATGGCGAGTTGTATGGCTCGCATCTGTACGACACCAACTCCGGCAATGTGCAGCGCGGTATCTGTTCGCTGCCGTTTGTGCGGCAGTCGGACGGCGAAGTGGTGTATTTTCCGTCCAACCTGATCGAAAACCTATTCGTCAGCAATGGCATGAGTGCCGGTAATACGCTGGCCGAAACGCAGGTGCAATGTCTGTCCGAAATTTTCGAACGGGCGGTAAAGCGTGAAATTCTGGAAGGTGAAATCGCATTGCCTGATGTGCCGCACGAAGTGCTGGCGAAATACCCTGGCATTCTGGCTGGGATTCAGGGGTTGGAAGAGCAGGGCTTCCCGGTGCTGGTAAAGGATGCGTCGCTGGGTGGGACCTACCCGGTGATGTGCGTCACATTGATGAACCCGCGGACAGGCGGTGTCTTTGCCTCGTTCGGCGCGCACCCAAGCTTCGAGGTGGCGCTGGAACGGAGTCTTACGGAATTGCTACAGGGGCGCAGTTTTGAAGGCCTGAACGATTTACCTCAGCCCACCTTTATCAGTAACGCCGTGACTGAATCAAATAACTTTGTTGAGCACTTCATTGATTCCAGCGGTGTAGTGTCGTGGCGCTTTTTCAGCGCCAGAGCGAATTTCGAGTTTGTTGAGTGGGATTTTTCTGGTCAGGGTGAAAACTCCAATGCCGAGGAAGCCTCAACGTTGTTCGGAATTCTCGAAGACATGGGCAAAGAGGTGTACATGGCGGTGTATGACCAACTGGGCGCCGTAGCCTGCCGGATTTTAGTGCCCGGTTATTCAGAAGTTTACCCGGTAGAGGATTTGATCTGGGATAACACAAACAAGGCGCTGTTGTTCCGCGCCGATATTTTGAACTTGCATCACCTGGACGATGCGGGCCTGGCAGCAATGCTTGGGCGGTTGGATAACAGTGAACTAGATGAGTACTCCGATGTTGCCACTCTGATCGGCATCGAATTTGACGAGAATACGGACTGGGGGCAGCTAACAGTTCTCGAGTTGAAGCTGCTGATTCATCTCGCCCTGCAGCAATTTGAGGCGGCGCAAGAGCTGGTGGGAGCCTTCCTGCAGTACAACGACAACACGGTCGAGCGCGGATTGTTTTACCAGGCCTTGAATGTGGTGCTGGAGGTGATGCTCGGTGACGACCTGGAACTGGACGACTACATGGTCAACTTCCGTCGGATGTTTGGCAACACCCGGATGGACGCGGTAATGGGGTCAGTAGACGGCAGCGTGCGGTTCTATGGTTTAACGCCAACGAGTATGAAACTGGAGGGTCTGGATAGGCACGACCGCTTGATCGACAGTTACAAAAAATTGCATAAGGCACGGGCCAATGTGGCGGCTGCAGCGCGTTAGGGTTTCGAGTCATGGCTGGATGCGATGATGCCATTCATCCTCCAGCACAAACGCATGTTGGATACCCGAGCGACCATCTGTGCCGGCGTGCATCAGTGTTGATGCCGCCAGCGTTGATGAACGGAATTTATGGCGCATGTGATGGGGTAGAGGAGCTACTGTGCCTGACAAATCCTTTTTAAATCCAGGCAGCTGAAAGCGTATTTGATAGTCGAGTGGGAATGGCCGAGTTGCAAGCGACTGTCGCGTGAGAAAGGCGTCTTGAGCGGGATTGGTATTGCCTTCGCCGCGAAAAGACTGCAGGGCGCTAGTCGGCGATTCACAAGCCCAATAGGCAAGGATCGGCCAGGTGCGGCCGTCCAATGAGCGTAATTGGCCCGTCCTGAACAATTCGTTTTGCCGACCACCGGCGTTACGGCGATGGGAGCGGAGCAATGCGGCGGTTAAGCAAGGCAGCCAGAATAAAGACGCAAAGAAGCCGTAGCTTCCTCAGGATCATCCGAATTAGTAAGGACTTTCCCGATCTCGTGGCATAGCGATATACGAGGATGGTTGTTGCTGTTCAACCCATCTGAGAAGGGGAAAATCATGGACAAGATTACTCGTATCGGTGTGGATCTGGCCAAAAACATCATCCAGGTACACGGCGTGGACAGCATGAAGCGCGTGGTGGTCAGGAAAGCAATCTCGCGGCAGAAGTTTCCCGAATGGTTTGCCAACTCGAGCCGTGCCTGGTCGCAATGGAAGCGTGCAGCGCAGCCCACTACTGGGGGCGCAAGCTGCACGCGCTCGGCCACAAAGTCCGCCTGATCGCGCCGCAGTTGGCCGCGCCGTATCGCAAAGGCGGCAAGCACGTGAAGAACGACAGGCTGGATGCCGAGGCCATCTGCGAGGCCGCGGGCCGGCCGCATATGCGCTTCGTGGCCGTCAAAACGCCGGACCAGCAAAACGTGCTGGTGCTGCACCGGATGCGGGACGGTTTCGTTGAGGAGCGTACCGCGCTCGTCAACCGGCTGCGCGGTGAACTGGTCGAGTTCGGCGTGTTCCTGCCGCAAGGCATCGACGCATTTCGCGCCCACTTCCTCCAGTGCCTCGACGGCGAAACGCGCAGCGCGTGCAACTCGGCTGCTGAGCCGAAATTGAAATAGGTCAGTGTCGAAAAATTTTCAAGTGCGCTGGCCATCGAGCGCGAGGCGGTCAACATGGATCGATTCGAGGGTTCTCACACGCAGATGTGCGTGGTCCGGTTGCCGCTCTACACGGTGACGCTCGCGACCGTTGCGCGCGTCAGCACACCCTTACTCGCGATCCTGCACTGGCACGGCCAGCGTCGTGCGACGCCTCTGCACCTGCGTTATCGTCAGAGTACACTGCATGGACCTGCTGCTTCAGACTTAGTACCTCATCGCGTGCATGTCAGACCTTGGCTCAGAAGCGCGAAATAGTTCGAGCTCTGTTATCAATAGCTGCATACGCAGCTATTCGCAAAGAACCCGCGCCAACGCGAAAGACCGTAGCATATGCGTTACGCGATCATCAAATGAACTGTGCACGCCGCATGTGCGGTACATGCACGCGCGCGGTGCATTCGCGGCGCAGCGACGGCCGCCCGGGAGCCAAATCATGGAAAGAAAGAAAAGCTGGCTGCGCAGGGATCTCGATGCGTTGCGTCTGCAGTGGGACATGCTCACCTTTTATGAACGCTTCGAGCGGCTTGTTGCGCATGTGCTGAGCGTCGTGATTTCCATCATCATCCTCGTGTCGCTCTGGCAGTTGATTCGCGCGGTGATTTCATTGCTGGTTTCGGACGCGCTGAACCCGCTGGATCACGCGGTGTTTCAGACCATCTTCGGCATGGTCATGACGCTGCTGATCGCGATGGAGTTCAAACATTCGATTACGCGCGTGATGGCGCGGCGCGATCACATCGTGCAGGCCAAAACGGTGCTTCTCATTGCGCTGCTCGCTATAGCCCGCAAATTCATCATTCTTGATCCGGCCAGTGCGCCCGCCCGGATCGCGGCGCTTGCGTTTGCGCTGGTGGCGCTGGGGAGTGTCTACTGGCTGATGCGGCAGCGTGATGACCCGGTCGACGCGACGGATGCCGCGCAAGCGGAGCGCGATCGCGTGGCGCACGCGCAGCGACAGCAAGGGGTACGGCCCGGCGAAGGCGGGCAGCGCGGCGATTGACCCGACTTGCCACACTCGTCACGTGATGGCGGCGTAAGCGTCACTCTCGCGGACGTCGTCGATGGTCACGCGAAGTCCGGCCTCCTGCGGTTGCACCCGGGATCCGGGCGTTTCGAGCGTGAGCCCCTTGTCGCGGATCGGCGTAAAGGCGCCGGGGATGCAGGATCCTGCGGGCGCTGAGGCCCTACGAACCGATCGGCATCCATGTGAAGAGTGGCATTTCGAGACGTCCACTTGAGGAACGGGGGAATGGAATGAGCGCCTCCCACCCGTGAGCGGCGTTCATAACGTTCCGGATCGAAGTCGCCCTGAATGAACACCGGCGCATCGTTCTGAAACTTACCGAGCGCAGCAGGATACATAGCATCGTGTCTTGCGTCGGGAGCGGCGTTTTGCAGATGGGGGCCAACATCGATATGGCGGGAGTTCCGTTGCAACAGGTATTGACGAACGTGATTGTTACGGAACGGCTCAAGCCGTTTGTGTCGGCTAAGGAGGGCTCAAACAAAAACTCAGCGATGCGCGGCCCCTGGCCGCGCGTTTTTTTTGGCAGACCGTCCTCATAGCGGGTGGTGCGGCTATGGCAGGCCCGCACTTTGGCGATCCCTTGCAAGGTGACGTCCGAAGCTAACACGATTAAATCGAACATCCCCTGCGTAGCCAGACCCCGTGTATGACGGAGAGCACTGACGGTGCGATGACCGGCCGTGTTCGGCAAAATTCGCCTCAAGTTGATGAGGTGGTATCTTCGAACAAGGTGCCTCCGCCCGCCCAATTGGACGGCGCGACGTCTTCGAAAATCACATAAATATACTTCGCGTCGGTACCGGTGTTTTTCACAATGCTTTCCGTGATCTCGGCGGCGACCGCCTGCTTCGCAGCGGTGTCTTTACCTTCAAACCAGCTTACTCGAACGACTGGCATTTGCAAATCCTCGTTAAAGTTGTCAGCGATAGTGCAATGCGTGAGCCAGCGTCGCCCCGTCTGCATTGACCTGAAGGAGTCTATCGCCGCTGAAAAGCGGAATAAACAGCCCTCTAAATATGCGCGGAATAGAGAAACTGTCCGCAATGCGCACGTTGGCTTCCCGCGGTCGTCGCACGCCCTTCGATGTTATTGATCCTCCGCACGAGTTGAACTGGCAATAGCAGTGCCCTCTGCGAGCAGAGCAGAAATCTCGTGGGCCGAATATCCTATCTCCTCGAGCACGGCGCGCGTATCCCACCCGCGAGGCTGTGCAAATGAGGGGAGCGTAGGGTAAGCATCGTCGAAGCTGATGGTCGAACGGATTGCAACCGTCTTGCCTTCGGTGGGGTGCTCATCGGCCTGCAAAAGTCCGACCGCTTGTAGATGCGGATCATGAGGCAAGGTTTCGAGCGTGTGACATGGCTTGACGGCGATGTCAGCCTCCTGAAGTATGTCGAGCCATTCAGCCGTTGTCTTGTCGGTAAGCGGCGCGCCCCGGATTTCAAACCACTCCCTGACGTTCTGGGCTCGAGCGCCAACGGTCGCGAAGCGTTGGTCGTCGATCAGTTCCGCACGACCCACTGCCTTGAGGAACGCACGCACCTGCGGGTCGGTATTGACCGTAAATGCGATCCAACCGTCTGCCGTCTTCACGGGTTTGTTGTGAGGGCTTAGTAAACGAAGATCGCCCGGCGGCCCGACGGGCGGATCAAAACTTTGTTGTGCCAAATGTTCCTGCAGAACGAATGCGGACATGGTTTCGAACATCGGTACTTCAATGGAAGAGCCACTTCCTGTTGCCTTTCTCTGTATGACCGCAGCCAGAATGGACCCAGCAGCAATCTCGCCGACGACGTGATCGCAGATGAGCATGGGAACATAGGATGGTGCACCATCGCGTGCAAGCGTTAGTCCGGTCATGCCAGTGGCGGCCTGCACGACACTATCGTAGGTAGGATGGCCTGCATAAGGCCCATCAGTGCCATAGCCGGTTATCAGGCAGTAAATCTTGTCGGGATGATCCGCACGGATACTTTGCGCGTCGAGCCTGAGACGCACGAGCGCCTGCGGGCGCATATTGGCAATCACTACATCCGCGGAGGCAACCAGTTTTTTGACTAGGTCCTTGCTGCCCGGCTTCTTCAGGTCACAGCATAGATTCCGCTTGCCACGGTTCAGATGCAGGTATGCACCCGAGTGCTGACCAGTCGGAGACAATCCGCCCAAGCCGCGCATCAGATCGCCGTCGGGGCTCTCCAGTTTGATGATCTCGGCGCCGTATTGCGCGAGCCTTGCCGTGCATACCGGACCGACCACGACACTAGTCAGGTCCAGGATGCGAATTCCCTTCAGAGGTTCAAAGGTCATTTATTTCAGCCTCCATTACAGCAGCGAGTTTTCCGCAATCGTCGTATGCCTTCAGGCTCCGCTCGGTACCGCTGCCATCGGCCGCGATCGTTACGGGCCGTCCGCAGAAAAGCGGCGCAAGGTTTTTCATAGTGAATCTGCTCAGATTCAGCGCAAGTTCACAGCGCGCGAACTCAGTTAAAAACAGCGTGGTGAGTCCGCCGTTGACCACAAGATCCGGAAACCCTTCCACTTCGCGCGCGTAGCCCCGGTCGATGTGAATCTTGTGAGAGTTGAATCCAAGCGCCGAGTATTGGAATAGCAGCGTCTCATCGGGGACCACGACCTTCGTATAGGAGGCCGATACCGCAACAGGTTCGTCGGCGGATTCCTTGTTGCCCGGCTGCGCAGGCAACAGCAGGTAAGTCTGCGTCTCGGTGATTGCGGGTTCCGCTTGATTGGCGAGCCGCAACGAGTGAACGATCTTCACTATGGCTTTGCGCCCGGAGGCACCGGTCTTCTCGATGATGTCGGCTACGCCGCTCGTCCTGGTGACGACCGCGCCAATCGGAATGTCATGGTGATACTCCACGCTTCGTCCGCCCTGCAGAAGGCGAGGCAAGCCAAGATCGGGAATTGGCGCGCCGAGACCGGGAAAGCCGTCAGCGCGCAGCTCTGAGCGCGGAGTGTCGGCACCCATAAGGAGAAAATGCCAGCCGCGAGGAAGTGGGGCGCCATCACAGATGGCATCCACCGGTAGGTCCAGCATTGCCGCCACCCGCCTGACTAACGAGGCAGAGCAGTGCTCAGTGCGGGTGTAGGTTACGTGAGTTGCTTCTACCGTCATCGAGAACTCCTGGGTTCCTCTGTTGTTAAACGAGATGCGCGCTGGTGAACAATGCATAGGTGAAAAACACATTTCATTGATGATTCTACGCGATTCCTACGCCCTTACAACCTGCGGTTAACGCCGAGTTGTGCACGGAGCGATTGATGCGCGGCCAAGTGCGGTACGACCGTTCTGCGAGCGGAGCACTTGATTGAAGTGATTTGACTCATCCAGTACAGTGGTTCGAATTCGTATCTATTGCGATTGGGCCGAGCGACACCGTCGGGCCGCCTTTCGCATGAAATAAACCAACCCATGCCGCAGCGATGCACCAACAGCGAACTCAAGAGCAGCAACCAGATGAAAGATGACGTGACAGAAGTGACAAAAGCAGGAGAAGCGGAGGGTCGCGCTTATTCCGCGCCAGCGCTTGAGAAGGGCCTCGACATATTGGAGATGCTGTGCCAGGCCGAAGGGCCGGTGACCATGAAGGACATTGCCCTGCAGCTCGGGCGCAGCGTCGGCGAGCTCTACCGCATGCTTGCGGTGTTGATAGACCGCAAGTATGTTGCGCAAATCGGCGACAGCTACTACATCACGACAAAGCTTTTTTCCCTGTCGCACGACAACCCGCCCACGCACAGGCTACTCACCGAGGCAATGCCGATCATGCAGAAGCTGTCGAGTCAACTCGACCAGGCGTGCCATCTGACCGTGTACGGCCAAGGCCGTCAGACCGTAATCGCAAAGGTCGACACCCCGAGCGGAATGGGATTTAGCGTCCGCGTGGGATCGGAACTGGATGTGCTGGTGTCGGCGTCCGGGCGCGTTCTTCTTGCGTTCCAGGACCTGGAAACTCGAAAGTTCAGAATCGATGAATCATTGGAGCGGCGCCCTGACCAGGCTGATCCGCAGATCTCGGGTGTTCTCGACTTTATCAAACAGCGTGGCTATGAATCGGCTCCGAGCGTTCAGGTGCGCGGTTTGTACGCGGTGAGCTTCCCCATTCTGGATTCGCACAACCACGCGATAGCAGCGCTCACCGTTCCGTACGCTGAACGGATCGATCAGACTCGTCGCAAGTCGATTTCAGACATTGAAGGCGCCCTTGGAGAAGCAGCTGCGCTGCTGTGCACGCGAGTTGGTGGACGTTCGCAGGTGCGGGCGAACGCGTAGTTGAAGGCGACTTCAAGGGGCCGATATTGCCATCAGTCATGCCGCTGCCTGGGAATCCGGCACACCTCCGCCAATGCGCCCGCTGATAGTCCTGGCGGCCTCTTCCAACGCCGCCTGAATCTCGCTGATCGGCTTGCGCTGCGCCTGGTCGATTCGTTCCGCATAGGGAATCGTCAGCGCCGCGCTTGCGTGATTTCTCGAATCCAGTATGGGGAAGCTGAGCGCATATAGGCCCCTCACCTGCGAACTGGGGGCGGACTCGAAGCCGCGCGTCCGAATGTAGTCCAGAATGGCGTCAATCTGCGGATCCGCCTGGTCTGGCCTTCGTTGTAGCGATTCTGCAATCCGCAGTTTGCGTGTCTCTTCATCCTGGAAGGCAACCAGAACCCGTCCCGACACTGAGATCAGCACGTCCAGATCCGACCCGACCCGAAGGCTGAATCCCATTCCGCTCGGCGTATCGACTTTCGCCACCACGACCTGCTTGCCGTGGTTATAAACCGTCAGATGACAGGATTGATCGAACTCGCTTGCTAGCCGGTTCATGACTGGCGTCGCTTCGAGCAGCAGCCGGTGTGTTGGTGGATTCAGGTGCGAAAGCTCGAATAGCTTTGTGGTGATTGCGTAACTGTCGTCGATCTGCGCGACATAGTTGCGGGCCACCAGGCACTGAATCATTCGGTAAATCTCGCCCACGCTTCGACCCACCTGGCCGGCCAGGTCCTTCTGGGTCAGCGGATGCTGGCTTCCACAGAGCGCTTCAAGAATGTCGAGGCCCTTCTCCAGCGCTGGGGCCGAATAGCTGCGGGCGCCCGCATCATCAGCGGAAATGTCCGGGTTGACGTCACGTTTCATAAGCCCAATCCTCCGATCCCCTATATCTGCCCCGCCCGCTGGATGCCGTGGCGGCTGATTCGATTTCAATTCATCCATGCATCAGATATTGCGGCAGTCATGCCAATTTTGGTGCGTCCCTAGTTTGCGTACAGTCAGAAGTATCTCTAAAAACCCCGATGAAAATGCATACCAGGCCCAAGCATAACAAAGTCGGGCTCCCGGAACTGCATGCAAAAATACTTGTAGGTGTTTGCACCTATGCATAGTTGACTTCACCAGTGAAACGACATAATTTGTCATTAAGCTTTGAGCATGAGAACAGAGCTTCGAACAGAGCAGAACAATTGCATACGACACCTTCATGCATTTCTGCTCACCCAAGCGCATCCTTTGACCCCTGAAGAGGCACGACATGAACTTCAAGTTTCACCACCTCAACCTGTGCACGGACAGCCTTCCTCGCCTGACCAAGTTCTATCAAACGCTGTTCGATCTCGGCACGATCAACGACGAAGAACACGCGCGGGTGAACGCCGAAAGTACGACAAGCGGCTACAACGGCAAGGTCGACTTCCTGAGCGATGGCGACATCGAATTTCACTGGGCGGAGCGAGACCTGGACACCGGCTTCAAGATGAATCAGATCGTCAATCCCATGGCGCGGGGACACTTCTGCTTCCGTACTGACGACATCGAGGGCTTCAAGCGGCGGCTCGATGAGCGCGGCATTCGTTACTCGGACTACGGCCGTTGGGCGATTGCCGGCTGGCATCAGGTGTTCCTTCAGGATCCGGATGGAAACGTGATTGAAGTACACCAACCGAACGTGTTTGCGCGCTAGGTTGTGGCTGGCGCAGCGGCGTCCCGTCGCCACTGCGCAACCGGGACCGGGTGCTGCGCCCCTGCATGCAGGATACTCAGTTGCGCCCGTTCTCCGGTTGGATGTGTCCGACGCCTGACCAGCCAGGCTTGCTCGATTACCCCTGCCTTTTCGTTATCAAAGCAAAATCAAACTTCCAACAGGAGACATCCCGATGAGGGACACACTAACTATGGACATGCCCGCCGCGCCGACGAACTCGATGGCAAAGCGCGCGACTGTCGCGAGTACTGTAGGTTCGGCGCTGGAGTGGATCGACTTCACTGCATACGGTGCGGTTTCGGCGACCGTCTTTCCCAAGATATTCTTTTCGCAGATGGACCCGAACATGGGGATCCTCGCGGCGTTCGCGACCTTCGGGATCGGCTTTTTTGCGCGCCCGCTTGGTGGCCTGTTCTTCGGCATGCTGGGCGACCGTATCGGGCGCAAGAACATCCTGCTTTATACGTTGTCGCTGATGGGCGCGGCGTCGTTCCTGATCGGCTGTCTGCCGACCTACGCGACCATTGGCTTTGCGGCACCCTTGTGTCTCGTGCTCCTGCGCTTCCTGCAAGGCTTCGCGCTCGGCGGCGAGGCGACCGGCGCCCAACTGATGACGATGGAGCACGCTCCGCAGAACAAGCGAGGCCTGTATGGATCTTTTATTAACACCGGTTCGTCGCTGAGCGCGGCGCTGGCGAGCGGGATGCTGTTCGTGTTGACAAGCACCCTCGGCGCGGAGCAGTTTCAGAGCTGGGGGTGGCGTGTGCCGTTCCTTCTGAGCTTCCTGCTGGTCATCGTCGGAATCTATATCCGTCTTCGGGTTTCAGAGACGCCGGCCTTCGTGGAGGCACATGCAAAAGGCCAGGAAGAACGCATTCCGTTGATCAAGGCGTTTGCCCTGTATCCGGGAACGATTCTCCGACTGCTCGTAATCTGGTGCGCCCCGACGGCATGCTTCTACGTGATTACCGTCTTCTCGCTCAGCTATGTCACCAAGAATCTCGCACTGCCAAGTCAGACTGCGTTTCTTTGCCTGATGGGTGCGAACGTCTTTGCGATTTTCACGGTCATCGCAGGCGGTGCGGTGAGTGACCGGATCGGCCGTAAGCCAACCATGATGATCGCATCTGTGCTGACGCTCGCGATCGCGCTGTCTTACTTCACGCTCCTCGACAGCAAGAGCTGGTACCTCATCTTCTTCGCGATGGCGGCGTTCGTCGGATCGCTCCAGATCCAGTCCGGCGTGCAACCCGCTTTCTTTGCGGAGCCTTTCCCGACCAACGTCCGTTATTCCGGCTCCGCGGCCGCATACACCGGCGCGAATCTGCTGATGGGTGGCCCCACACCATTCATCTGCGCCTGGCTGCTGCAGCGTGCGCACGGGCAGACGTGGGTCATCACTGCCTTTTGCGCGGTTGTCATTAGTGCCTCGCTCATCGCCATCATTGCGAGCCCTGAAACCCGACACCTCGACATCAAACGCTAATTCGCACTCTGCGGATCGGCACGAAACGGAGTAAAAGACATGCTTTTGGAAAACAAGGTTTGTGTGATCGTCGGGGCGGGTTCGCTCAGGGGAATCGGGTATGCGACTGCCGAACTATTTTCGGAACATGGGGCAAAGATTGTCGCTGTCGATGTCGTCATGAATGATGGCCTGGCAAGCGAAATCAAGGCTTCCATCGACAGCAAGACTGGCCGCGATGCCGACGTGATCGGTATCAAGTGCGACATCGCCAACCGTGAGGACTGCATCCGTCTGTTCGACGCCGTCCGCGCTCACTACGGATCGGTAGATTGTCTCGTGAACAGCGCAGCGATCGTTAAGGCCCAGCCGATGCTGACAATCGACGAATCCGACTACGATCGGATCATGAATGTAAACCTCAAGGGAACCTTCAATCTCTGTAAATGTGCGCTCGCGGTGTTTGCTGAGCAAAAGCACGGAGCCATCGTCAACGTCGCTTCGGTTGCAGCACAACGCGGCGGCGGTCTGGTCGGCGGTGCGCACTACGCGGCATCAAAAGGCGGCGTCATCAGCCTGACCCGTACGATTGCTCGTGAGTTCGGGCCGATGGGAATCCGCGCCAATGTCGTCTGCCCATCAATGACGGAAACAGGCATGCTGGACGGGCTGTCCGAAGAGAAGCAGAAGGAGATTGCCACGACCATTCCTCTGCAGCGTGCTGGTCGGCCTGTTGAGATTGCGGGCGCCTGCCTTTTCCTTGCGTCTGATCTTGCAGGCTATGTAACCGGGGCGACCATCGACGTCAACGGCGGCAGCCACATTCATTAATCTGCGGCGGCTGACCCGAATTCTCCCGACGAATCACGTGCGTTGTAGTTTTAGGCGAACTCTTTGGGGTAGCGGAGCATCTGCGCCGCAAACAGCCTTGCTCGGCCAGAAGGGTTCGCCACATCTATCTTCGACTGCTCCGCGCGGCGTCACCTCGACGCCGGCCAGTTGCTGCTGATACATGCGGCGGTTACGGGTCTCGTTGGCACAGGCGGTGGAATGCCGGGATATGCCGGGTTTTGTTGTGAATCACGCGGGCCGCGCGCTCAATACCGAAGGCCTGCGAATCGTTCAAGAGGCCGTGACCGACGAGAGCACCGTCTGAAGTTGACCCGGTTCGACGGATAGATTTGCAGTTGAGTTTAATGCGGTGTGGCACCTCCCGATAAGGTGGAATCGCGGGTTGTCCACGGTCGGGCGGCGGGTCGCCTGTCACGACCACGACGCTGCCCGGCGGTGGGCAACCCGCGCGGCAATAAGCTTTGATCTTGCGCATGCAGGTTTTCGAACTCGAGCGGCGAACAGTAGCCGATGCTGCTGTGCAGGCGGCGTATGTTGTACCAGCTCTCCAGAAACGAGAACAGACGCCGCCGTGCCTGTTCGTGGGTCGCGAAGTGTTCGCGACAGAGCAGTTCGGCTTCGAGTGTGCCGAAGAACGACTCGCACATCGCGTTGTCATAGGCATCGCCGGCCGTGCCCATCGACGGCTGTACGCCTGCTTCGCGGCATCGCCGTCCAAAGGCAATGGACGTGTATTGACAGCCTTGATCGGAATGTAGAATCACACCGTCATGGCGTCGTTGCTGCAACGCCATGTCGAGCGCGCGTAACATCAGTTCGGTGTACAGATGGTTAGACATCGCCCAGCCGATGATGCGACGGCTGAACACATCCAGCACGACCGCCAGATAGAGGAATCCTTCCCCCGTGGGTACATAGGTCGCATCTGCGACCCACAGCACGTTTGTCGCGTCGGCACTGAAGTGCCGGCGCACCAGATCAGGCGCACGTCGGGCGCCTGCGCGTGGCCGTGTGGTGCGCGGCCAGCGCCGCCGGCTTGCCCCGCACAGACCCGCCATACGCATGAGGCGCGCCGCCCGCTTGCGCCCCACGTGTACGCCTTCGCGCGCGAGCTGCGCATGGATACGCGGTGCCCCATACGTGCCGCGCGAGCTCGCATGTAGCGTGCGGATGCGCGCGAGCAGTTGCGCATCGCTACGTGTGTGCATCGCGGGCTCTCGCACCAGCCACGAGTAATAGCCGCTTGTCGAGACGCCGAGCAGCCGTGCCATCATCGCAATGGGCCAGCGGGCCCGGTTCGCTTTCATGAATCCGTACCGCTCTTCGGTGGAATGGATCCCGTCTCCCTCGCGAACCAGGCTGCCGCGTGAGAGAGTATGTCGCGCTCCATCTTCAGTTGCCGGACTTCACGACGCAACCGTGCTAGCTCCTGCCGCTCGGCTGTGGTCAGACCGTCATGCCGCACGCCTGTGTCGCGATCAGCCTGCGCCACCCAGTTGTAGATGGTCTGTGCAGTCGGCTCGAACTCCTTTTCCAGTTCCTCCGGCCTGCGTCCAGCCTTCACCAGTTCGACCATTTGCGCCCGAAATTCCGCCGGGTACGGGGTACGATGCTTGCCCATAATCGGCACCTCCTTCTCCAAAGGATAGATGTCCGTTTTTCTGGGTCAACTTCAGTCGACGAGATTGTGCGCGAACAGATGGGATTCCGGATGGGACCGGTCGAGTTGCTCGATTTGACGGGCCTCGACGTTAAGTCGTTTGATTGCGTTGCAGATCCTGCACGCCATCGGTATCGATGCCGAAATCGCCCGACGAGGCGAACCTCACGGCAGCGGGCTGGGCAAAACCCGCTGGGTCGTCGAGCGAACTATCTCCTGGCTTCACAACTTCCGACGGCTGCGCATTCCCGACGCAAGCTCAGGTGGTAACCAAGCACAGCGCGCGACGCTACATCAATCAGCACAACGACCCACAGACGGTGAATCATGCGCGCCTCGGTCCCGCCGTGCGGTGAAGGCACCAGCACCATCATCCGACTGTCAAGTTTGTGCGCGTCGCACTCGACGCGCTCGAATGGCGCAAGAAGTGGTCGACGTGTTCCGTCGCCGCTGGCTGCCTTGCGCGCTGAGTCGTCGCCGGCAAGTTGTCGTGCTCTGGCAGGGTTTTCGGCAAGCACGCGATCGATGAAGCGAGAGAGAGTCACGTAACCGCGTTTCTCGACGTTGAAAGGCCATTCGCCCCGGCGCTCGAATCCGCGGTCGCGCAATTCAGCGAGAAACTATCGGAACACCGCCATTCGCGGCCGAAGTGGAGATTCGAGGACGCCGCGTTTGCGCAGGATGTGCTGGCGCAGTTGGCTTTCGAACCCACGCCCTGCCGGGGACTCAAAAACCCATTGCAGCGCACCGGCCGCTCCGCCTCCCCATGCGTCAGGCTTGATGGGCGCCTTTCTGTCGTAGGACTTAACGCGCACATAAGGCAGCAGTCCGCGCCAGCCGTGAACATCTCCGTCGGGGTGGGCGGCGAGGCAGCGCTCGGTGAGCAAGCGATAGGTCTGGACCCGGCCCATCGCGCATGCCGTCTTAAGCTGCGCGTCAGTAGCGCCGTCGAGGTACAGGCGGATAGCGCGCTCTCGTCTCGCGTACAACGCTTCACGCTCAGGGGAGAGGGCAGCTCTGTCGATTCCGGGCCAGGTTGCGAGATCGATGTCGCCCGGGTCCAGGCCGGCACTTTGCGAATGATCGCATACTCGCAACCGTGAACGTCGTCTCATCGTGACTCCGGTGTCGTCTCGATACGCCAGAAACAAGGCTAGGCGATTTCGCGCGGCGCGTTGCGGCCTTCGTGGACGGTGGCCACTCGATAGTCGGGATTGGCGAAAGAAGTCGATGCCGTGACGCGAAAAAGCAGCGTCACGCTAACGAATGGAGGACTCCAAACAATCGGACTGCGTTGATAGCAGCCAACACGATCAGCGCGCCGAGCGTCTCGAAAGCGCTGAGGGGGATGTCGCGGAAGACGCTTGTCGACCCACTTCGGCCTTTCAAAGTTGGACTGCGAACGTCCGAAGCTCGGCCGGTCTGTGACACTCGAAAGGCCATTCAGCGCCCTTGATTTCCATATCGAGCTCTACACTCGCCGTTGAGCCGGCGTGCGTCCGCCGAACGGCGCATCGCGGGGTAGCGCGCTGAGTAGTGTGCAGAAGAAAGTCTGTGGGCACAAAGGGCCCGAGCAACTGGTGCCCTGCTGAGCGCCAAACGAATCCGAATGATCGGACATGCACGACGACGACCCATATGCGCCGCCGCACGCATATGGGACCAAAG